>PLFY01000084.1:2857-128538 GCA_003138365.1 Acidobacteriaceae bacterium
TCATACGGCCAAAGAACTAGGGTGTTCCACCCTTAGGTGGAGAAGGAACTAGCCCAATGGACGGTTGCCGGTCTCCCCCCCGCCCGTCATGCTCAAGAAACCGTCATGAGAAAGCTTCCCCTTTCCCTGTTCTTCCTGCTGGCCACGGCCAGTGTGTACGCGCAAGGCGGCTCGGCAAACGCCGCCCCAAGCGGATTCTTCAACCAGTGGTCCGTTCGCACCTCCGCCATCCAGTCCAGGCAACCCGCCTGGGCAGTCCCGCTGGTCACGACTTACACGGGCCTCTTCCAGGTGGTGCGGACCGACTTCGTGCGCCAGGTTACCCCCACACTTACCGACACATGGAACCTGGATAACAGCAAAGCGGTCAATTTCATCCCGTGGAATCACACTGAGTTCGCCATCGACCTACCGCCTTTTATCAAGCACAACCTGCCGGCCCCAGCCTCAAGCAAGGACGGCTTCGGCGATTTCTCGTTCCTCGCCAAGTACCGCATCGCCAGCGGCAACGCACAGCACGGCAGCTACACCCTGAGCGCCTGGGTGCTGACCACCATTCCCACCGGCAGTTACAAAAACGGCTCGACCAACGCCAGCCTCCAGCCGAACGTGGGCGCCGGCAAGGGATTCGGCAACTTCGATGTGCAATCCACCATCGGTGCGACCCTGCCCACCGGGACTCCCGCGACCACCACCTCCGGCCGGCCCGTGCTCTGGAATACCGCGGCACAGTATCGCGTCGCCAAGTTCTTCTGGCCTGAGATCGAAAGCAACGCAACCTTCTATAAGGGGGGCAGCAATGACGGCAAAACACAGGAGTTCATTACCCCCGGCCTGATCATAGGCAAGTGCGGCTTGCACCCCTCGGATCCTAAATCGCGTCCAGGGCTGGCCTTCGGCGGCGGCATGCAGATCGCCACCAGCCACTTCCACAGCTATAACCACGAGCTGGTTCTGACCGCCAGGTGGATCTACTAGTGTAGGCCACCGCAAATAGAGTCCTTTACCGATGCCCGCAAATGGGCGGAATTCGCAGAAGAGACTTCCCTCAGGGGCTAAAGCCCGGCTCGTTTTGCGCCATTTATGGCACGACTGAAGTCGTGCCCTTTCAAACATAAACGACCATCTGTGTGGCGGACACCACTAGGGAAGCTACATCATCATCCACTCGCCGTCGTCTTCAAGGACAACCTCGGGCTCGTTCCCACCGCATATTGGGGCTGGCGGAACAGCGGCGCCCGCATCGTCGACAGCTTTCATCAGGGTTGTGAAGCGATCGTTCTTTTTGAGTACTTCGTCGTGGCATTTTTTAGCGACGGCCATGAGCTGCTCCCAGCTTCCTTCGAGAACAGCGCCCTTGTTTGTCGTCTCGTAATGCAAACCGCTGGCGCCAATGATTCTATTCATATCTACAGAAGGATCGTTCGCTGGCTCGTGCCTTCCCTTCAGCGACACGCTCAACTCAAGAAGCATCAGGCAACTTCCTTTCTTGATACCATCCATTAGATACGTTGAATACGTCGAAAGCCACATCAAGACTGTGACCGGCGGCACAGGTTGATGTGAGGTAACTTACGGTGGACAAGAATGGAGCGGATTCAAGACAGAATCCGCATTTGTCTCATCTCAATCAAAACAAGTGACAGCAGTCACTGACCGAATAGACCGCTATCCATCATTAATAGAAGTCATCGAGTCCTATGTATCTGGGACACCTGTGTGAAAGCTGGCAACGTTTCCTTCCGGCGGCTGTTTTGGGGCGCGACTCACGACCAGGCGCCGCGTTGTAAACGAGTCAGAGACTGCGTAACCAACCTCCTTTGATCTGAAAGAACTGACGAGGGGATGCACGATGGCAGGAACCGCAATTCTCGCATTGGAACACGAGCCGGAAACCGCAGAACGAGTTTCCTTTGATCTGGCAGAACTCACAAGGATGTACGATTTCACAGGGATGGTGGTCGCCGTAACCGGAGGCGCCGGCATTCTGGGCAGCGAAATTGCCCGTGCATTGGCCGGATGCGGCGCTCAAGTCGCTATCCTGGACATCAATCTCGAGCCGGCCAGGGATATGGCCGATCACATGGGGAAGCGGGGGAAGCAATTCTCTCTTTTCCGTTGCGACGTGCTCAACCGCGACAGCATCGCCCAGGCAGCTCAAGACGTGGCCAGCAATATGGGCAAAATCGACTGCCTTATCAACGGTGCGGGCGGCAATAAGCCGAACGCCACCACCAGCAGTGAAATGAAATTCTTCGATCTCCCCGCCGACGCTCTGCGCTGGGTGTTCGAACTGAATATTCTTGGCACCATTTTGCCATGCCAGGCTTTTGGGAGAATCATGGCTGCGCAGAACCATGGAATCATTCTGAATATTTCATCCATGAATGCTTTCCGGCCGTTGACGCGTATTCCGGCCTACTCCGCGGCAAAAGCTGCGGTCAGCAACTTCACCCAATGGCTGGCCGTACACATGGCCCAGGAATACTCGCCGAAGATCCGCGTCAACGCCATTGCTCCCGGATTCTTTCTGACCAATCAAAACCGTTTCTTGCTGACCGACAAGGAGACGGGCACCTTGACCAAACGCGGGAATACGATCATCGCGCACACGCCGATGGCTCGGTTTGGCGAACCCAAAGATCTATTTGGCGCTGCGCTGTGGCTGCTCTCGCCGGCTTCGGAGTTCGTTACGGGCACGGTGATTCCGGTGGATGGCGGTTTCGCAGCCTACGGTGGGGTTTGAGGCCAAGAGCGCGACAAGAGCAAGTGCGATCAGTGGAAGTAAGACTGGCCGGCGGATGAGGCGTCCGCAGTTTTGAGCGGGTGTGAGGACCGTTGTCATCACGGCAAGCTGGTTGTCTGCCCGCGCACGCCGAGTGCTGAATCAAGATGCTTTCCATGCAGGCTGCGGGGCAGCCTGCGCGATCGGCCTCTGAATTCGCCCCACCCCTGCCCACCGGCGTATAACGCTGGAATGGGCACATCCGCGGAATCGGAAATTGATGGTTGGCTGCGCAGCGGCGGCCTGGTGGTTACGGCCAGTGACCGCGCCACTCGCGCTGTAGCCTCCGCCTTCCATCGCGCACGCCGCGCCGAAGGACTCACCGCCTGGCCCGCACCCAACATTCTGGATTGGAAGACCTTTGTCCGCGCCGCCTGGGAAGAACACAGCAAAAATGGCGGAGGCGACGGCCGCTTGCTGCTCAACCCTACCCAGGAGCAGGCTCTTTGGGCGGAGATCGCAGGCAGTCACAACCACCTCGCAACTCTGCTTGAAGGCCCACGCCACCGCCTGGCCAGACTGGCCATGGAAGCCCACGAGTTAATCTGCTCCTACGCACCCAATCTCCTGCGCGCTTCAGCCCGTAGCGCCTGGCAGCAGGATGCAGCCGCCTTCAGCGACTGGCTCAGTGCATTTGATCAAACCTGCCGCGCCGCCAACCTGCTCAGCTCTGCGCGCCTGCCTCTCGAACTGATCCAGTTCCTGTCACCCGCGACCGGCCTGGCTGAACAGTCCGCGGAAAAAGGAGAGTATCCGAACGAAGTCGGCGAAACGCATATCTCAGGGGCTAAAGCCCGCACCGAGCCTGCCGACTTGATGCCAGGGATAAATCCCTGGCCTGCCGCCGGAAAGAGTTTTTTCGCAGCCAGCCAAGCCCCACGCCCTGCGCTGCTCCTTGCGGGTTTTGACCGCATTTTGCCCATTCAGCGCAGCCTCTTCGATGCCTGGGGCGAGTGGCGGCAGGCAATTGCCGGCCATCCGGCCGCACAGATTCTTTTCCACCAGGCCCCCGACGCCCTGTCCGAACTCGCTGCCTGCGCCCTCTGGTGTATCCACAAGCTGGCCGACAATCCAAATGCTCGCCTCCTAGTCATCACGCAGGACGCCGCTGATCGCACCCGTCGCGGCCAGATCGAACGGGCATTTCTCAAGCACACTGGGTCAATGCAAACCGGCCCCGCCAGTTCCCCGCTCTTCGAGTTCTCCCTCGGAATCCCGCTCAGCCAGGTTGATTTGCCGAATGCCGCGTATCTGCTGCTCCGCTGGCTTTCCGGCCCGCTCGCCGAGCACGAATTGGACTGGCTCTTCTCCACCCGCCACGCCGCCGCCAATCCACAGGAGGCTTCCGCCCTCCAGGCGCACATGCACACTCTCCGCCGCCGTGGCCTACAGCAGCCTCAATGGACGCTGAAGGCCTTTATCGGTTTCCCGCCCAACAGCCGGCTTCCCGACGCCTGGGTCAACCGCATGGCCGAAGCCCAACGCCGCCTGGCTGAGTTCGCGCGCCGCCCACAAACCCCACTCGACTGGGTCGAACTGGTTCCGCAGTTGCTCGATAGCGCTGGCTTTCCCGGCGCCAATCCGTTTTCAGGGCCTCTTTCGAGCGCTGAATTCCAGGCCGCCCACCGCTGGCAGCAGGCCGTTGAAACATGCGGCTCGCTCGGCTTCGATGGCCGCCGCATGCAATGGAAGGAATTTCTTTCCATGCTCGCCCGCACCCTCGACGAAACCCTTTTTGCTCCAGAATCCCGCGACGCCCCCATCCAGATTGCCGGCCCTGCCGAATCGGCAGGCCTCACCGCCGATGCTGTCTGGTTCCTGGGAGCAAACGAGGACGCCTGGCCGGCGGGTGGCGCAACGCATCCCTTGCTCCCGCAGGAGGTGCAACGTCAGGCGGACATGCCCCACGCCAGCCCCCAGCTCGACTGGGACCTGGCCCAAGCCATCACCACCCGCCTCATCGCCGCCGCGCCAGACGTCCATTTTTCTTGCGCAAAGCAGAACGCCGGCGTCGAAGCCCGCCCTTCCCGCGCGATCTCCCAGCTTGTCGGCATTCCGCAGCCGCTGCCGCCGGAGTTGACCGCCCCGGCCAGCCGGGCTCCGCTCACAATCCCCTTTGAGGACTTCAGCCGCATTCCCTTCCCTCCGGGGAAAGTCCGCGGAGGCGCAAGCGTCCTCACAAGCCAGTCGCAATGCGCTTTCAAGGCCTTCGCAACCGCGCGCCTGGCCGCCCAAAGCTGGGAGCCCGCCGAGGCCGGCCTGACTGCCTCACAGCGCGGACAGCTTCTCCACGCAGTTCTCCACGCCATCTGGGCCGGGCCGCCAGACGGCATCGGCACCCTGAATGACCTCCAAAACCTGCTCGACCGGCGGCCTTTTGCAGCCAACCATGTCCATCGCGCTCTCCGCAATGAAATCCAACCCGGAATCCGCGACCGCATGCCCCCGCGCTACCTGGAGCTTGAGGAGCAGCGCCTCACCAACCTGGTCACCGAGTGGCTGGACTACGAATCCGCCCGCATCGACTTTGAAGTCACCGCAACCGAAATTGCCCGCACCATCCACCTCGCTGGGCTCACCTTCGATCTGCGCCTCGACCGCATTGATCGCCTCAACGACGGTTCCCTGCTGGTGATCGACTACAAATCCGGCAGTGTCTCCCCCAAATCCTGGGATCTGCCCCGCCCCGACGATGTGCAACTGCCGCTCTATGCCGGCTTTGCTCTCGACCGCGAGGAAGAAATGCTCGGCGGCCTCGTCTTTGCCAAGCTCCGTGCAGGCGATCAATCCTTCGCGGGCCGTGTGGGCGACGCCAAAGCCACCCTGCTCGCCAATCTGGCCGGCAGCAGCGCCCTGGTCAAAAACAGCCTCTCAGCCGAGCTGCTCATCGACTGGCGAGCCCACATCGAGCAGCTCGCCGGCGACTTCCTCGCCGGTCGCGCCGAAGTCAATCCCCGCGAATACCCCAAAACCTGCGAGCGTTGCGGCCTGCAAACTCTCTGCCGCATCCAGGAGAGCGAAAACCAGCCCCAACTCGAATCTGAGGAAGACTCTGACAGCGCGGAGGCCGCCGATGAGTAGCCTCACTCAAAAACCCGTGCCTCCCGATCAACCCCAGCGCAATCGCGCCCTCGATCCCAGCCGTTCCATCCTGGTCCAGGCCCCGGCCGGCTCGGGCAAAACCGACCTGCTGACCCGCCGCTTCCTCCGCCTGCTCGCCGAGGTCGACGAGCCCGGCCAGGTCGTCGCCATCACTTTCACCAACGCTGCCGCCGCTGAGATGCGCCACCGCATCCTTGCCGAACTTGAGAAGGCCGCCATCAGCGACGGCCTGCCGGATGCAACTGATGAATTCTCGATGGACGCCCTCGCCCGCCGCGCCCTTGAACACTCGCGCCGGCTCGACTGGAAACTCCTCGACCTGCCTGCGCAGCTCCGCATCTCCACCATCGACTCCTTTTGCCGCGACCTGGCCCTGCAGCAGCCGTTACTCTCTTCGCTCGGCGGCGGCCTGGGCATCGCCGAGCAGCCCAACGAACTCTATCGCCGCGCAGCCCGCCAGACCCTCGAGAAAATCGGCCAGGCCGATCAGGTCCTGAGCGAAGCTATCGAAGCCCTGCTGCTGTGGCGTGACAACAACTGGCAGGAGATGGAGGACCTGCTCGTCGAAATGCTCGGCAAGCGCGACCGCTGGATGCACGACTTCGTCCTGAACCGCAAGCCTGAATCAAACGACCCCGAGTCAGACGAGTTGCGCCAGCGGCTGGAGCGCCCATTCGCGAATGCCGTCCGCGAAGCCCTCACCGCCCTCGAACAACTTCTCAACCTGGTTCCCGGCGCACGCGAGGAAGCCCTGGCATTGGCGCGCTTCGCCTGCGAGCAAACCGGCGGCCAGCTCCTTCGCGACTTGGCTGAACTGGTCGAATTCCCCACGGCCCCGTTCCCCTGCGGCGATTCTCTCGAAGAAGGTCGTCAAGCCTACGTCAGCCTCGCCCAGTTCCTTCTGATCGGCAGCGGCACACTCCGCAAGCAAGTGGATAAGCGTCTCGGTTTCCCTGCCGACCGCAAACGCGAGAAGGCCCAGATCCTCGATCTGATCGCCCGCCTCAACGCCGTCCCCGGCCTCGAGTCCGCCCTCGCCGCCGTGCGGGACCTGCCCCCAGCCCGCTATACCGAGGAAGACTGGCAAATCGTTCGCGCCTGCTTCACCCTGCTCCGCCACGCCGCCGCCGAGTTGCAGGTCGTCTTTGCCGAAGCCGCCGCCGTTGACTTCATTGAAGTCGCCCAGATTGCTCAAAGCGTGCTCCGAGGCCCCGACGGCCTGCCCACCGACGCGGCATTTGCCGTGGCAGACGGCATCCGCCATCTGCTGGTCGACGAGTTCCAGGACACCAGCCGCCGCCAGCACCAGTTGCTCGCCGCCCTCATCGGCGCCTGGCCAGACTCCGGGCAAGCTCGCGACGGCCGCACCTGCTTCCTGGTCGGCGATCCCATGCAGTCCATCTACTTCTTTCGCGACGCCGATGCAGAGCTCTTTCCCCGCGTGAAGACGCTCGGCCTTGAAATCCCTGAGTCAGACCCGCTCCTCTTTGACTTCGTCCCTCTCAAGGCGAACTTCCGCACCGCTCCATCGCTGGTTAAACGGCTGAACGATGTTTTTGTCCAGGTTTTTGCAGCGGACGATGGCAGCGGCGTAGTTTTTTCCTCCGCCGAGCCCGCCAGAGAGACCCATCCCAGTCCCGGTGTATACTTCAAGTTTCATCTCAACTTTTCACCGCAAGTTACACGTGGCAAATACGTTAATCCAGAGGCGCTCAGCGAGAAAGAAGCCGCCAACGCAGCGCAAACCCAGCAGATCGTTGCGCTGATCAAGAGCCACCTTGAGCCCATGGAGAAAGCCTGTGCGAATGCCTGTGCAAAACTGAGCGACGAGAAATACCGCATCGCCGTCCTTGGCCGCACCCGCAACGCCCTTGCGCCCATCGCTCTTGCCCTTCGCGAAGCGGCAATTCCCTTTCGCGCCCTCGATCTTGAGAACCTCTCTGCCCGCCCCGAGGTCCTTGACGCCGTCGCCCTGGCCCGCGCACTGCTCAATCCACAGGATCGCGTCGCCTGGCTGGGAATTCTCCGAGCCCCGTGGTGCGGCCTCTCGCTTGAAGACCTGCACCGCCTCACCAGCGGCGACGATCCAGACCTCCTCGCCCGTCCCGTTCCCGAACTGCTCGCCGAACGCCTGCCCCTCCTCAGCGAACCGGGCCGCCAGGCCGCCACGCGCGTCCTCAACGCACTTGCTTCCGCACAAGCAATCCGCGCCGCATCGCCGGGAACCTGGCTCGAACAAGTCTGGCTTCGCCTCGGCGGAGCCGACTGCGTCGACGCCACCGCCCGCGCCAATGTTGACCTCCTTTGGAGTTGCCTGGACAGTCTCCCCGGAGGCGAGCAGGACTTGCTCGGTCCCGGTCTCGACGCGGCGCTCGACAAGCTCACCGCATTGCCCGACCCTCAGGCGAGCAGCGAATTCGGCGTTCAGTTGATGACCATCCACAAGTCAAAGGGCCTGGAGTTCGAGATGGTCATTGTGCCGGACCTGCAGGCCGGGGCCGGCAACAGCAGCCGCAAGCTGCTGGCTTGGCTGGAACGCGGAATTCTGGAACGCGGGCTCTCCAATCCCGGCAGCGCCAGCCCAGCCGACTCCGCCGAAATCACCGAATTTCTTGTCGCACCCTTGCAGCCCAAAGGCGCCGATCGCGGGAAGTCAAAGGCCTGGGTCGATCGCGTCAATCGCGAGCGGGAATCGCAGGAGACGCGCCGCATTCTCTACGTCGCCGCAACCCGCGCCCGCGAAGAACTCCACCTCTTCGCCCGTCCCAACTACAAAGTGGAGGCCGACGGCAGTTTCGCCCTTGCCGAGCCTAACGGCAGCTTATTGGCCACCGCATGGCCTGCCCTTGAAGAAGAAGTGCGCGCCCGATTTGAAGCCTGGAAGGTCGCAGCCACGCCCGCCGAGGCAGAGATCGAATCCATCGCAGCCTCCGGCGAAGGCAATCTGCTCGTCATGCCCACACCGGTCAAACCGACACTCCTCCGCCGCTTGCCGCCCAATTACCAACCGAGCTCCTCATCCATTCCGTATTTTCCCGCGGAAAGGGCAGGAGATCGGGAAGTTCAAGCTGCAATCTCTTCGTCGGAGTCAGGTGCATCGAGTCTCTACACCCGCCACCAGGGCGGCCTGCTCTCCCGCGCGCTGGGCACCGCCGTCCATGCCTTCCTCGAAGAGCTCTCCCGCCTGCGCACAGAACTCGATTGGGAACCGGCTCGTGCGGCGCTCCAGCGGCTCCAACCCCGCATCGCCGCAAACATCCGAGCCTCGGGCGTGGACCAGCGCAAGTCTGACAGCGTCGCCAGTGAGGCGCTCCATCTGGCGCTCAATGCCTCCAAGTCGCGTGAAGGCGAATGGATTCTTTCACCCCACGCGGATTCCGAGAGTGAGGTCCGATGGGTGGGAATCGTCGCTGGCAGTCTCCGCACCGTTCACGTCGTTCGCGTAGACCGCGTCTTCCGAGCCGGACTCGAACCGCAGTCCGAAGGCCGGCAAGCATGGTGGATCATCGACTACAAAACCGCCCACGCCGGCGATCCAGACCGAGCCCCGGCCGCAACTCTTCCCGCGCTGCGAAAACTCTTTGCGCCCCAGCTTGAAGCCTACGCCCAGATCCTGCGCAACCTGCACGGCCCAGACGCAGTTCTTCGCGCCGGTCTCTACTATCCCCGCATGTTACTGCTGGATTGGTGGGAGCTTTGAAGGCTGTGATCTTGCCTAATTACGCATAGTGCGTTTATAATTACGCATTATGCGTACAACCAGCACACTCGACGCTCTCTTTCCGGCGATACGGGCCGGGGTGTTGTCCGCAACCATGCTTCAGCCGGAGCATTGGTGGTTCATGACCGAGTTGGCCCGACATCTTGGAGTCACGCCCTCCAGCTTGCAACGTGAACTGAAATCCCTGGTGGTGGCCGGATTGCTCCTGCGGCGTCAGGAGGGCCGTCGGGCCTATTTCAAGGCCAACGTCGAAGCCCCTCAATTCCCCGAACTTTGTGGACTGATTGAGAAGACGACTGGAATCATTCCGACGGTGAGAGCTGCCCTCATGGACTTCGGCAACCGGATCGAGTTGGCGCTCGTCTACGGATCAATCGTCCGTGGCGAGGAGCACTCTGGCAGCGATATAGACCTGATGATCGTGGGGACGCTCAAGCAGATCGATCTGCTGCCCACCCTGCGGAAGCTCGAAGCCAGCTTCCGGCGCGAGGTCAATGTTACCCTGTTCTCCCCGGAGGAGTTTCACCGCAAGTTGGAGACGGAGGACCATTTCCTCCATACAGTATTGAAGGGCAAAACGATCCTGCTGAAGGGAACGCTGCATGAGTTGGGAGAAACTGCTCCAGGAGAATAGGGTTCACCGGCACACCACCAGCCGGAAGGAACTGGCCGAACTTCGGCGCCTCATTGCCCGCGATCTCGCCGACGCCGCGCTCACGGACCTTTCTGAGGACCGGCGCTTCGCAACAGCCTACAACGCGGCGCTCCAGACGGCCAAGATGGCGATTGCTTGCGCCGGATACCGGATAGCCAGCGCCTCTGGACATCATCGGCTGACCTTCGAGGGAGCCAAACTTGCGCTGGGCAAATCCGCTGCTCAACTGGCCGATTACTTCGATGCTTGCCGCCGCAAGCGCAATGAGATCGACTACACCGGCGGAGTCATCGCCACCACCACGGAGGCGGACGAGATACTCCTGCACGCCAAATCGTTCTTGACCTTGGTGGAAGTTTCGATATCCTCGAATCACCCTGAGAGGGGTCCCTTCAGGAAACGGATTTTAAAGCACGTTTAGCAAATTCCTCACCCATAGAATCAATAACTTACAGGATAGCAGAGCGTGCAAGATCATAGCATTTCACTGATTCATGTAACCCTTTTATTTTCAGCGTGCATTTTCTCTTGGCGTACGATTTTGTCCGTTTTCTGAAGGGACCCCAAGGAGGCGATCGAGTTTCTCGTCTCGTGAATGCGGCGGATGAAATCGGCTCCAACCGGCGCACGATTCTCAACCTTCATAGCATTCTCGCCAATAACCTCTTGCCCAACGAAGACGCCGCGAGCAATTGAGGCACATCTCCGTCGGCATGGAACACTCGACCTTCGAATCTCTGGCCCTCCCGCAGCAGATCGAGGAGTATTTCGATCAGATCCTGGCAACGGCGGCGGCGATCGAAGATCCCTATTGAGCCTGGGGCTTCGCTACGATGAAGGGTGAGGTCTCGGGTTCTCGGCGGTAAAAAACGCGAGGATGTTGCCTGGATAAATCGACAGGTGCGGCAGAGTCGTTGACAAATACCAACGCACGACCTTCTTTTCTTGCTGCGAGGGTGAGTGTCGTCTGCAGGTCGGGAACGCGATGGCTGGCGTATTCAAACCAGGGACGCAATTCGACGGTTCCGTTGGAGACCGCATCGGAGGTCTTCAATCCCTCTTCAACCAGGGCGAACGTTAGATAACCGTGGCCACCAGCAAGTTGGGGCGCCTCCAACGCAGACTCACGATCCTGTGAAGCAGCCAGAATATATAGGCCCTTTTCGTAGGCCAACTGGGCAAGACCTACAGAATTCATCGGGCCAACGTTCTTCACGTCGATTGCCGCTCCAGAGTGACACGCGTCAATGATGAGGAACGATCGTTTGGGAGCGATGTTCTCCAGGGCTTGTCCGAGTTCGATCTCGGAGATTGCGTGAAAGCCGGCGCTTGTGAGTGGCACGGAAGGATCAACATCGGTGGGAAGCAGGTAAAAGTGTTCACCCTCCATCGCTCCGTGACCGGCGTAGAAGAGGAAGACACCATCCTCGGGACGGACTGCGGCAATATTTCTCAGCAGACTTCTCTGGGCAGGGGTGACGGAATCTGTGGAGGCACCTCCCAGGATCCTGAGCGCTGCCAGAATGTTCTCGCGAGTTGCTTGACGGCTGAGTAGTGAAATCGTCTGTACGGAAGCAAACTGATGCAATGCGTTCTGACTCGCGGCGAAGGCATCTTCAAAATCCCTCGCGTCATTCTCAGCGAAGTTAAGGTTCATCGGTTGCTTTGAACTGTCGGCGTCATAGGTGTTGATGCCGATAGCGAGCACATAGGCTGTGCCCAACCGCTGAAGGGTATCGGCGCCGGTTGCCGTCAGCGTCGCGTCCGGACTCTTTATGTTCGCTTGGCTGAAGGCGTAGGCGGTGAATGTGTTCTCGCCCGCTACGATGGGCACGGTAATAGAAAAGCTTGCGAAGCCGTTCATGTCGAGCGGTAGATCCCCGCGCCAAACCTTAATAAGAGTGCCGTTGCGAAAAAGGCGCAGATCGCGAGCGCCGGAGCCGTGGGGAAGGTTCGGGGCTGGCACACGGGATTCGCTCACCTGCACTTCAAGTTGCACCTGAGGTACGATCTGCGGAGTGGCGAGATCCACTGTTGATTTCAGGATAACCTGGGGCTGGCGTCGATCGATGGCGGCAATAGGTGAGGGCGGTTCGACATCTCTTCCTGCAAGCAGATCATGCAGAAGGCCCGGACGGAAGAATTCGCGAAAAAAGACTTCAATCGGCGCCAAATCGAATGTGGAGTCAGAGAAACGCCAAGCCAGTTGGGACCAGGCTCCAGGAGTGCCATCGAAGAGTCCGGAGGAGGTGACGACGAGCCAGTCGTCATCCCCAAAGAAGTAGAGCGAGGCTACCTGTTCACCAGTCTCCAGGCGGAAAAGGTTAATGCCGTGTGCAAACGCGGCGGCAAACCAGCGCCCGTCTGGGCTGAAGACCGCCGGGCACGCACCGGCGGATTCACCAGTCTCAATAACGGTTTTCAGTGATGGCAGTTCGGCAATGCGCATCCCGTTCGGAATCCGATAGGCAATGCGATCGCTGGAGGGCGAAAAGGTGACGCAATCCCCAGCGAAGCCCTCCAATGAGCCGACGTGTTTCCAGTCCCGGGTGGAATATAGGGCGAAGTCCGCGTCGTGGACCACCAGGAATTTGCCGTCCGGAGAGAATTCGACGCCTAAAACATAGTTCACTTTCTTGGGCATGCGCATCAAGGCCCTGGGAGTCGCTTCAACTGAATAGACAAAAGTCGTTTCTGCTGTCGCAAGAGCCAGCATATCGCCGGCTGGGCTAAGAGCAGGCACCATGGCAAATTGCTTGCGTCCCGGCACTGAGATCGAGGCGATCTTCTGGCTGTTCCCTAGCGAGTAAAGGTCCACTTCTTCGTCACGCGTGCCTGCCAGCACCTTGCCATTGGCACTAATCGCCCAGTGGATGAACGCAGTTTCTTTGAGGGCAATGGCCGCCAAGGCTGACCCGCTTGCGGCATCGTCCACCTCGACTTTAGATCCGTCGTACCTGACAACCCTGCCATTGTTTGTGGCGGATGTGAAGGTATTGTTGGCGTTGCCGGAGCGGGCAGCGGCTTCTCCGCTCTCCATGTTCCAATCAATGACTGGCAGGTTGGGATTGAACCACAAGCCCAGTAGGTCAGGTCCCAGCCGGGGCCAATTCATCATATCTGGAACGTGCACGGGACTCGCAAAGTTCCGCACCTGTTTAAGGTCCGGCATTTGAAGGATGGATGGCTTCTCCCAGTTGCCGACGGGAATACAAAGGAACTGTGCTCTGCCGGGGAGAGGGACCAGCGCCATGGCGTCCGGGATCGAGGCGATGGGTAGTGGGTCTCCTCCGTCAAGACTCCACAGGAGAGGAGCGAGGGATTTTTCGCCGATTGCGAGAGTCCGTGCCGATGTGAAGAGTACCCAGGAGAGCCAATGATTTGGCATGTCCCTGCGAGCGATCTGCTTTCCATCTCTTGTGCTCAGGAGCGTGATCTCGTCAGACGAAAGAAGTGCGATGGCGGATCCATCCGGAGAGAAGCATGTGCCTACGAAGCGATCGAGTTTGAGCTCCGGTGCGCCGCTCTGCTTTGCCGGCCCGGCAGTATGAAAGCGATGAGCATCGAGTTCCATTAGTTTCTTATGCTTTTCCCAGTCCCAGAGTTGAAAGACAAGAGGCCCGGCGACGGCAAGCAGTTTTCCATCGGGTGAGAAATTGAGTTGCCACCCGCCCGTATCGGTATCGCCGCTTGCAGGGGCCGGCACGTCAACTTGAAAGAGCGATGGGGCATCCTCAAGAGAGACGATGCGAAGCAGGCCTCGCCAGTTGACTGTGGCCACAAGCGGACGGGTGGGATGCGCAGCAATTGCCTCTGAACCGCTCTCATTTGGCAGAGTGCGCACCGCCGCTGTTTGGACGTCTACGAGGAAAATCTGATTGAAACTCCCGAAGACAATGGTTTTGCTGTCCGCTGTGATGGCAAGTCGATGGGGATAGACCATTGCCTGCTGCTGTCCGAACGGTCTGAAACTCCGGAATTCTTTTCCGTCTTCTGCTGATCGGACGGTCAGGGTGCCGTCATAGGACTGAGTAACAAACCACTGCCCGTCCGGACTCGCAGCCCCGCTTGACGACCATGCCATCTCGCCGGCGCGGATCACAAGAGACGGGTTGCTGGTGGGTTGCTGCTCTGCCACGGTCGGGCGACAAGACTGGGCGAGCACGATAAAAGTGAAACAGGCAAAAAGGACAGTTCTCCACATCCCAGGGGTCCCTTCAGGAAACGGATTTTAAAGCACGTTTAGCAAATTCCTCACCCATAGAATCAATAACTTACAGGATAGCAGAGCGTGCAAGATCATAGCATTTCACTGATTCATGTAACCCTTTTATTTTCAGCGTGCATTTTCTCTTGGCGTACGATTTTGTCCGTTTTCTGAAGGGACCCCCTGAGATATAAAATCCTATCTTCCAGCCGGTTGTTTCTATCACAGACTGCAATCTCGGTGCAAGGTCGCAACCGGCTTGAACTGTACACCTCTGGGCCTACGCCGTCGTCGCCGGATCGACCTTCAGTCCAGCCTGTGCGTCCCTGCCGCCGGTCACGCTCTTGTGGTGGCGCACATCGGCCCCTTGCACCCAGAAGATCACGTCCTCGGCAATGTTGGTGGCGTGATCGGCAACCCGCTCCAGGCTGCGGCTGATCATCAGCGCATTCAGAGCCTGCGGAGCCAGATGGCTCTCCTCTTCCATCACTTTGATCAATGCCTTGTAGGCCGCGCGATTCATCGCATCCACGGCATCGTCCATGCTCAGCACGGTGCGCGCCGTATCGGCGTCTCCCTCAATGAACGACTGCAAGCTGCGGCGCACCATGTCCGCGGCAAGAGACGCCATTCTGGGGATATCGACGGGCAGATCGACCACCGCCATCTGATCCATGTTGCGCACGCGGTCGCTGATGCTCTTGGCCGCGTCGCCCACCCGCTCAAGGTCCGCGTTGATCTTGATGACGCTCAGGACAAAGCGCAGATCGATGGCCATCGGCTGCTCCATCGCGAGCAAATCCAATGCCGCCTGGTCGATGTCCCGCTCCAGCCGGTTGATGGCGATCTCACTGCGGCTCACCAGGTCGCAGATCGAGAGATCGCGCACGCGGTAGGCCTCGGTGGCGCGCTGAATCGCCTGCTCGGCAAGACCGGCCATCACCAGCAGTTGCTCCTTCAAGTCGTCCAGGCTCTGTTGAAACCGTATGCGCGTCATCCGAACCTGCCTGTGATGTAGTCTTCTGTGCGTTTGTCGCTGGGATTGGTAAAGATCTTGTGGGTTAAGTCGAACTCCACCATCCGCCCGTTTAGAAAGAAGCCCGTCTTCTCGGCCACGCGGGCGGCCTGCTGCATGTTGTGGGTCACAATCACAATAGTGTACTGCGATTTCAACTGAAAGATCAGGTCCTCGATCTTCGAGGTGGAAACCGGGTCCAAGGCCGAAGCCGGCTCGTCCATCAGCAGCACTTCCGGATCGACCGCCAGCGCACGCGCAATACAAAGCCGTTGTTGCTGCCCGCCGGAAAGGCTGGCGCCGGACTTCTTCTTCAGATCGTCCTTCACCTCGTCCCACAGCGCGGAGTTCTTCAGCGACCGCTCCACGATCTCGTCCAGGGCACGCCGGTTGCTGTATCCGTTCAGCTTCAGCCCCGCGGCCACGTTGTCGTAAATCGACATGGTCGGAAAAGGATTGGGCCGCTGGAACACCATGCCCACACGCCGCCTGATCTCCACCGGCTTGGCGTCTTTATAGATATCCAGGTCGCCGATGCGCACTGTACCCGTCACGCGGGCAATGGGATTGGTCTCGTGCATGCGGTTCAGGCAGCGCACAAACGTGCTCTTGCCGCAGCCCGAGGGACCAATCAGCGCCGTCGCATGATTGGCCGGTATGTTCAGATGGATGTCCTGCAGCGTGTGATTCGTTCCGTACCACGCATTCAGGCTGACGACCTCGATCCCAACGCCCACTTAGCTTGCCCCTTTCAAAACGCCGCGGCTGGTCACGTATCGCACCAGCGAAACCGCAAGCACAATCAACACGATCAAGACCAGCGCTCCCGCCCACGCCAGCCGGTGCCACTCGTCGTAGGGAGAGATGGCATAAACATAAATCTGCAATGGCAGCGCGGCGATGGGCTCGTTGAGGGCAACGCTCCAGTTGGGGCTGCCGAAAGCAGTGAAGATCAGCGGCGCCGTCTCGCCTGCCACGCGGGCAAACGCCAGCATGGCCCCGGTGATAATGCCCGGCGACGCCGTTTTCACTGTGATTGAAAGCACCGACCGCCAGTTCGGCACACCCAACGCCAGAGCCGCCTCGCGCACCGCGTGCGGAACCATCAGCAGCATCTCTTCGGTGGTGCGGCAGACGGTCGGAATCATCATGATTCCCAAAGCCACTCCGCCCGAGAAGGCTGAGAAGTGCCTTTGCGGGACAACGATCAGAGAGTAGACCGCAATCCCCATCACGATCGAGGGAACGCCGTTGAGCACATCGGCGGTGAAGCGAACCGCATTGGCCAGCTTGGTTCCGCGCCCGAACTCGGCCAGAAAGATGCCGCCGCTGATGCCCACCGGCACCCCGATCAGACTCCCCACCCCCAGCAGAATTCCAGAGCCGAGGATGGCGTTGGCCATACCTCCGCCTGCTTCGCCCACGGGCGCGGGATTCTTGGTGAAGAAGGCCCAACTGAGCGAACTGGCGCCCTTGTACACGAGATAAACGAAGATGGCTACGAGCGGAGCCACCACCAGAAGGGTTGAAAGCACCGCCAATCCCGTAGCCGCGCCATCGGTCAGGGCCCTTATCCGCGCACGCATTTTGTGTTCTGTCGTCAGCTTGTACTCTCCCACCCTCTGATCCCCGTACCTCAATGCACCTGCGCCGGCGCTCCCCGCGTAACCGCCCACACCAGCACCCGGGCCAGTGCGTTCACGATGATGGTCACAACAAACAGCGCCAACCCAAGCTCCATCAGCGCGCTCGTGTGCAGATCGCTCGAAGCTTCCGCAAATTCATTGGCGATCACTGACGCCATCGAGCTTCCATTGGCAAGCATCGAGCGATGAATTTCCGGGCTGTTGCCAATCACCATGGTCACCGCCATGGTCTCGCCCAGCGCCCGCCCCAGGCCCAGAATCACCGCGCCCACAATCCCGATCCGCGCATTCCGCAGCACGCCCATGCGGATCATCTCCCACCGCGTTGCGCCCAGCGCAAGCACCGCCTCCCGCTGCGAGTGAGGCACCGCGGTCATCACTTCCCGCGTCAGCGAGGAGATGATGGGCAAAATCATAATGGCCAGAATTACGCCTGCCGCAAGAAAGCCCAGCCCGGTGGGGTTGTCGTCATTGAACAAGCTCGTCCAGCCCAATAGCCGAATCAGCAATGGGTTCACGTGCTCCCTGAGCAGCGGCACCAGCACGAAGACCGCCCACAGTCCATAAATCACGCTCGGAATTGCCGCCAGGAGTTCTGTCAGAAATGCCAGCGGACCACGCAGCACCCGCGGGCACATCTCGGTCAAAAAGACGGCCACGCCAATCGCCAGCGGAACCGCCATCAGCAGCGCGAGGAACGAAGAAACCAGTGTGCCGTAGAGAAACGGCAATGCGCTGAAATGGCCGTTGACAGGATCCCAGTACATCGGCAGCCTGGTAGCGGGATCGATGAATGCTGAAAAGAAAAATCCGAAGCCGAACTTGCTCCAGGCCAGTTGACTGCGCAGCACAAGCTCCACCGCAATCAGCACCACGATACCGAAGATGCTCAGCGCGCAGAGCACCATCAGCCATTGAAATCCGCGGTCGGCAATTGCCGAATTCCCGCGCGAAAGCAGGAAACTGCGAACCGCCGAAACCTCCGCCAGGGCTGGGTCAGCCGGACGCGGCCCCTCGGGAGAGCCCAGCTCAGGCTGCGGTTGCGCTTGTGAGATGCGAATCTCGGGCACGTTGGCGATCACCAACAACAGGCTACCCGGCCAATATGAATAGGAGGTTACAAGGCTGCTAAATCAAGTGCATACAACCGAAGAATCCCGCTTGCGGCAGAAGTGAAACGCTTGTTGCCCGCCCCCCTTTGGTACGCCCCTGCCGTCCTGCGACCTTTGCCCACATATCTTTCACTCCCCAGCGCAGCGTAGAGCGGCCGCAAGGTCTCTGGCTGCTCCTTCTGCGCCTGCGAGCTCTCCGCCGCTTGAATGCCGGGCGAAAAGATCCATCCAATGGGGCCCAGCATCCGGTAAGCTAGGGTTTGTTTTTCGGAAAGCCTCATCCTATGCGCTCAGTTTTAGCCTTTTTCGCACTCGCCCTCACCGCCGTCGCCCTTCAAGCACAACCTCAGGCTCCCAGCCCAGGCCAGCCCAACCCACAGCCCGACCCGCTGCACCACAACTGGCAAGCCTCGTGGATCACCCATCCAACGGCCCCGCTGCGGGAGCCGCTGGTGCTCCACTTCCGCCGCAGCCTCACGCTGGCTGAAGTTCCCACGAGCTATCCCGTGCGCGTCAGTGCCGACAACCGATTCGTGCTGTTCGTGAACGGTCACCGGGCCGGAGACGGCCCTGCCCGCGGCGATCTGACCCATTGGCGCTACGAGTGCTTCGACCTCGCACCACTTTTGCAGCCCGGCCAGAACCTGATCACCGCAACGGTCTGGAATTTCGGCGTTTACGCCCCCATCGCCCAGATGACCGACCGCACTGCTTTTCTGCTGGAAAGCGAGGCCAAGGGTGCAAATTCCATCAGCACCCCCGCCGGCTGGCTGGTCGAGCAAGAGCAAGGCCAGCGTCCAGTTCCGCGCGTCGCCAACGGCTTTTCGGCTTACATGGCCGCTGGCCCCGGCGAGGAGATCGATGCTGCCCAATATGACTGGAACTGGCAGGAACCCGGAGCGACAGGATCGGCCTGGATCCCCGCTGCCTCGCCCATCCGCGAAAGCATCTACGCAGACGTAAACAAAGCCCACTCCGCTGACACCACCGGCGACAATCCATGGGGTCTTGTTCCCGACGAGCTCCCCCACATGGAGTACACACCGACCGAACCGGGCAAAGTCGTGCTCGCCTACCAGTCCGTCGCAATTCAAGTTCCCGGAGAACTGGGAGTCGTTCCTGGGACCGGCGCACCCTCGTTCCCCGTAAAAGGCTTTCCCACGACGACTGCCCTGATCCCAGCTGGAACGCACTTACATATGCTGCTCGATCGAAGGACCCTCATTACCTCATACCCGCGGCTCACGGTCTCCGGCGGCAAAGGCGCGCACATCGTCCTTACCTACGCCGAAGCGCTCTATGACGACAAGCAGCAAAAGGGGGACCGAGACGCTATAACCTTCGGCGACGAACTCGTACGCAGTGCCCTCGGCCTCACCGACAGTTTTCTACCTGACGGCGGTCCGCATCGCGTATTTGAGCCGCTCTGGTGGCGCACCTGGCGTTATCTCGGCCTCGACATCCAGACCGCCGACCAGCCGCTCCAGTTGGAGTCCCTGACCGCCAACTTCACCGCCTACCCGTTTGAAGAGCGCGCCTCATTCGACTCCCCTGATCCTGACCTGAAGAAAATCTGGGAGATCAGTTGGCGCACCGCCCGCCTAGACGCCCACGAAACTTACATGGACACGCCCTACTACGAGCAACTGCAGTACGTGGGCGACACACGCATCCAGGCCCTCATCTCCTACGCTGTAGCCGGCGACGACCGGCTTGCCCGCCAGGCCATCGAGGCGTTTGACCTGTCTCGCACGCCCGATGGAATCACCCGCAGCCGCTATCCCAGTTCGCTGCCGCAATCCATTCCGACGTTTTCCCTGCTCTGGATCGGCATGGTCCACGACTACTGGCTCTACCGGCCCGATTCCCAGCCGGTACGCTCCTCCCTCGCCGGAATCCGCACCGTCCTCGATTGGTTCGCTACCCAGGAGGGCTCCGACAAGTCCGGCCAGCCTGACGGCCTCCTCCGTAAGCTGCCATGGTGGAGCTTCGTCGACTGGGTTTCATCGGGCGAAATACCCACCTACAGCGCAAGCGGCGAATCTTGTGTCACCACGCTCGAGTACCTGGGCGCACTGGGCGAAGCCGCCGATCTGGAAAAGGCTCTTGGCGATCCTGTCCTGGCCGTCCGCTACCAGACCCGCGCCGGTCATGTCCGCACCGGCCTTTACGAGAAGTGCTGGTCCGCCTCACGCGGCCTCATCGCCGACAATCCAGACCAGAAGAACTTCAGCCAGCAGGCCAACATCCTGGCCGTCCTCTACGACGTCGTCCCCAAAGACCGCCAGCGGCAAGTCCTCCGCCAGATGCTCGCCATCCAACCGGGAACCACCCCCAACGGCATCCTCAGCGCCTCCTATTATTTCCGCTTCTACCTGGCGCGCGCCCTGGACCACGCCGGCCTTGCGGACGAATATCTCCACTCACTCGGCCCCTGGCGCGAACTCTTGGCCCTGCATTTCAGCACCTGGCCGGAAGTTCCAGGAAATACCCGCTCCGACTCCCACGCCTGGACCGCGCACCCCATCTATGACCTGCTCACGCTGGTAGCCGGAATCGAACCCGCCAGCCCCGGCTTTGCCTCGGTCCGCATTGCGCCTCACATGGGCGATCTGCCCTCACTCACAGCAAGTTATCCGCATCCTCAAGGCGCAATCAAGGTCGAGTATCGCCGCCAGGGCAATCAATTGAACGCAACCATCACCCTGCCCGGCACTCTTGCCGGAAGCTTTGTCTTCAACGGAAAAGCCTGGCCGCTCAAACCCGGCCTGAACCAAGTCCACGCCCGGTAAGCCGAATATCCAGGCGGCCAACTGCCCCTGTGGATGCGGGGCTTGGAAAATCGATGTATTAGTGCGAAATTCGTGTTTCCTCCCTCTTGAAAACGTGTTACAACTCCAACATGGCAAAGGGAAAGAATTCTACGCCACCCGGACATGTCAACCTCCGAATGCTCGCCGAACATCTGGAGCTTTCCCAGACCACTGTCTCCCTTGTCCTGAATAACTCGCCCTCCGCCAAGTCCATCCCCCAGGAAACCCGCAAGCGAGTCGTCGAAGCTGCCGAGCGGTTCAACTACCGCCCCAACTACTTCGCCCGTTCGCTGCGCCAAAGCCGGTCGATGAGCGTGGGTGTGCTGGCCCCCGACCTGAGCGAAGGCTACTTTACCCGCGTGATGAACGGCGTTGTACAGGAGCTGACCGGAGCCCACTACTTTTACTTCACCGCCTGCCACGACTGGAAGCGCGATCTCATAGAGAAGTACCCGCGCATGTTGGTCGAGCGCGCCGTGGATGGCTTTCTGCTTCTCAACACTCCGTCGGACCACATCGATGTCCCGGTTCCAGTGGTCGCCATTTCAGCCCACAGCTTGGCTGAAAACGTGACCAACATCGTCCTGGATCACCATTTGGCCGCCCAACAGGCTCTCACTCACCTTTACTCGCTCGGTCACCGCCGCATCGCCGTCATGCGCGGCCCCCGCGCCATTCCAGATTCGGAGTTTCGTTGGGAGGCCATCCAGCAGGTTGCACAGGAAATCAATCTCAAGCTCGATCCAGCGTTGATTATCCGCATCGACTCCGCCGGATGGTCCATGAAAGATGGGTACCATCCCATGGCGCCTGAGATCGGCTACAAGCCCATGCAGGTCCTGCTCGAAAAAACCCGCGAATTCACCGCCATTTTCTGCTTCAACGACATCGCCGCCATCGGCGCAATCCGCACTCTCAGAGACGCAGGACTCAACGTCCCCGGAGACGTCTCCGTGGTCGGATTCGACGACATCCTGTCCGCGGCCTATTACACGCCCTCGCTCACCACCGTTCGCCAGCCCCTCACGGAGATGGGCAAGCGCGGCGCCCAGGTCCTGCTCGAACGGATCGCCAACCGCGAAGCACCGTTCCCGTCCGAAATCGTCATGGCTCCGGAATTAGTGGTCCGCGAGTCCTCCGGCCCGGCGCCCGGGCGCATGCCGACGGCCTCGATCTAAACTGGACACCCCCTGGCTCCAGGGATGAGTTGCATGAGCGATAGGTCCTCAGTCGAGAGGCACAATACGTTGGGCGCCCGACCGGCAAGCACTACGCGGCGTCTTGCTTGGACTCCGCAAAGGGATCGGCTACGTTCTTGAACTGTTCAATCTCGACTTCTCCTTCGGGAAATACCGCCCTGATCTGGAGTTGTCCACCCATCGCCTGAATAAAGCTGCGTAACGTGGATACATACATATCCGTGCGCTTCTCCATCTTCGACACGGAACCCTGATTGACCCCAAGAACGCGTGCCAGGTTGGCCTGCGTCAAGCTCCGAGCTTCCCGAAGCTGGTTTAGGGACACTGCCTCAACGACCGACTTTACATACTGTCGAGTTTCTTCTTCCTGTTCCGGCGAAAGCTTCCTGCGAATGTCTCTCCAATTGTGCGCCATAATGTCAACCTCCAATCTCTTCAAGGTGTTTGGCATAGATCAAATCGGCTCGACGAATTGCGTCGACGTACCACTGCGCATCTCCGGTCTTATCACCGCCCAAGATGAGGTAGGCATACCGGCGAGGATCGAATGCGAAGAGGATTCGATAGGGTCTGCCCTGATGCTGAACTCGCAGCTCCTTCATGTTGGGATACCGCGACCCCTTCAAGGTATCGACCTGGGGACGTCCCAGTGCCGGCCCCAGAGCCGCCAGCGCCTCAATAACATTGTGAACGCTGCCGCATTCTTCGCCAGTTAGCGATTCGTACCATCCCGTGAACTCATCGCTGACTTCGATCTCTCAAGCCATAGTCCATTATGCACTCCAGGCGATATTCCGTCAAGGGAATTAAGCGTTGGATCCTCAGACGAGAGGACTTGGCAACCGGACAAAGCTACGGGGCAGTTCAGGTGGTGAACCCGCTTGCCGATCCAGCAGCTCCGTGACGGAATCCCGCGCCTGGAATTTGAAACAAGTGACGACACAGCAAATTCCAAGTTGTGGACCAATCGCCTTCAGCCGCAAAAAGATTCAAACCAGCGGCTGATGTAAACCTGCGCATGGGCCTCGCCGCAATAATGCCGTGCGTGGGGCGCACCGGCTGCTTCTTTCGTCCATTTCAGAACCGTCAGTTGCGCATCGTTGCATTGGATCACAATCCACCGCACCGGGTTGTCGCTCTCTATGCCGCAAATCTCGCACCGATAAATCGTGTCGATCATCGCTTGGCCTCCACAGCAATTCTCAGTCCACCCGCACGCCGAGTAACTGTTCCCCGTTCCCTACTCTCTGTTCCCTGCTACTCCAGCATCTGCAAGTCCAGCGGCTCAACCAGAAAACAATCCATCGTCCGCATGGTGGCCAGCGCGCGCTGCAGCGTCGAGCTCTTGCAGGGCTCCACAGTCACCACGAACGGCAGCGCATCGTGGGGGTAACCGGGCTTTTGCACGATGGCGCGAATGTTGATCTTCTCCTCGGCAAGCGCGGCGGTAATGGCCGCCACAATTCCCGGCCGGTCTTTGACAAGAAAGCGAATGTAATGCGGAACCTCGAACTCCCCGCTCACCCTCGCGGGGGCCGATGGAATCTCCACCCGCCGCGATCCATGCGCAAGCGCCAGCAGATCGCTGACGACAGCCACCGCCGTCGGATGCCCCCCTGCGCCGTGGCCTGAAAACACCACATCCCCGCCGTAGTGGCCGGTGAAAATCACCATGTTTTCCGTGCCCCGCGAAAACGCCAGCGGCGAATGCAAATCCACCAGCATCGGTCCCACCGTGGCCGCCACCTGTCCCAAAGTCCACTCGCCTCGCGCAACCTGCCGGATGGTGCAGCCCAGGTCCCGTGCATAGCTGAAGTCCACGGCTGAAACTGTGGTGATGGGCCGCGGCACAATCTCCTCCGGATCCACCTCGACACGCATCGCCAGCCGCATCAGAATCGCCAGCTTGGCCCGCGCGTCAAACCCGCCCACATCCTCGGTGGGATCGGCCTCGGCAAATCCCTTGGCCTGCGCCGCGGCCAGCACCGTTGCGTACTCCGCGCCTTCTTCCATCTTGCTCAGGATGAAGTTGCAGGTGCCGTTCAAAATGCCTTCAATGCGCTCGATCCGATCCCCAGCCAGCCCCTGTTCGAGCCCCGGAATCACAGGAATCCCGCCCGCAACGGCAGCGCCGTATTTCAAATGCCCACCCTTGGCTCCTGCCAAGCGCTCCAGCTCCACGCCCTGGTAGGCAATCAGCTTCTTGTTCGCCGTCACCACGCTCTTGCCGGCCCCAAGCGCTCGGCGAACCCAGCCCCCGGCCGGATCGAGCCCGCCGGCCAACTCCACCACCACGTCCACATCCGAGGCCAGCACCGCATCGGCGTCATCCGTCCACGTCACACTCGATGGAACCCAATCCACGCGCCTGCGCGCCAGGCTGCGGCTGTACACATGAGTCAGTTCCAGGCCTTGCGGCTTTTGCTCCACCAGAATCCGCGCCACCGAGCTGGCCACCGTCCCAAATCCAAATAACGCGATACGCAGCGGGCGGCCATTGCGGGACTCTTGCGCAGCCTGACCGGAAACCTCTTGCGGCACTACCGAAACCTTCACTTCAGACACCGGCTTTTCCCCTTGTTCCGTGAATCAAAACCTTGAATACCCCGATGATACCTGACCGCAGCCCTTCGGTTCTTTCCTACTCGAAGGCGCGCCACTGGCACTGCGACATTCCTCTTGTCTCCGCGAATTTTCTGGTCTCGGCTAACCTCGCGGCAAACGCTTCCACAGTCTCTCCCGTATGCATCGGATTGGAAATGATGTCATCGCTCGGTTGAGGAGTAGGAATAATAATGTTCTTCTTCACTCTCACCGCAGAATCGAAACCAAAGAACGATTTCGAGGGATAGTCGCCATTCTTGTAAAGAAAGAACAGGTATTCTTCCCCATCCTCGAACTGCTTCGCCCCTTTCACTGAAACTCGATATGTCAGGCCATTCTCTTGGATCGTACCACCGAAGTACAGGACCGTGACGATGCTGCCGGCACTTACAATCCCTTGGAGTACTTTCTCGATATTGAGCCTGTATGCCGTTGCGATCCCACGCTTGCCGCTGATGAAGTAGCTGATGCCGGGTGCGGCCACACGCGCAACTACGACCTCCGCATGGCAGGCATTTCTCCCCAAGAGCACCATAGAATCTTGCTCCTTATCGCCAGTGAACGGTGTGGTCCCAACCCGGAACTCCGGGATGTACTCATAACCGCGAACGCCGGACGCTATAAATTCCGGTGTGTCGATTAAGTTCTCATGGAGTACGAGTAGGCGCGCGCTGATGTAGTTGGTAAATTCAAAGTCCGCGGCTTTTAAGTCCTGCGGAGACAGTGTGGGCGCCTGCCGCTGCGCCATGATGGAAGGGCTGAGGCAAACGAGTGTAGCTAAGAGAAACAGCCGTCTCATGGATGGCTCCTTCGCAATACCCCGATGATATCCGACCGCAGCCTGCCGATTTCTCCGGCGCGCCCGCGCGTCTTGTATCATGAGTTCCAGATGCGGCGCGCCCCTTCCCTCTTTCCCATCCTGCGTTTTTCTCTCGCCGCTGCGGTCCTGCTGGCCGCTTCCATCCCCGCGCTCGCCACCGTCTTCGCCACCGTCCACGGCGTGGTCCACGATCCCCAGCACCGTCCCATCGCCGGTGCGGAAGTCACCCTGCAAGCCGCTGATTCAGCCTTCATCTTGAGCGCAAAATCCAGCTCCGAGGGAGAATTCGAGCTGCCCCAGACTCCCATCGGCGTCTACAGACTCAAAGTTACCGCTTCCGGCTTTGCCACCGTTGAACAGTCCCTCACGGTTGCCTCAGGCACCAACCCCGTACTGCACATTCCCCTCCCACTCAGCTCAGCTACACAGACTGTGACCGTGCATGGCTCGGCAAGCTCCGCCGACTCCGTAACCCCTACCACCCTCATCACGCGCGCCGATATCGACCAAACTCCCGGCGCCAGCCGCACCATCGGCATGGAGATGATTACCGACTACGTCCCCGGCGCCTACATGACGCACGACATGCTTCATATGCGCGGCGGGCATCAGACCAGTTGGCTGATTGACGGCATTGCGATACCCAACACGAAGATCGCCTCAAATGTCGGCCCGCAAATCGATCCCAAAGACATCGATTCGCTCGAAACCCAGCGCGGCAGCTACGCGTCAGAGATAGGCGACCGCACCTACGGCGTCTTTAATGTGCTGCCCCGCAATGGCTTCGAGCGCAGCCGCGACGGCGAACTGCTCGTCTCAGCGGGCAACCTCTACAGCGGCGAAGCCCAGCTCTCGCTCGGCGACCACTCCGCCGCAACCGCTTGGTACGCCAGCCTCACTGGCTCCCGCTCCAACTACGGCCTGGCCACACCGGTCGCCGGCATTTACCACGATGCCACCAACTCCCAGAGCGGCTTTGTCTCGCTCATTCGCAACCAGACGCCCAACGATCAACTCCGCCTCAACGCACAATATCGGCAGGATTACTTTCAGGTTCCTTACGATCCAAACCCCAACGACTGGGAGCAGGCCAGCCAGTACTACGAATCCTATGGCTTGCGCGACGGCCAAACCGAGCGCGACTCCTTTGTCATCGCCAACTGGATCCACACCCTCTCGCCGAGGGCGCTGTTTTCCTTCGCGCCCTTTTACCATTTCAATCAGGCCGACTACGATTCGCCCGCAAACGACAACCCCGTCGCCACAACCTGGCACCAGACCTCGAACTATGTGGGGGGCCAGGCCGATGCGCATGTGGACGTGGGGCCGAATAACTTCGCAGCCGGCCTCTACTCCTTCTACCAGGCGGAGAACGATCTCTTTGGCGTGCTGGTCAACGACGGCAGCGCAAAGTCGCAGCCCAACACGGCCGCCAACGCGAGCGCCGCGCTGGTTGAGTTCTACGTCTCGGACCACCTTCGCCTGGGCCGGTACATTACGCTGCTCGGCGGCGAGCGCTTCTCCATCTACCACGGCGGATTCGATGAGAGCGCCACCTATCCCCGCATCGGCGCAACGGTCGAGGTTCCTCGGCTGCACTGGGTCCTGCGCGGCTTCTACGGTCACTTCTTCCAGCCAGCGCCTCTTGAAACCGTCTCCAGTTCCGTTCTCAACTACGCCGGCAGCCTGCTCTCGGGCGAGAACACTTTCACACCTCTGCCCTCCGAGCGCGATGAAGAGCATCAGTTCGGCATTCAGATTCCGTATAAAGGCTGGTTCCTCGACGTAGCCAACGTCAAGAACCGCGTCAACAACTTCCTCGATCACTCCAACCTCGGCGAATCCAACATGTACTTCCCCATCGCCGTCGATGGAGCCCTCGTCCGCGCCTGGGAGCTAACACTTCGCTCGCCGCAACTGGCACACATCGGCCAGTTCCACGTGACTTACTCAAATCAAATCGCCCAGCAGCGCGGCAACATCATCGGCGGTTTTACATGCAGCATTCCCACTGATCCGGCCTGCGACCTGGGCCCCAACTACATCGCCCTCGATCACGACCAGCGCAACACCCTCAACACCGGCTTCTCGGCCAACCTTCCCCTGCATGCCTGGTTCTCCACCAACGTGTATTACGGATCAGGCTTCTCCAACGGACTGGCCGGCGCCAATGATGGCCCCTACAATGGCCCCTATCTGCCCGTCCACACCACCTTCGACGTCTCCGCCGGCCACGCGCTCGGCGAGCGATGGAAGCTCTCAGCCTCAGTCCTCAACGTCACCAACCATCGCGTTTTGCAAGATAACTCCATCACCATCGGCGGTTTCCACTTCAACGATCCANNCATACGGCCAAAGAACTAGCCGGAAGGAAAACCCGCGAAGTTTCCCCCCTGGAGCCGGGCCATTTCATCCTTACTGAATTTTCCCCACGTCTTCCAGTCGCGTGACCACAAGAAGGTTCTGGGCGAGACAAGATAGACCGGCGAATCTGCGCCGGCGCGCCATGCAGCTACCTTGATGGCATCGAAATTGTCGACGCAATTCTCTAAAACATTGAGTGCCCAATCCATGTTCTCCTTGCCCGGCTCGTAATGGCCGCTCTTGCCGCTCAGGAATAGAATCTTTCCATTGCGCGCCCACATTTCGCCGCCGCACATTACCTTAGCCCCCGCCAGGAAAGAAGAATGGTGAAGCATGCCCTTTACGTGATTGCCCACATACAGGTTTCCCTTCTTGCTGATCACCCAGATTCCGAAGCCCTTGCCGGAGAAGACCGTCGACATCTGCATGGTGGAGAGTTCAGTCTCGCCCTCTCCGCTCTTGGCATACAAAGTCCCCGCGTTGAAAGACACCCGGTAGCTCCTGCGGCCGGCTCTGTCCAGATAGGCGACACCCTTCATGAAGGCCTTGACCATCGACGGCTTGATGTTCCCCGTCTGCGAGCCTCGCATCATTCCGGCACTTTCCTTTCCCGCGCGATCAGCGTTGGCGACCATCATCACGCGCTCCAAATCGGGCATCGCATCCAGCCAGTGGTAAAAATCCTTCCCCTCCTGATCGCCAGGATTCTTCCGCAGGTACTCCTTAAAGCAGCCCTCCAGCAGGTCGCCCATGCGATGTTTCCGATCTTGAGCTTCGCGCACGTATCGTTCGCCCAGCGAGAGCGCCTGCGCCGGCCCGATGTTGGCGATGATCTCCTTCCACGGCGGAGGGGCAGGGGCAGCGCCTCCGTGCGCGGCCAACGCTTCATCCACGATCGCCTCGTTGGAATACCCGCCGTTGTCATTGGGAGTGTATTCGACGGCGTCGTTGGTGGCATACGCGATGGCGTATGACTTTGCAAACTCCTCTGGGTCCAGTGAGACGTTTGAATAGTGGGCCATCTTTTTGTTCGTCCTTTCTCCAGAACGGCGTGGCCAGCCTTCGGCCCCGCGCTCGGCTTTAAGCAGCTGCAATCTTCAGCTTTTTCACCTTCATACTTCTAGTAACAGCCGTAGTGGAGGGATATGCGCCGCCGCGCGCTGGCGAGGCCTAGTTTAACCGAGGGGAAGACTTGTCTGGGCATGCGGAGACCTAATCCGCAGGCGGGGAAGCTAAGCGAATCGTATGTGCGCGGCGCCGACGGCGTCAAGCAGTCTTTTCGGGAGCCAATGTGCTGCTGGCTTGCCCATTAGACTATTCTTGTTTGGCGCCGCGGAATATGTTGGATCTCTCCGGCTCGCAAGGCTCTATGAATCGAATCTCCTTCGAAGAAGTCGAACAACAACTCGCATCCGTCCTCCGCAAGCTCGGATTCTCCGAGCCGCGTGCGCAAATGTGTGCGCGGCTTTTTGCCGAGACAACTTGCGACGGCGTTTATTCGCATGGCATCAACCGCTTCCCCCGCTTCGCCGCCATGATCCGCAATGGCGCGGTCGATCCCGATGCCGAGCCCGAACTGATCGCTCATTTCGGCGCACTGGAGCGCTGGGACGGACATCGTGGCCCAGGCAATCTGAATGCGTATGCGTGCATGGAACGAACTCTGGCGCTCAGCCGCGAGCACGGTATTGGATCCGTCGCTCTGGGCAACACCAACCACTGGATGCGCGCAGGCACCTATGGATGGCAGGCTGCCGAGGCAGGCTTCATCGGCATTTGCTGGACGAACACCATGCCCAATATGCCCGCGTGGGGCGGGGTCGATCCATGCATTGGCAATAATCCCCTGGTCATCGCCGTGCCCCGCGAGAAGGGGCCTGTTGTGCTGGATATGGCAGCGTCCCAGTTCTCTTATGGCGCCATCGAGAGCTACAGAATGCGCGGTGAACTGCTGCCGATCGATGGGGGCTTCGACTTGGAGGGCAACCTCACGCGCGATCCAGCCGCCATTGAGAAATCGCAGCGCCCGCTCTCCATCGGATACTGGAAAGGCTCCGGGCTTGCCGTCGTGCTGGACATGGTTGCGGCGATGACTTCGCTGGGCAAGGCGACCCATCAGCTTGCGGCGGATCCTCTGCGGGAGAGCGGCCTCTCGCAGGTCTTTATTGCATTGAACCCGGCGGCCTTTGGGCCTGAGCCGCGAGCCGCGCAACTTGCCGACGACATTGTCGCCTCGCTGCATCGCTCCCGGCCCGCGAAAGAGGGCACGAAGATACGCTATCCGGGAGAGAAGACTCTACGCATCCGCGCCGAGAATCGCGAACTGGGCCTACCTGTTGAACCGAAGGTCTGGGAACAGATTCTGGCGATGNNATGCTGATTCAGGAGGCGCAGTGGCCACCCTTTCCGAGAAACTTCTTCTCAAGGATCACAGCGAGATCCTCGTTCTCAATGCACCTGAGAGCATCGAGCCGGAACTAGCCCGCTTGCCCGTGGCCTCGATTCATCGCAGCCTCAAGGGACTCCGGGATGTCCGCTTCTCTCTCGCCTTCGTCACCCGCCAAGACGAAGTGGATGCACTTGTCCCCCAGCTCGCCGCACGAGGCAAAGGCGACGCCGCACTCTGGTTCGCCTATCCCAAGGGAACATCGAAGAAATTCAAATGTGATTTCAATCGCGACACAGGCTGGAGCGCCTTGAAGGCCGCGGGATTTGAAACCGTGCGCTCAATAGCCATCGATGAGGACTGGACCGGGCTTCGCTTCCGCCGCAAAGAGTACATCAAGGCGCGATCCAAACCAGCCGAATAGACGACCGGCTGACTCCGCTTACACCGCTAACTCCTCAAGCTCCGCTAGACCGCAAACAACCCCGGCAAAACCTCCCCAGCCTTGCCTTCCACCACATGCGTAAAGGCCGAAGCATTCAACGGCGCCTCCGGTCCCACATACACCGTTCGCGCCCCACGCTGCCGCGCCCAATGCACAAAATTGGCCGCCGGATAAACCGACCCTGAAGTTCCCACCACCACCATCAGCGTCGCCTTCTGGATCTCATCCTGAATCCGCTCCATCTCCAGCGGAATCTCGCCAAAGAAAACAATGTGCGGACGCAATCGTCCGCCGCAAGCGCACCGCCCCACCTCGTCCAGGCTCTTGTAAACCTTCCGATCCTCAACCGGCGGCCGTCCGCACTCCCGCTCGCACCGCGCTTTGGTCAGTTCTCCATGCATGTGAACCAGCCGCACCGACCCCGCCCGCTCATGCAGGTCGTCCACATTCTGCGTGCAAAGAAAAAAGCGCTCGCCCAGCCGCGCCTCCAACTCCGCCAGTGCAACGTGTGCCGGATTCGGCTCGGCCTTCGCGCCATCCGACCGACGCCCCGAGTAGAACTCCCACACCAGCGCAGGATTCCGCTTCCACGCCTCCGGTGTGCAAACATCCTCGATCGAATGCCCCGCCCACAACCCGTCCGACGCGCGAAAGGTAGGCAGCCCGCTCTCCGCGCTGATCCCGGCGCCAGTTAGCACAAAGACCCGGTCATCCGGCGCAATAGAAATCTTGGTCATGTTCCAAGTCCCTTGAACTTCCCTTATGGGATTCGTCCAACCTCGGTGGGAGTGCCTTTTGCTGACCACTGATCACTGATCACTGACCGCTGCTTTCAGGGCTCCAGCAATACCTTTCCCGTCGTCTTGCGCGCCTCAAGATCGCTCTGCGCCTGCGCCGCATCGGCCAGCGAATAGATATGCTCAGTCCGCAGCTTCAGATCGCCCTTCGCCGCCCAACCCAGCACATCCCCGGCGCGAGCTTCCAGTTCCGCCCTTGTGGCGATGTAGTGCCACAACGTAGGCCGCGTCACGAACAGCGACCCCTTCCCGCTCAGTTGAATCAGGTCGAACGGCGGCACAGGTCCGCTCGACGCGCCAAACAGCGCCAGTAGCCCGCGCGGCCTCAGGCAGTTCAGGCTGCCTTGAAAGGTCGTCTTGCCCACCGAGTCGTACACCACGTCCACGCCTTTGCCGGCCGTGAGCCGCTTGACCTCCGCCGGAAAATCCTGCTCGGTATACAGAATCACATCGGAAGCGCCCGCCTCGCGCGACAACTCCGCCTTGGCAGCCGTCGAAACAGTTGTAATCACCCGCGCGCCCAGCCGCACCGCCATCTGCGTCAGCAGCAGCCCCACGCCACCGGCTCCGGCATGAACCAGCGCCGTGTCCCCGGCCTTCAGCGGGAAGGTCGAGTGCGAAAGGTAATGCGCCGTCATTCCCTGCAGCATCGCGGCCGCAGCCTGTTCCGGGCTCAGCCCATCCGGCGTCTTCACCAGTTGCGTTGCGGGAACCAGCGCGTACTCGGCATAGCTGCCCAGCACGCTCACCGAGGCCACCGCATCCCCCGCAACAAATCCTGTTACGCCCGGACCCAGTTCCTCCACCGTGCCCGCAGCCTCGCTGCCTGGCGTCAGCGGAAGCGAGGCCTTGTATACGCCCTTGCGAAAATACACTTCAATGAAGTTGACCCCGGTAGCCTCAACGCGGATCAACACCTGCCCAGGTCCCGGCTCGGGAATGGGCAAATCGGCCAGCGTCAAGACCTCCGGCCCGCCTGTCTCGTGAATTTGGATAGCTTTCATGCCACGGCCAGAATGCACCCTCAGACCCGCCTGCTGCAAGGGGCAAGAATAGGGAACAGGGAACAGGGAACAGAGAGCCAAAACCCCGCCCAGGTATTGCCCAGGCGGGGATTCTATTTTCTTTCTGTTCCCTGTTCCCTATTCCCTGTTCCCTGTTCTTCAGTCCCTGTCCGATATCATGCTCTGCTCTTCCGCAGAATTCAGACGCACGAGGCGTTGGACCGCATACGGGGTGCGCTGCTGGCCGGTGTGATAGTGACGCACAAGCAACTCGCCAAGAAGCCCGATGGCCAGCATCTGGATGCCGGCAACAATCAGCACCGCCCCGATCACGAAGAGCGGCCCATGCTGATCCATTACGTTCTGGTGGGGCTGCAGAACCTTCATCCCCAGCAATATTGCCGAGATGACGCTGCCCACCATGATGCCCAATGCGCCGAAGCCGCCGAAAAAGTGCAGCGGACGGCCCATGTACTTGAGCAGAAACCGGATGGTCAGCAAATCGAAGAAGACGCGGAATGTGCGCCCGATCCCGTAGTGGCTCTTGCCCCGCTCGCGGTTCATGTTCCTGATCGGGATCTCGCAGATCGACGCGCCATACCAACTGGCCAGCGCGGGAATGAAGCGGTGCATCTCCCCATACAGCGGAATATTCTGGATCACCTCACGGCGATAGGCTTTGAATGTCGTCCCGAAGTCGTGAATATCCACGCCTGACAGCTTGGCCATCAGCCAATTCGCGCAGTGCGAGGGAATGCGCCTCATCATCAGGTTGTCGATGCGAACCTTGCGCCAACCCGACACCACGTCATATCCCTCCTCGAGCTTCTCAATGAAGTTGGGTATATCGTTCGGGTCGTGCTGCAGGTCGCCATCCATGGCCAGGATAAACTCGCCCGAGGCATGGTCGAATCCGGCTGCCAGGGCCGAGGTCTGACCAAAATTCCGCCGCAGCTTCACCACCAGCACCCGGCTGTCCACCGCCGCAATCTCTTCCAGCAGCTTATACGTCCGGTCGCTGGACCCATCTTCCACCAGCACCAGCTCGAAGCTATCGCCCACCTGCTCCATCGCCTGCTTCAGGCGCGCGTATAAGGCCGTTACGTTCTCCTCTTCATTGTGGAACGGAACGACAATGGAATACTTGGCCATATCGTCAGTATAGATGCACTGTCAAGAAAAAAAGCTGGACTTCGTGACGGAATAAACGCCAAATCATGCCAGATCGGAATGCGCCATGTGCGCGGCAGCGAACAAGACCTACCCCTCCAGCTCGTCGAGCATCGCCTGCATCTCACTGAGCGCATGGCTGTTCCCGCTGCGAACAGCGCTCGAAATTCCCGCCTTCAGCCGCTCGATTGCCTCCGCTGTCCGTGCTGCCTTGGCCAGCGTTTGTGCTGCCATAAAGTATCCGGCCGTATAGCCAGGATCATTCGCCAGCAGCGTGTCGAACTCGCCCACTGCCGCCGCCGTCTCACCACGATTGGCCAGCTCCATCGCCATGCCGTAGCGGGCAAAGCTATTCTTCGGGTCCAGTTCCAGAATTTCCCTGAGCCCCGCGATCTTGTCCACCTTGTCCATCCTGTACCTGTCCGGCCCCGGTTTCCGCCGTTGCCGATTTGCGTAATTGGCCGCGATTGCCGAAACTGGAACTGTACGCCTCGTCCCTGGGCCTGTAAGGCCTGCCCAGCCCGGCCGCCGCCAGTTCCATTGTAGAGGCCGGCCTTCAAGACTCGGCAGCAAAGCCGAGGCGAACCCTGAATGGAGTAATCGCAGAATGAGTTCCACCCAGACTCTCAACCAATCCAACCCGCCAGTGCGCACCGTCGCAAGCACCCAGTCGGAGATGACCGAGATCATCCTGCCCAACGACACCAACATACTGGGCAGCTTGCTCGGCGGACGCCTGATGCACTTTATCGATCTGACCGGCGCCATGGCCGCCTATCGCCACTCCCGCACCCACGTCGTCACCGCCGCCATGGACCACATCGACTTCATCCGTCCCGTGCACCTGGGCGATCTGCTCACCCTCAAGTCCAGCGTCAACCGCGCCTTTTCCACCTCGATGGAAGTGGGCGTGAAGGTCTGGGCAGAAAACACCCGCACCGCCGCGGTTGCCCACGTCGCCAGCGCTTACCTGGTCTTTGTAGCCATCGACCAGCAGGGCCGCCGCCAGCAAGTTCCTCAACTGCTGCCCGAGACCCCCAACGAACTCCGCCGCTACGAGGATGCCCTGCGCCGCCGTGAGCATCGCGAGGCGGAATCTGCTCGCCGCAAAGAGGCGCACATCGTAACCACCGCCCAGGAAGTTGCAGCAGACATCAAACCCTGAGGAAACAAAGCGACATTTCAATCTCAATTGGAACTGGGTTTCAACCCCCAGCCCCCAACCCGGCCCAACAAAGGAGCAACAAATCCATATGGCCCATTCACCTGCCATGCCTTCCCCCGTGGCTTTGCCCGGCGTCTCCAAGATCGTAGCCATCGGTTCCGGCAAAGGCGGAGTCGGCAAAACCACAGTCGCTGTCAACCTGGCCATCGCACTCTCGCGCCTCGGCCAGCGCGTAGGACTCATCGACGCCGACATCTACGGTCCCAACGTTCCGCTCATGATGGGCTCAACCCAACAGCCGAATGTCGGACCCGGCAATATCATCGAGCCCAACCTGACCCACGGCATCAAGACCATCTCGATCGGCTACATCTCGCCCGGCGACAAGCCTCTGGTCATGCGCGGCCCCATGCTCCACCAAATCATTCGCCAGTTTCTTCAACAAGTCGAATGGGGCCAGCTCGACTACCTCATCGTCGATCTCCCTCCAGGGACCGGCGACGTCGTCATCTCCCTCGTGCAGACCGTTCCTCTCACTGGCGCGATCGTGGTCTCAACTCCAAGCGATGTCAGCCTTCAGGATGCGCGCAAGGCCCTCGAGATGTTCGCCCAGGTCAACGTGGAAGTGCTCGGCATCGTTGAAAACATGAGCCACTTCACCTGCCCCCACTGCCACCAGGAGATCGACATCTTCTCCCGAGGCGGCGCCGAGCGCACCGCAAAGCAATTCAACATTCCTTTCCTCGGCTCCATCGAGCTGGTGCCCGCCATCCGTGAAGGCGGCGACCGCGGCCTGCCCGTCGCCCTGGCCGGCCCCAAGAGCCCCCAGGCGGCCGAGTTTTACGCCATCGCCGAGAAAATGATGCCTCTCGCCGAAGCCGCCGCTGCCGCCGCCACCGATGTCATCGAGATCAGCTAGACGGGAACAAGCCGCAAGGGCCTTTTTTTAAGCTGAAACGCACAAAGAGCGAGGCGCAAGCCTCGCTCTCTGCGTCCGCAGTTGCAATCTACCGCCAGTGCCCTTCTACGAGCACCCAATGGTCGCCTTTGTGCACCCACTTGTGCGCAACCCAACGCCCGCCGGGATGTGGCGGACGGTCCCAGCGGCCGGGGGTCCAGATGTATTGGCCGCCTTCGTAGCGATGATAGCCGTCGATCCACACGTAGCCACGGTCCGGCGGCGGTGGCCGGCGCTCAACAATGGGAGCCGGTGGTGCTACGCGAATGACAACCTGCGCAAACGCTGCCGCAGGCACCAGTGTGAGAGCAAGCAAAATTGCCAGTGCAATCTTCTTCATGGCGAATCCATTCCTCCAGGGGTTTAAGTGCCTGCCGGAATCTTGCGTGCGTTCCGGCGCGTTTCTCATATCAACGTCGAGCTGCGGGAATAGTTGCGCGTCACAGGTGACCCGCACTCACATCCTTTGTACAGCCCATGTCGTCATCCAAGGTGAGCCGGATTGCTCAGTCCCCGTCAATCTCTTCCCCCAGCGCCTCCGCAGCCGTAACGCAAGCCGCGCGATCCACATCCAGGTGCGTCACCAGCCGAATCGTATCCTTGCCTACGGCGCTCATCAGCACACCGCGCGCTTTCAGCCGATTCGCCAGCTCCGCTGCACTTCGCCCTCCCGTCAAGCTGAAGACCACGATGTTGGTCTCCACGGAATCCAGCTCGATCTCGACGCCTTCCATGTTCGACAATGCCTCAGCCAGCAGCCGCGCATTCGCGTGGTCCTCGTGCAGCCGCCCCGGCCCTTGCTCCAGCGCAATCAGTCCCGCCGCGGCCAGCACACCCGCCTGCCGCATTCCCCCGCCCAATGCCTTGCGGAAGATGCGCGCCCGCTCCATCTGCTCCGCCGATCCCGTCAGCATCGACCCCACCGGCGCGCCCAGCCCCTTTGACAGGCAGAACATCACCGTATCGAATCCGCTCGTCAGCGTCTTCACATCCACACCCAACGCCACAGCCGCATTGAAAATCCGCGCTCCATCCAGGTGAACCGGGAGCTTCCGCTCCTTCGCGCCCATCCAAATCTCTTCCAGCACAGGCAGCGGCGTCACGGTTCCACCCGCGAGATTCGCCGTATTCTCAATCTCAATCAGCCCCGTCGCCGCACGAAACGCGCCACGCCCAGTGATCGCGGGCTCAATGTGCTTCCAGGTCAAGATTCCCCGCTCGGCAACAACCGCCCGCACCAGGCAGCCGGAAAACACCGCTGTCGTGGCCATCTCCCAGTCCAGAATGTGCGCGCGCGACTCCGCGATCACTTCCTGCCCCGGCTGTGTGTGCAGCCGAATCGCAATCTGGTTGCCCATGGTGCCGGTGGGCACAAACAGAGCGGCCTCGCGGCCAAACACCTCGGCAGCGCGCCGTTCCAGCAGGTTCACAGTGGGGTCTTCGCCATAGACGTCGTCGCCCACCTCGGCCGCCGCCATCGCCGCCCGCATCTCAAGCGTGGGCCGCGTAACCGTATCCGAACGCAGATCGATCATTGCTGCCAATTCCCTCTTCCTTCCTCGTCTTTGGATCGTTCCTGAATGGATTTCCAATGAGCGTCTGCATTCGGTCCAATCAACAGAATCAAATCAGCCCGTTCGCCCGCCAACCTGCTAATTCGCTAACGCCGCTTCAGCAGCTAACGGTCCGTGGTAAAACTCGCAAATCCTGAAAACCTTCCCTCAGGGGCTGAAGCCCATCCTTTAGTTTCAACGTCTTACGGCACGACTAAAGTCGTGCCCTTTCAAAACATGACTTTTACCACAGGCTGCTAACGTGCTCACACGGCTGACTCCGCAATGCCCCGCTGTTCCCTGTTCCCTACTCCCTGTTCCCTGCTCTTACGGGATCTGCGCCATTGGCAGCTCGATCACCGGTGTTCGCTTGCCGTCCTTCATCGCGTAAGCCCACAGCCCGTGAAAGTTCTCCCTCAGCCCCGAATGTGCCTTGAGCAGCGCGCTCAGCACGGCAACCGCCTCGGTGCGCAACGCAGCCGGATCGGTCACTCCCGTCGATTCGTAGGTCACGCCCAAATCCGCCTGGTGGAGCGAAGCGTCCAGCCGGATCGCGTCGATCTTCCACGTGCGCGGACCATCCGGAATCGTATAGGGAAAAGCATCCTGCGGAGAATCCTTGATCTGCGCTTGCTCCTGCCCCAGCTTTTCCAGGTTCGGCGAAGAGATGAAGTCCACCGGCATCAGCAGGAATCGCGCCGCCTCGTAACTGAACCACGCGCTCCATTGCTGGTCCGATCGCGCCAGATCGCGGGCGTGCGTCCAGTACCACACCCCATCGTGTCCATCGAAGATTCCCTGCCGCACTGACAACCCGGCCAGCTTCCATGCCGCGGTTGCACCAGTCGGGTCCCAGGCCACAATGATTCCCATCTGCCCGCCCAGGGCAGCCCCCTCGGCATCGGCCAGCACCACCGCATACCGCCCCGGCGGCAATGCCCGCATCGTAATGGTCACCGTCAGCGAACCGCTTGAGTTCGAGCAGAAGAACTGGGTATCGGCCGGCGTCGCCAGGCTGCTCGCGTCCAGCAGGTACACGTTCCGCAGTTGCACCTGCCCGCCCTTCATCAGCGGAGCGGCAGCCTCGACAGCCCCGCGAATCCCATCCCACTCCGCCGCTTCGGCCGGAAACAACGCGGCTTGAAGCGAGGCATAATCCTGCTGCACCACGGCTTCAGACAGCCGTCCGCCGATCGCCATCAGCGCGCTGCGATCCTGCGCCGGCAACTCCGCCTGCGTCACGCAACTCGTGGCCTGACTCGCCACCGGCATCGCCAGCAGAACCGTGGCTGCCAAAACCTTCCAGCAGAGGCGCATCTCCCCAGGCATCCTAAGACATCCTCTCTGCCCAGCGAAACTCTTCTTCGAGCGTCTCCGGGCCACTGTTAGTCTAGTACAGTGGAGCGGCATCGGATTTGCCGCATCCCATCGCTCAACCAAGTCAACCCGCCGCTGCCGTCCCTGGGGAACCGATGCTCATGCGCTCAACCATCCCGCTGCAATCGCGAAAGGGGCCGGGCTCTAGCCCTTGCACAGGCAAAGGTGAATCCGCGCGGGCCTTATCCCTTGAGGGATTCGTTCGGCGGACCTCTCGCTTGTTTTGTCCTCTGTTGGTAGCCTTTGCAGCCGTCTCCGCGGCTCTTTTGCTGTTTGGATCCCACCCGCTTGCTGCGCAGGCGCCTGCCGCATCCCCCGCATCCGCCGCTTCGCAAAAGCCCGTTCACCACCACAACCGCCCCAGCGCCGCCCATCCGAAGATTGTCCCGGCTCAAGTTGCCCCTGCCCCCATCACTCCTCCACCGCCCGCACATCCCGATTGGCCTGTCAACGACCGCCCGGCCCAGGCCTCCGTCGTCTGGGACAGCCAAGGCCTCCGCATCAATGCCCAGAACTCCAGCCTCCAGCAGATCTTGAAAGATGTCTCCACCGTTACCGGCGCCAAGGTCGAGGGATTGGCTGCCGATGAGCGGATTTTTGGCGTCTACGGCCCCGGCCAGGCGCGCGACGTGCTCTCCCAGCTTCTGCAAGGCTCAAGCTACAACGTCATGATGATTGGGGACCAGGGCCAGGGAACGCCGCGACAGATCCTGCTCAGCGCCCGCCGCACGGGCGACACGCAGCCAGCCGCAAATAACAGTCCGGCAAGCGGCAGCGACGACGATAACGAAGCCGAAGAACCGCCCCAGCCTCAGGCTCAGCCCCCCGCGGCCATCCGCCCAGGCTTCGCGCCCGGCGGAGCGCCACGCACTCCCCAGCAGATCATGCAGGAGATGCAGCAGCGCCAGCAGCAAATTGAACAGCGCGCCAATCCGCCAAATTAAGATGAGATGAATATCAATCCTGTTCCGGCAATCGGGGTGTGCGACGCCGATAATAACCGGGCAAACGGGCTGAAATTCCCACATTGCGATACGGTGGTAGCGTTCCTCTGCATGGCCTTCCGGCGCAATCCATTGATTCTGCTTCTGTTATTCTCCAAGAAGCTCAGGGTTTCAGAGTTTTAAAGGTATACCCCCGGGGGGTTAGGGGGGGGTAGGGGGGGTATCTAAATGGGGTACGGACCGGGCACATCCCTGACAGATTGGACCGGGGACATATCGAGCAGATTTCGTGGTTCGGAATTGGCGTGGCTTCTCCATTTGTCCTCTATGAACCATTTTGCGCCGGGCGACCGTTAAATTCTGCAAGATGATTTCGAAATGCCTGTGGAAATGTGAATGGGGTTCTCAAAAGTTCTTCGCGCACTTCATCTTCGCGCACTTCAAATGATATGTAGCAGCCGGAGTCAATCATCAAGTTTAGCCAACCCGGAATCAAGAAAGCTCTTGACATGCTTCCCAGTCCCCATCATCTCAACTGATCCCTGATCCCTGATCCCTGATCCCTGATCCCTGCCGTTCACGACACTCGCGCCGCTTCTGGCTGCGCCTTCATCGCCACGGTCCGAGCCCGCGGACGCATCAGCGCAAATCCCACGCGAAGAATGCCATAAGCCGCCAGAATCCCAAACGCCATCGAGCCCACCGACGCGCAAATCAACATCGCCAAATTCAACAAATCTTCCATTGTCCCCGCTCCAAAAGCATTTCTGCGATTGTCGCAGAATAACCCCTGCATTGGGGTCTATAGGTATTGCCAAATGGGATACCCTGGCCCAGATTGGCATGCAGCAGACGGATTGGCCCGCAATGGAACGCTTTACGCAGGCAAGCTTAGGCCGAAGTCTTTCCACGCGGTTATCTGCCCAGCCAGCCGCCATCCACAGCCAGAATATGTCCGTTGATGTAGTTGCTGGCCGGCGAAGCCAGAAAGACCACCGCTCCGGCCACGTCTTCAGGTGCGCCCCAGCGGGCAGCCGGGATGCGCTCAAGGATCTGCCGCGAGCGAACCGGATCGTTGCGCAGGGCCTCGGTGTTGTCGGTGTCCATGTAGCCCGGCGCGATGGCGTTTACCTGCACGCCTCTTTCCGCCCATTCATTCGCCAGCGCCTTGGTCAGTTGTGCAACACCGCCTTTGGCGGCGGCATACGAAGGCACCCTCACGCCCCCTTGAAAGCTCAGCAGCGACGCGATGTTGACGATCTTGCCGGAGCCCTGCGCCAGCATGTGCCGGCCGGCGCTCTGGCTCAGGCGAAAGACGCTGGTCAGATCGGCCGCCAGCACCTCATCCCAGTCCGCTTCGCTGAAGTCCACAGCCGGTGCGCGCCGAATGATCCCTGCATTATTGACCAGGATGTCGATGGAGCCGAGCGCCGCGACGGTTTGCGCAATCAGCTCCGGACAGCGGCCGGGATAGCGCAGATCGGCGACCAGTTCAACGTGCCGCACGCCTGTCGCGGCAACGCTGTCCGCGTTCGGCGCCTCCTGCGAACCATGCAGCGCCACGTTCGCGCCCGCTTCGGCAAGGGCCAGGGCGATGGCCGCGCCCAACCCCCGCGATGAACCGGTGACGAGCGCGTTTTTGCCGGTGAGTTTAAATGAGTCGAGGATCAACCAGTTGCTCCCTTGGCTCTCGGAATGCTCTCTTGATTTCTGCTCGTGCTTATCTCCGGCGCCATCGCACCGATTACAGCAGCTCCGCAATCCGCAGCGCGTCCATGTCTGAGTAGACCTGGTTCTCTCCGCCCATGCCCCAGCAGAAGGAGTAGCTGGCCGTGCCAACCCCGGCATGGATCGACCAGCCGGGCGAGATAGCCACCTGTTTGTTGGCGACGATCAGATGCCGAGTCTCCTTGGCCGGTCCCATCATGTGAACCACCCGATGATCCTCCGGCAGGTCGAAGTACATATAAATCTCGGACCGCCGCATATGTGTGTGCGGGGGCATCGTGTTCCACACGCTGCCTGTCGCCAGTTCCGTAAAGCCCATCACCAGTTGGCAGCTCTTCGCGCCTTCCAGGTGGATGAGCTTGTTGATGGTGCGGCGGTTCGCCGTGGCGCCGTCGCCGAGCGTGAGAGGCGACCGCTGGTCGGCGCGCACGACTGCTGTGGGATGGACGGCATGAGCCGGATAACTCAGCAGATAGAATTCAGCAGGCTTGTCCGCGCTCACGCTCGAAAATGAAATGCTGTGCTCGCCCTTGCCGATGTAGAGCGCATCCCTGTTTCCCAGCGCATGCTTCTCGCCATCCACATCCACGGCTCCATCGCCGCCAATGTTGAACACGCCCAGTTCGCGCCTTTCAGTAAACGAGGTCGCCCGCAGTTCCTTCGGGCAGGGCAGCGCCAGGGGCGAAGCCAGCGGCACCGCGGAGCCAATGACCGTGCGGTCCAGATCGACGTACACAAGCTGCACCTGGTCCGGAGTGAAGAGATCTTCGAGCAGAAACGTGGCGCGCAACTCCGCCGTAGACATGTGCGGATAGCGAACTACATCCGCCATTTGCAAAACTTTCATACCATCACCTGCGGTTACACCTAACACCAGTTTAAACGCATCCGCTCCGAATTTGTGGGACAGCACCGTGCCGCTACGAGTTTGGCGCTTGCCCAAGGAAGACCGGAGCGATGTGCCGGGCGTACAGGTTCTCCGTCACGTTCTTCGCGATCACAGCCTCATTGGCCTCGAGCAGGCCGAGATAGCGGGGACCCATCTTTGCCGCAACTTTGAATCCAACATGCAGCAACTGGCGAAGACTCGAGTTGTAAGCCGGTGAGCGAGGATCGTGACGCAAGGCAGAGGTAAACTGCGCGGAGGTCCACTGGTTCACTTCCGCGGGCGAGGGAAGTTTGGCCGGGTCGATGTCGATGACCGTTGCATAAGGCGCGCATAGCTCGGCGGAGTGGGCAAAGGCCTCGGCATAGATCTCCTTGGCCAAGGCAAGACCGTCGCCCCCAGCCTCGGCAAGGCCGATCAGTTCTTCCAGCCAGTTGGTGCCGGCAGTCTTCAGATGCACGCCAGTCGAGAATTCCATCATCGAAGCGTAGATGGCGGGGTAAATTGAGAACTTGTCGCTGCCGGAGTGGACGCTCAGCTTGAGGTTCCGGGGCAATCCGTAGCTGGCCACGGCGTGGCGAATGGCGGCCATGTCCAGCGCCATCTCGCGGGCAAACTGGCTCGCATCCCCCACGTAATCCACGCCCTTGTTGAAGCGTCCGCTGAACTTGGGAGCGATCGTCTGGATCGGAATGCCTTCGTCGGCAATGGCTGCCAAAATAATCAGCAGCTCTGCCGGAGTCTGCGCGAAATCGGTCTCGTCCATCGACACTTCGGAGATGAATGTGCCCTTCCCCTTTGCCGTCTCGATAGTGCGGTAGATCTTGCCTGCCTCTTGAATCGCGAAAAGGAATTTGGCGGCGGTCTGCCCAAGGAGCTCAGCTGTAATTTCGATGCTCTCACCGGCCCCTTCCATCTGGGTGGTCCCGAGGAGCTCCGAGTGCTTCTTCACGAACGCATCGATCGACGCCTGCTCGGCGGGTTTGCCAATGTAGTCGGCCACGTCCATGGTGTAGAAGTCGCAGGAAGCCAGAAAGCGGTCCACGGTGGAGAGGTTGATATGGTCGGCGTCGCAAAAGTAGGGGAGCTTCCAGCCAAGTTCCGCGACCGCGGCATCGGCTGCGGCGCGGACCTGAGACGGCTCCGAACCGATGATCGCATGTTCCCGATTGGACTTGTTCCACACCGGAATTACATCCACGCCCGCCTTGGCAGCGAGGATGCACGCTTCGAGTTGAGCTTTAGCCTGGTGCGCAAATCGATCGCCCACGCCAATCGAGAATCTGTCAAGTATCGCCATGATTGTCTCCAGAACCCTTCCACGCCCAACCCCGCAAGAGGTCAGACCACCAGTAGAATACACGCCCGCGCGGAATTGCGCTAGCGCTTGCCGCTATTCCCTGACCTTGATCACTACGTAGCTGTATGTGGTTCCCGAAGCAACAACCAACTGGTGCGGCGTCCCTGCCGGAATATGCACGATATCGCCAACCGAGATGGTTTGGACGATCCCATTTTGAATGCCGCTGCCCCTCGTTTCCCCATCGCTTCCGGTGTGCGGATCGATCACCGTTCCGCCTGTGATCAGAGTCGCTTTGCCCTCGGTCACCAGCATCACGTCATCGTAGTGGGCGTGAATCTCGCCTCCGCCACTCGTCGTTCTTGCGTTGAGCCGCAGCGCATGGCTTCCGTAATCGGCGAGCGTCGAACTCGTGCTGCCCTTGGCCTTGGCCTGATCGGCCAATTGCGCAAGCAGGCCGTGCACATCGGCGGCAGAGAACACCTGCGCCGCCGCCGGTCCCGGCGCCTGTCCCGGCCCCTGTGCTGCGCTGGCGGGAGTGAAAAAGATCGCCGGCGCTGCCAGCACCAGGCAGGCAAAGCCGGTCACAAACCACTTGAGCGAACTGCGCATTGGAAAGCCTCCTGTCGATGCGTCTTATCGCGACGTTTGCCGCGGCGTTTTGTCGCCATTTTGATCAATTTGTCCGCTGCCCCTCAAGCCTTGCGAAACGCGCGTCATCGTTGTCCGGGGATTCGCTGCTTCAAACTCCACGCGAAGAGCCATGCCAGCAGGAGGTCTCCCTCCGCGCCCTTCACAGCGTCTTGCTGTCAATGCTGCTCAGCGTTGCGTCCGCTGCCGCGCGGCTCCAGCCGATGCGAAGGTCCTTCACATCGTGCAAAGCGAATGCGCCGTCGGCCCCGCGAGGAGCGGTAACGGCGAAGAAATCCGCGCGCTCCACTCCCGTCAAATAGAACGCGGGACGCGCGTCCGGAGCGGTATTCGCAATCTCCACGTGGCTCATCTCCACATTGCGCATGTGCCGCATGAAGAACCCGGAAGCCGGCATGGGACCGAACATCCCCGGCTCAGGGTACTTGTTCTCGAACTCCGGCGGCTGAACCTTGGCGTCCTCGGCCGTTCCGCCGCCCACCGTCTCGATATAAATGTTCGAAAGCTTTACATCTTCGATCGGGAAGCCCGGAATTCCGCTCAAAACGGAGCTGACTTTCAACGGTGCGTTGTAGCATTCGAGATTGCTCACCAGGATGCGCTTGACACTCCCCACCTTGGTGGTTTCTTTGGGGCCGCGCAGCCGCGATCCGAGGCGCATGAACAAGGGCCCTGAGACAAGGTCGCGCATGGTCGTGTTGGTGATGGTAATGTCCTCAAGCAATGCGCCATCTACCGATTCCAGAGCATAACCCTGGCAGCCTTCGAAGACGCAGTTCGAGATGGTGATGTTAATGAATCCGCCATTCGATTCTGTTCCGCATTTAATGCGTCCGGTGTGCCCAACCCGGATCGAAGGGTCATTCACAAACTTCTTATAGGTTCCATCCAGCACCGTCCCAAGCTCATAAGTGCCAGTTACCCAGCAATTGGTGATAGTTACATTTCTCGTAGCGCGCGCATAGCCCAGCGCATAACTCGACTTAGGGCAGATCCCATCGTCCCATGGCGAGTTGACGGTGCAGTTGGAGACGCGCACGTTCTGGCAGCAATCGATGTCCATGCCGTCCCGATCGGTGTCGATCTTGAGGTTGTCGATGGTCAGATTGTCGACGCCGGTCAGCAGAAGGCCAAAGTGGCCGCCCTTCAGAATCGAGAAATCGCGCAGAATAACGTTGCGGCAATTCTTGAGCGCGATGGCCTTGTTGCCCACCCCAGACTGTTCGGCCCTGTAGATCGGGTAACTGCCGCGGGCGGCGCGGCCCGCGCCGAAGCTGAGGCCTTTCCCCCAGATCAGCCCTGATCCCGTGATGCTCAAGTCGTGAAGGTCTTCGCCCCATAGCAGCGAGTTATGCCAGTGGTTATGGCCGTAATCCTGATAAGCGTCCCAGGCGGTATTCGGCTCGGCAGCATCGTAGACACCACCGTTATAGCCCGTCTCCTGACCGGGGAGCGGCGAGTCGGCAGCCACGATTGTGCTGCCCTGCTCAAGGTGCAGGTGAACCTGGCTCTTGAGGCGAATCGAGAAACAGAGATAAGTTCCCGCGGGAAAGACCACCACTCCTCCGCCCACGGCCGCGGCAGCTTCGATGGCACTGTTGACGGCTTTCGTGTCCACCGTCTTGCCGTCCCCCGTCGCGCCATATTTGCGAACATCGAAAACAGCCTGGGGCGCCGCGGATGCCGTGACCGCTTCTTGCGCCGTAGCCGCAAACGAAACCGCGGGAATTGCGGCAGCCGCCATGCCGAAGCTGCCCGTGCGCAGAAAATCGCGGCGCATCGCATTGAATGTCTTCATCGAAATGTCCTCCTGGAACTGGATTGCGGGTCGTTGATGGCGATGGAAAGCCTTGTGCGCCCAACTCGGTGCGCCCAGCTCTGTGCGCCTCGCCGTGGCGTCGGAAAGGTGAACCGCTGAGGAACCCTATCCTCGATTGCCGGCGATTGCCGGCCAAAGTCAATCTGAGAACGAGGCCAATCTTAGTCCAGATGAAAGACCTCTTCAAGCGGGTGCATATTGTCATCCGCTTCACCGGGCATCCCCTCGAAAAAAGTAGACATCTCCGCCTGCCATCGCGCGTTGACCGCATAGGTCTTCATCGCGGCGCGGCATTTCTCAAAGTCGTCCGCCTCAAGATAGCCGACGAGCAGGCCGTCCGGCCCCAGAAAGATCGAGTAATTGCGCCACCCGCTGAGGCTGAGAGCTTCGAGCATCTCTGGCCATATCTGGGCGTGGCGCGCCTTGTACTCCTCTACCTTCTCCGGGCGGACCTTCAATAAGAAACAAATGCGCATCGGTTCCCTTTCAACTCGGAATCCTCTCCTCGAGCATCTGGCCCTTCGACGAAGCACCAGACACCGTCTACCACAGCCTGAAGCGCCCACAATGGATGCCTCAGGTTGCCTGCCCAATCCCCTCAGCCAGCCGCCAACCTCCAGCATGTACCTGAAGCCGGGTTCGGCAGGTTTCTGGATAGAATTGCATTTCCTATCGAAATGATTCTAATATCGGATTCTGATTTTATGGAACAGCAGCGACCAAAACGGCCAGATTGCGCATTCCCGCCGCCAATCCCAAAAAGCTCCCATACAGAGAGTCGAACCGAGTTGCAGTGTACAACGCATTCCAGACAGAGCACTTTTTCTGGACCGCGAGATGGTGAGTATGCCCTTTCTAACATGTTGCAGAATCAGTCACTTGCACAAGGAGCAATCGAAACATGACGGCTTTCAAGCAGTCTCTTCTGGTTGCAGCGCTCGCGTTCTCGGCACTGGCGCCGTTTGCCTCCCCCGCCCAGACTCCCGTCCGCACTGTCGTCGATTTCAATCCTCAATGGAAGTTTCTCCAAGGCGATGAGGCCAACGCGGCAGAGATCGCCTTCGACGATTCCGCCTGGCGCAGTGTCTCCCTGCCGCATGACTGGAGCATCGCCGGCCCCGTTGACCAAAACAACCTCAGCGGCCCGGCTGGAGCCTTTTTCCCAACCGGGATCGCCTGGTATCGCAAGACCTTTTCTCTGCCCGCGAAAGATACCCATCGCCGCGTCTATATCGTGTTCGACGGAATCATGGCCAATAGCGACGTTTGGATCAACGGCTTTCACCTCGGCCATCGCCCCAACGGCTTTGTAAGCTTCTTCTACGACCTGACGGGCCATGTGCAGTTCGGGTCCTCGGCGCACAACGTAATCTCTGTCCGCTGCGATACATCCCAGCAGCCGGCCTCGCGCTGGTACGAGGGTGGCGGCATCTATCGCCCGGTCCGGCTCGTTCTTATGCGGGATGTGCATCTGGAGCCGTGGAGCACGTTTGTGACAACGCCAGCGGCCACCGCAGGCAAGGCCACGGTCCACGTTGAAACCACGGTGGCGAATGAATCCAGGCTAGCTCGGCAGGCTGAGATCGAAGTCGATTTGATTGCACCCGATGGGAGTGCGGCTGGAAGCTTTGTCACTCCCGGCCAGACCATTGCCCCCGGCGCAAAATCTCACTTCTTCGGAGACTGCCCCGTTCCAAACCCGCAACTCTGGGACATCGATCATCCCTCGCTCTATCGGGTTCTCGTTCGCCTCAAATCCAGCGCCAATCTGGCTCAAGCTGACCCGGTAACCGACGATGAGGAGACTCCCATCGGCATCCGCGAGTTTCATTTCAGCCCCGACACCGGCTTCTGGCTCAATGGCCGCAACCTCAAAATCAAGGGAGTCGCCATCCATGCCGACGGTGGTGCGTTCGGAATCGCCGTGCCCACCGCAATCTGGGAGCGCCGGCTGATTGCGCTGCGCGCCTTGGGCGTCAATGCCATTCGCACCGCCCACAATCCGCCGTCGCCCGAGTTTCTCGACCTGTGCGACCGCATGGGCTTCCTGGTTATGGACGAGATGTTCGATTGCTGGACGGTCGGCAAGAACCCCTACGACTATCACCTTTACTTCGATCAATGGTCGTCGATCGACACGCGCGATACCGTCCGCCGCGACCGCAATCATCCCAGCATCATCCTCTGGAGCGCAGGAAACGAGATTCACGATACGCCCCACGCCGAACTTGCCCACGGAATCCTCGCCCGGCTGATCTCTGTGTTTCACGAAAACGACCCCTCCCGTCCCGTTACGCAGGCCCTGTTCCGCCCCAACGTGAGCCACGACTACGACAATGGGCTGGCCGACATGCTTGACGTGGTGGGTCAGAACTATCGTGAAAACGAGATCCTCGCCGCCCACGATCAAAAGCCGTCGCGCAGCATCATCGGGACGGAAAACACCCTGGATCGCGCGCCTTGGCTGGCTCTGCGCGATCATGCGCCCTACTCCGGCCAGTTCTTGTGGTCCGGCCTCGATTACCTGGGAGAAGCCGGCAAGTGGCCGCTGATCAGCCGCCCCTTTGGCCTGCTGGATCGAACTGCCCTGCCTCACCCGCGCGCCTTCGAACGGCAGAGTTGGTGGGCCGCTGCGCCCAATGTCCACATTGCCCGGCGCGTTGCCGCCGCTGAGCGCTCCGCCATTGATCCCGGTTACGAATCGGTACCGCCGGCCATGCAGGAAACTCTGCTGCTTGACTGGACACCCCGCAACACCGCACCGCACGCTGAATCCGTCGAGGTCTACACCAATTGCGAAGAGGTCGACCTGCTCCTGAACGGCCAATCTCTCGGACGGCAAAAGCTGCATCCGGACGCCTCTCCGCTCACCTGGACTGTGCCCTACGCCCCCGGCTCCCTGAAAGCCGTGGCCTATAACCAGGGCCATCCGGTGGCCGAGGACGAACTCCGCACCGCGGGCAAGGCGGCGCGCATCGTTCTCTCGGCGGACCGCTCCACCGTCTCCTTCGGCGACGATGGGGACGATGTTGTCACCGTCACCGCGACCGCGGTGGACGATGCCGGCGTCAGGGTGCCGGATGCGTCAGATGAAGTCCAGTTCACCGTTTCGGGTCCGGCCCGGGTCGTCGCCACAGACAATGGCGCCATTGTGGACCACGAGTCTTTCCTGTTGCCGCACCACCATCTCTACGCGGGGCGGGCCATCGCCATCCTTCGCGCAACAGGCTCCTCCGGCGCCATCCACGTTGATGCTTCTGCGTCCGGCCTTGCCGGCGGCGATGCCCAGTTCAAGGCAGTTTTCAGACGCCCTGTGGGCTTTGTGCGCGCATTCTAAATGCAGACTTCCCGGGCCCGATTCAACGTTGCCTCCGGCGCCTGACCGGGCACGGCTCTTTTCCAGTCCGCATGACAGAAATATTTTCTTATGAGGAACTTGCAAGCCACTGCCTAAGCCCTGTGCCCGTTAAGCAGATCACAGGCAACGGTACGCCGATGGGTCGTCTGCTGAAGGATTTTCTGGTTCAGTGGTTTTGAGAACCGTCCGGCAGAATGGAGAAATAATTTTTCTATTGACATCCATCCTATAAATGGCTTAACTTTCCGCCGAGGTCAATCTGGACGATTCGGTCCATGCAAAAGACCCTCGCCACGCAAAATCACTCTCGGAGGCTCCCAAGGCGGACGCATGAAAACAAGAAATCCTGCTGATAAAATGAATGTCCGGCGCCAGCGCAGCGCAGGCTGGGCAAGCGTTGCAACAGTCTTACTCGGGCTGGCAATCTGCCTGGGATGGGCGGCTGTGCAAGCCGCGGCACAAACCGGTGGCGACGGCGCCATCGAGGGTACGGTCACGGATGCCACCGGCGCTATGGTTCCCGGCGCCAATGTAACCGCGACAAACGTTGGCACCGGTGTCGCAACGTCGCGACTGGCTTCGGCCGCGGGCTACTACAACATTTCGCCGCTGCAGCCCGGCGCCTACACGGTCACGGTCACAGCCAAGGGATTTGAGATTTTTACGCAGGAAAACATGGCGATCGACGCCTTGCATGTTACTGGTCTCAATATTGCGCTGAAGCCTGGTTCTGAAGCAGTGACGGTCACCGTGAGTGCCGCTCCACCCGCACTGGAGACGACCAACGCCGTCCTTGGCGGAAGCATGGAGAGCGACGTCTACATGGAGCTTCCCCTCCTGGTGAGTGGCAACCAGCAGCGTGATATCACGCAGTTCTCAAACCTGCTGCCAGGCGCGCAGTTGAACCCTGGTGGCCGCTCCTCGGTCGTCAGCGGTACTGCACAACGACTCGGTGAAGAGTATCTCGATGGAATTCCGCTCACCACCATCAGCCAGCAGGGCGACAATCGCCCCATCTTCAATTTGGTGCCCATGGAGTCCATCGACCAGATCCAGGTCATCACCAGCAGCGCTCCCGCCGAGTATCAGGGCGCTGGACTGGAAAACTACAACCTCAAGTCCGGTACCAACAAATATCACGGCACGGTTGCCGATTTCCTCCGCAACACAGTCTTCGATACGTGGGGATACTCCGCGCCTTGGGCCACGGTCACCAATTCAGCCGGCGTGAAAGGCTACCAAAGCGTCGTCGGCACCAAGCCTCCCGATCACCAGAATGAGTTGACAGTCAGCGTCGGCGGCCCCATCAGCATTCCCCATCTGTTTAGTGGGCATGACAAGCTCTTTTTCTATGGAACCTACGACAAGGTCCATACCCGGTCTGCTCCCGCCTATGGCTATGACACCCTTCCCACCACGCTCATGCAGAAAGGCAACTTCCAGGAATTGCTTTCAGTTGCGAACGGTGGACTGGGCAATTCATCCAGCGTCAACTATCCGATCTATGACCCAACATCGTTGGCCTCTTGCACGGCACACAATACGGCAGGCGCGCCTTGCCGCTATCAATACGGTTACGGACCGGGCATTGGCATAGGCGCCAACGGCAATCCGGTGGCTCTCGGCTCAGGTGCGCCCATCAACGTGATTCCGGCTTCACAGATCTCTCCAATTTCACAGAAGATGCAGTCTTTCTTGCCGGCGTTGACCAATCCCACAACCGGCGTCATCACCAACAACTACATTGGCGGCATTCCCAGCGGCTATGACAACTGGCTTTATGCGGGCCACATCGATTACGACATCTCGCCCAAACAGAGACTGTCGATGAGCCTGACCGGTGGAAATCGCCACGCCGTGCCTTATACCTCGGGTACTGCGAACTTGCCCGTGCCATACCTGGCTGCAACCATCTCGACCGTTGCGGGCCACTATGCCGACATCGAGCACACCTATACCATCACTCCCCATCTCGTAAACCAGCTCAAATACGGCTACTCGAATTTTGGCGGGCCGCCGGTGCTGAATAACACAGAGGGGAACTCAATCTATGAGGCGACCACATTCGGCATCACAGGTCTTCCTGCCGGACAAGCCTCGACTGAATTTCCAGGTTCCACTTTCTCTGGCAGTAACAACCAGACCAGCTGGCAGCAGCCTGACGTCACCGCAACCACTGTCAGCAATGCACTTACTCTGGTTGACAACCTGCAATGGGTAAAAGGGAAGCACGCCATTACCGCCGGCATTCAAATCCAATGGCTAGAGGACCAGGCAAGCACCGCCGACGGTCCCTCCACCCCCATTACCCTGGCCTGGAATACCAACGATACGGCCGCTGTAAATGGCACAGCCTATACGGCAAGCACAGGCTACTCCTATGCAAGCTATATGGTCGGCGCGGTGGACAGCAGCGGCGATACCTTGCAGGCTGTTTCGGAGTATGGAGGCCGCTATCATCCCATTGCCCCTTACTTCCAGGACGACTACAAGATCACTAAGAAACTGACCTTGAATCTTGGGCTCCGCTGGGATTACCTTCCCACCTACAACGAAGTCAAGGACCGTTGGGGCTTCCTGGCCCCATACGCGACTAACCCCTATACCCTCAATGCGGGCGTGTTCGAGTACGCTGGCAGCACTGGCGGCTCTGCCATCAGCATCGGCAAGCGCTCACCCGTCAACACCTATTGGAAGAACTGGGGCCCGCGTCTCGGCTTTGCATATTCCTTCAACGACAAGACTGTAATCCGCGGCGGCTTCGGCACTCTTTACTCCCATGCCGGAGGCACTGGCGGAGCGGGCGGGGCCGCTACAGGTACAAGCAATACCGGATTCACAACCCCGGTCACTTTGCCGGCTGCCGGCACCGGTGCCACCGCCGGGCCCAGCTTCTACCTCAACAACAATTCGGCCTTCAGCGCGCAGAATACTAACTACGGCGGCCCTACTTATGTGCTGCCTACTCCAACCGGCCCAACCGCCGCGGCCCAGTCGGCAAATGTGGGCTTCTACGTGAACAGTGCAGGCGGCTTTGTCACGGCAGGCGCTGCCCCCGGCTACCCCGATCCGTATCTTTCGGATCGCGCACCGGAATTCAACTTCTGGAACTTCGGTGTCCAGCGGGAGCTTACCAAGGACATTACGGTCACGGCGAGCTACGCCGGCTCGCAGAGTCACTTCATCGCTGGCGCAGCTACCATGCGCGGCCTGCAGTCAGGTGGCATCAACCCCAAATATTTCGCGCTGGGAGCGGGAACCTATGGAGCGGGTTTGCTCTCAAAGGCGGCTACTGCGGCAAACATCGCGTTGGCGCAGGCCATTATGCCTGGATGTTGCATTTCGCCGTATCCAGGATTTGTCTCGGCAGCAGGCACCACGGCTGGTGCAGCGACAACAACCATTGCTCAGGGTTTGAAGTGGATGCCGCAGTACTCAAGCACCGCCGACACCTGGGGCAACATCGCGAATGCAAACTATAATGCGTTCCAGCTTTCGCTCACCAAGCGCCTGTCTCAAGGGTTGCAATTCACCGTCAACTATACCTACTCCAAGGAAATTGACGATGCCGGCACCAATCGCAGCGGCTGGGCCATTCCATCCAACCTCACTCTCAACGGAAAGGCATGGAGCCAGAACCGCATCGACCGTGCGTTGAGCACCCTGGACGAACCGCAGCAGTTGGCAGCGTACGGTGTCTACAAACTCCCCTTCGGCAAAGGTGGAATTGGCGCGGACAACTTCCTTGTGCGTGCTTTGTTCGGCGGCTGGGAGACTTCGCACATCATGCAGTATGTTTCCGGAATGCCATTGACGCTCAGCTCCTCGGCCTGCACCAGCACCAGCCTTGTAGGCCAGGGCACGTGCATGCCGGACATCAATCCGGCTTACACTGGCGGGAAAAGCGGTGTCCGTATCAATGGGAAATGGGGCGCAAACGCCAACGCGCTGACCATTGGAACCACTAAGTATGTGAATGGGTACATCTCCAGCGCGTCTCCAGGGTACGGAGCGGGCGGCGTTCTCTGCGCCAGCAGCACCGGGCCGTTCTGCGACGCTGGCACCCCCTCCCCCGGCCCGATGATGATCGGCGACGCGCCGCGCACCGGGGCATTCGGACTGCGGGCTCCAAACACATTCCGCCTTACCAGCGGCGTGCGTCGGAGTTTCGACATCACCGAGAGGGTAAAGTTCATCTTCGCCGTGGATTGCCAGAACGTCACCAACGCCGTCACCTTCGGAGTTAACGCGGGCAATTTGGAGATTGGAACCGGCGTCGATTCTTCCAGCTTTGGAGAAATCAGCTATGAGAGCACGGATAGCCGAGACTTCCAGTTCTCCGGGAGGCTCAGCTTCTAGCATTTCATTGTTCGATCGCTCACTTACACCGGAGCCGTATGGCGCACAGTATCGCGCCATACGGCTCCGGCCTTATTTAGACCAACTCTATATTTGCCCTACTTGGGCTCTCCGAAAGGTACATCCTTCGCATCCTTGAAACTCGAGTCGGTAAATACCGGCTTGCTCCCGTCGGCTGTCTTGATGCTGCTGTCAGTGATCGTCCAATTCTTGGCGTTCGCAATCGTACCCGCGGTCGCTGCCTCTATGTCCAGGTGGTCCAGGCGGAAGTCGTCCAGCGTTGCATTGGGATAAGCAGCCACGTTGAATGCGCTCTGTGCGCCTGTGGCCTTGATATTCCATATGTGGACGCCGCTGAAGTGAGGCAGTCCTTGCTGTTCCGGCACTGGCGTTGTCAGCGTAACCCAGTAGGAAGGTATATCTTTGGCGCCGGCCGGCAGAGTGGCGTAACTAAAGCTTGGATTCCAGTTCATCGTGATATGAATCGGAATGGCGACGCCTTCGAGCGTCAGGTCATGGATGCGGATATCCCGGCCATAGCCGCCGCGCGTGTGTGCGGATTTGAAGAGAATGCCCGAGGGCACGCCGCTGAGTGCCGTAATGTTATAGGCCTCGATATTGCGGAAGCCGCCCGAAGTCTCGCTGCCGAAGGTAATGGCAGCGGCGCCGCGACGTATGATCGAATCGCGCACGACAACATCCTCGGTCGGCCGGTTGACGCGAAGGCCGTCCGAGTCGCGGCCGGCCTTGAGACAAAGCGCATCGTCGTTCACGTCAATGTCGGCGTGTTCCACCAGAATCTTCCGCGAAGAATCGATGTCGATTCCGTCCGTGCTCGGCCCCTTCCCTCCCTCGTTGTTTCGGATCGTGACTCCGTCCACATCAACATCGTGCGAGTAAAGAATCTGCACCGTCCAAAAGCCTGACCGCTTCAGCACAATGCCGCCGCCAAGTTGGATATCCGACGAGTTTTGAATCAGGATCAGGCGCGGCCGGCGGGCGTCGTAGTCCGATGCCCAACGCAGCCCCTTGGGTTCATATGCGGCCCTGAGATCCCAATAGGACTTCCACCAGATCGGCCCATCGCCATCAATGGTCCCCTTCCCGGTGATCCTGACATCATGCTGGTCGCGAACATTGATCAGAGCCGCGGGCCAGGTCATCTCAATGCCGGCGATTCGGGTCGGAAGCATCGGGTAGTCTTCCACCTTCTCGGACCCAATAAGTGTTACGCCTTCCGGCACATCGAGAGTTACACCCGACTTCAGGAACAAAGACCCGGTCAAGTAAGTCCCGGCCTTCATCGTGATCGTGCCCCCAACGGCAGCGGCTGCATCGATAGCCTTCTGGATGGAAACTGTTTCCAGGATTGTGCCGTCTCCCTTGGCCCCATAGTCGTTGGCCACAAATGTTTTTGGCGCTGCGAAAGCTGCGCCACCGGCAAGCAGACAAAGAAGAGCGGCGCCTGCAATCCATCGAGTCACTTTAATCATTTGCTCCTCTGTTCTTCCAAATAGATTGGCCCAAAAAGCCCGGAAGGAATTGGTTGCAGATGGTCCATATCCTGAGGATCGAAGCGTCTGCCGTACTTTGCCCTCAACGCCGTGTAGTCGCGAGGGGGCTGGCCGGCCAGCAGGTTGATCGCGGTGTTATACACGTGGACTTCAATTTGATTCTCGCCCTTGTGAACCAGCTTTGTAATGTCGATCCTGTACGGCGGATGCCAGAGCGACCCGGCCCGCTGCCCATTGATAAAAACAATCGCTGCTTCACGGACCGGTGGATCCAGCAATGCGTGCATGCCGGAAGCATTCGGCCGGCGATCGTCGATGATCGCAGTTCCCTCGCCAAAATCAATGAAGATATGCTCACCTGCTCGCGCCGCATTGTTGATCGAAACTTGCCGCGAATAGACCGCTTCGCCGGAATAGTTCTGCTTCCCCGGAATGTCGGTCCATGAGGTCAATTTGTTGAGAGTCTGCGACGCTGAGCCATCCGCAAACCGCACCTGCCAATCGGTGCTCAGGTCAGCAAGCTGCTCCTGGCTCGTATTGGAAGACTCCAACTCCGCGGTCCCAGCCTTGTCTCTGAGCACGAAGACCCGTGACTCGTAAGGCGCAAGCTTTAACGGGATGCGGGCGCCATCGCCAAGTATGAAAGCCTCAAGAACCCTGCCGCTATCCGGGTCCCACGATTCAACTGCAGTTCGGTTGGATCGGAATCGAATGCTCCCATCGACTACCTGATTGCTGCTGTTGACCACAAAGTAGATGTCGCAGTCTGCAAGCTTGCGATGGATAAACCCCAGGTTGGATATCTGGCCCTTGGCATCCATGTCCGGCTCCAGTGCGCGATGAAGCGCATCGGGAAGATCTCCAGTCGAACTGATAAAGATGCCCTTGTGATCCGTGTCCCGGAACACGCGGCCCGAAAGAGCAGCGATCTCGGCGGAAGTGTCCTGTTCCTTGAGTCCCGACCCAAGCGTCGGAAGTTTCTCAAGCGCAATCACCTTGCTTGTGGCCGCCGCATAGCTCTCAATCTTCTTGTAAGTCGCCAGCGGAATGCGATCTGTCGGCGGGATAATCAAGACCGGATAAGGAATCGTTCCGAGTTTATCGATCGTAGCCGCGTCGATGTAATCGATGTTATAGCCCGCATCCAGAATGGCGGACATCAGAGCTGGAGTAATTCGCTTCCTCATCTCGTCGGTCACCGAAACGTGGCCGGGACTAAATGCGGCCTGGGCGTCGTCTTCCGGCAGAAGAATCGCAATGTCGTTGGCCGGTTTCCCTTGACGAAGCAGCCAGCTAACCCGCTGTAAATACTTCATTACATCGGGCATTACCGGGAACCAGGGGTTGTGAGAGTTGAACACCGCCGCGGCGTATAGCGACCACCCCGGCTCACCAGCCCCCGGAGGGGAATATGGATAGCCGTGCCCGACAAACTGGTTCACGCCGAGAAGAAACATGCGGTCGGCTTCAACCTTCATGTCCAGCGGAGTGGCGCGGAATGCCGGTGAGTGAAGCCACGTCCATGTCTCCGCGGACATGATGTTGCGCCCATAGAGGTGGGTTGCGGAGCTTGCCCAGCGCGTGAATGAAAATGCGCGCCATTGCGGCCCCTCGCCTTCCGGCAAGTTCGGAACCGCCTCGTCCGCCAGAGTAACTGCCGGCTCCCCGTAAGTCTGTGACCGGAACTTGGTCTGATGGGCCTCGGCAAATTTCGTGAGTGGAGAAAGGTAGTTATCGCGAATAAGATCCGAGAGTGTCTCGCCCCAATCGTGACGAATAGCTTCCGCCTCCGGCGTGCCTCCAGCCAAGAGTTCCGGCAGGTAAGGAATCAGGTCATAGCCGCGGCGCTTCTGAAACTCTGCCGGTAAGTCCGAAGTCCAGTCGGCAGCATACACTTCCAGGGAATCGGAGAAAACGGAATAGGGCGGCTGGTTGCCGAATGCGTTCAGCAGCGGAGTGGCCACATCTGCCAGATGTTCGTCGATGGCAGCGAGAGAGAAGTGGTCGAGCACATAGCCCTCAGCCCCCGCGGCCGGCCGCTTAACCATCATTCCTGTATGGCTCGCGAGAAAAAAGAGCGCAGTTTGAGCGCCCGTCCCTGAGGGTACCGAACCGCTTGCAAGGTCTATCCGCTTGGCAGAGGCGGGATCGAAGAGCTTTTCCGTTCCGCTGACTGCAAATGCAGCGATCAAGCTGTCCCCTTCCGTGAGCGAAGGAGGAGTTACAGTTGCTCCGCTAATCGGGACTGCGACAACTTTAAGCCGGCCCGCGGCAAGAGCGAGCGTGGTTTTGGGGCCGCCATACGGCCATCCGCTGCCTAGCGTGATATCGACGCGCAGGCCCAGCGATCGGGCGGTCCGGTTGGCGAAACTTACATCGTCAAGAAACTCCGGCGATAAGTACTGCAGGTTCTTGATGCCTTTAGCTTCGTCGTCGAGCATCAAAGGATAGACGGGTTGAATCTCAACGCCGCCGATCCCTGCGCCACTCATGGTATTCAACTCTTTTTCAAGTTCCGGCCTGGTTACGGCTGGACCAAACCACCACCAGCGCATCATGGGCCTTGCATCGGCCGGCGGATCCTGAAAAGTCCTATGCAAATCCTTGCTGGAATCCTGGGCCAACAGCACACTTGAAAGAGAGAACATGAGCGCCAATCCTCTCAATGCATGCCGCACCCGGTGCTGGGTTGGTCTTGAACATATGTTTTGCTGAAAGGTCATCGAGTTACTCCTCTTTGCCGGTCCCATAAGAAGCCGCAGCCACTCTGGCGTGAGGCTTGCCACAAGACTTTACCATTACCCGCTCTAAACCTGCGGGACCTTCATTACATTCGCGGTCATGGGTGGAATGGGGGTTGCAGGCAAGTTGAAGGTTGCCTGTGGGTCTGGCTTGGATGGATCGAAGCCGGGAGTGTCTTTGCTCAGAAACTTTCGCAGAGGAAGTTTGTCTTCGCGGATGCCCTGCACGATGCAGCGCGCCAATTCATAGGCTCCATATTTGTTGAAGTGAGTATCGTCGCTGATTGCAGTGGCCTGATTCGGAAAGGCGTTGGCCGGGAAATGCATGAATGCCTTCATGGAACCATCGGGGCCCATCGCTTCAAACAGTGTCTTGCTCATTGCGTTGAGGTCGATGAGCGCAACGTGCTGAGCTGCCGCAACCTCTCGGGCAGCATCGGGATAGCCTGCGAGAGAATTCGTGATCTTTCCGTCCGCGTCGAAGGTCCGGCGGTTCATGCTCGTAACCAATACGGGTGTCGCCCCTTTGGCGCGGGTTTGTGCAATGTAATCGGCGAGCAAGCCTTTGTACTCGTCGATGGATACAGCATTGAGCTTCTGGTCGTTGTGGCCGAACTGCATGAAGAGATAGTCGCCGGGTTGCATCATCGACATCACCTTGGCAAATCGCTGCTCTCCCACAAAACTCTTGATCGTTTCACCCGACTCCGCATGGTTGGCAACCACGATGCCGGGCCGAAAGAAACGCGGCAGAATCTGGCCCCAGGCGGCCCACGGTTCCACGTCCTGATCCACCACGGTGGAGTCGCCTGCAAGGTAGACAGTCGGCTCTTTGACAGGTTCTATTGAAATCGATCGGAAGCTGGGATGATCCCCGTTGAATTCGAGAGTTAGTTTGTTGTCCCAGTCAAGGTTGCCTATCTCGCGGGGTTTGCGTTTCACTACGTGATTTGCGTCGCCCGCGATCTCCGGCACGCGCACATTTGTGTCAAAGGAGCGCCTGGCGGAGCCATTGGGATTGGTAGTCACCTTGTCCAGCATCAACCTTCGCGCCTCCGCCCATACGGTCGTAGTGGAAGCCTGATTTCCACCCAGCACCACTGTGACTCGATAACTCCCTTCAGGAAGCGCCACAGAAAAGAAGAAAGGCTTGTCGCTGGAGCAGGACTTTGACCCAACCCCAGGGGCCGTATTCAGATCGAATCCTGGCGTGGCTGCGCTGTAAACAGAGGTTGCGGTCAGCTCCACTGAACCGGAGTGGGCCTGGCCGCAAACAAATCTCTGCGCATGACCCGTGAGCGTGCTTGTGAAGAGAACAAGAAGAAGGACGTGCTTCATGACGGCTCCATAACACAGTCCAGCCCAATGCATACCCAAGGTCCGTGCGGCCAGGTTGAATAGACCTTTGCCGCCGGCGCGGGATCCTTCATTGCACCTGATGAACGGACGTCGGGCTAGTCGGGTTAAACTGGCTCGCCAGTTCCGGTGTCGAGTGAACGTCCGAAGCAGCGGGATTTTCGGCTTTTGCAACCTCGACGCCGAAGACATAACTTGCGCCAAACATGTTACTCGTGAAGACAACGAGCTTCTTGTCGGGAGAAAAGCGAACGTTTGGTTCGAGCCGGTAATTGTGGTGCGCCATGTTCACAAGATGTTCTGAGTGGAAGACTCCCGGCTGCCAGAAGTCGGGACGATTGATGGCCCCTGGCCCAACGGCGAGCATCTGCGGATGAAAGAGTTCTATCCACTCGCCATCGGGAGCTTTCGCCACTTGGCCGGGATCGCCGCCATCCCCGGTAAAAAGATCCTCTCCCAGGGTAAGGTTGAAGTGGATCGACCATTCGTTCCGTTGCATATGATAAGCAACGCGCTTGTGTGTGTTCAGGTTGTAGCCGGCCAGGAAAAAGTCCTCGCCTTTGGGATACTGCCAGTCGTACCAGATCGTCTGGCCATCGAGGCCCCAGAATTCGTGGCCGGCAATCTCCATGGCCATGGTCCGCTTGTGGATCAATTCATTGTGCGTGCCATCGGTATGGATCATCCAGATCCGGTCCACCTTTTGCCAGGGGCCTTCGTGGCAATACATCAACAGAGTGGGATCGACAGGCGAGAACAGCATGTGGCCGATCCAATCGGTGGAGTGCAGCAGAACGGTGACCTTCCCCGTTTGCAGATCGACCGTATAGAGGACCACGGGGATGCGCGCTGCCAGGCGGCGCTCCATCATCTCACCCTTGCCCTCGGGCTGCACAAGATTCCCGGCTTGCTGTGTCTGGCTTCCGCTTGGTGCGGCCGCCGCGGCCTGCGGACGGTTACGCCCATACTCCTGCTCGGTAGGCGTCTCGTTTTCGTTATAGGTGCCCACGCCAAGCGTCTCATCGGCATTGACGGTGGCCACGCTGGCTCGCGGAGGCAATGTCGCGAGCTTTGTCACTTCGCCGGTATCGATATTGGCCTTGTAGATCGTGCTCAGGTTCGTGGCTGAATCCATCTTCGAGAAGAAGACGGAGTTCGTCTTTCTGCCCACGACGATGGTATGCACGCCGCCGCGGAAGAAGCCTGGAGTTCCAGGAGCGGCGTCCGCGGGTCGCGGCGGATTGGGTACAAGCAGCCGGGTCTTGTAGCTGGCCAGGTCAAGAACGCGAATGCCGTCGGGCGAGTTATAGACCATCGCCTTGCCATCCGGCGTGAAGGCGTTCACGTTGAAGTAAAAGCCAGAAGAGCCCGGCTCGTCTGTAAGGCGATGAATACGATGGCCGGTATCCTTGTCGACCCATGAGGTCGGCAGGTTCTGCGCGGAGGCCATCGGCAACAGCGCGGCGGAGACAGCAACAATCGAGACGAAGATCCTTTTCATTGGATTGGTCGCACTCCTTCGCTTGGGGATCGGGGCGATGATCCCGGCACAGTCGAGGCGAAATTCGCCATAAACCACCGCATCGATTTATACATCTCGACTTATACATCTCGACGTCTCACATTGGCAAATTGTTTCCTATTGAATGCGCAGGCCTCTGAATTGGCCTCGACAAGGCATTTAAAAGCTCCTTGAGAAGGCCGCGGTCCCCACGTGCCTGGGAACAGCCGCCATCATTCCCCATTCTGCTTGTCAAGCATTCATCCGGGTTTGTCATCGAGGCGGATAGACCATTCCCACTCGGCTAGCCTCTCGTTCTCCCCGGTGAGCATTCGATGTATTCTGGTGGTTGGACGCAGAGTTCCTTCTCGAGCTGCACCGCCTCTCTGTCCGTCTTGAGCGGTTTTCAGCAATCTGCATCTCATCCAACATGAGGTGCTTGTTTTCAGGCTTCAGAATCTCATCATGCCTATCACTCACATCTCGGTGCGGGGGGCGCGCCAGCATAACTTGCGCGACATCAGCGTGCGCATCCCCCGCAACACCCTCACAGTAGTCACCGGCCTCTCCGGCTCGGGCAAGAGTTCGCTCGCCTTTGACACCATCTATGCCGAGGGCCAGCGCCGGTACGTCGAAACGCTCTCCGCCTACGCGCGCCAGTTCCTCGATCAGATCGAGCGGCCCGACGTCGACTCCATTGAAGGCCTCAGTCCGGCCATTTCCATCGAGCAAAAGACTACGAGCCGCAGCCCCCGCTCCACCGTCGGCACCATCACTGAGATCTACGATTACCTGCGCCTGCTCTACGCCTCGATCGGCACTCCCCACTGCCCCAACTGCGGCCGCCCCATCTCCCGCCAAACCGCCGAACAAATCGTCCAGCGCATTCTTCAGCTTGGCATGGGCGAGCGTGTCACCGTCATGGCGCCGATCGTGCGCGGCCGCAAGGGCGAATTCAAAGACCTGCTCGATCAACTGGACCAGCAGGGCTTTCGTGCCCGCATCGATGGTGAGCTCCGCGACCTCTCCGAGCCGCTGCTTCTCGACCGCCGCAAGAACCACACCATTGAAGCCGTCATTGACCGCATCCTGCTCAAGCCCCCCGCACCCGACGGACCGCCATTGCCACCAGGCAAGCCTTCGGTCGAAAAGCGCCTCGATACTGCCATTGCCAAAGCGCTCCAGTTGGCCAACGGCCTCGCGCTGGTCGCGGTCACTGGCAGCGAGGAGCAGTTGTTCTCCGCCTCCATGGCCTGCCCCGACTGCGGCCTTGACGTGCCCAAACTCGAGCCGCGCAGCTTCTCCTTCAACTCCGCCTTCGGCGCCTGCCCCGAGTGCCACGGCCTCGGCTCGCTCTACGACCTGGACCCGGCCAAAGTCATCACCGACTGGTCCAAGCCCCTGCTGGATGGCGGCCTCGGTCCCGGTTCCTCGTCGCAATACCTTCTCAAGCTCGTCCACCTGGCCGCCGACCGCTACAAGATCGACCTCAAACTCCCTTTTGAAGACCTGCCTCCGCGCCAGCAGCACATCCTGGTCTACGGCCCGCCCAAGAACGAAGCCCCGCGCACCGGCTTCCACGGCATTCTCTCGTTCCTGCGCGACTCCGTCGATGAGGCCCGCAGCGACGGCTATCGCGAGTACATGATGAATTACATGTCCGCCACGCCCTGTCCGGTCTGCCGTGGCAAGCGCCTGCGTCCTGAGTCCCTCGCCGTTAAAATCGGCGGCCTCTCCATCGCCGACTTTACCGCCCTCCCGCTCAACCGCGCCCTCTCGGCCGCCATCAACCTCAGCTTTTCGGTTCGTGAGGCGTTGGTCGCCGAGCGCATCCGCCGCGAGATTGTCGAGCGCCTCGAATTCCTCTGCGCCGTCGGCCTCAACTACCTCGCCCTGGACCGCAACGCCACCACGCTCTCCGGCGGCGAGGGCCAGCGCATCCGGCTCGCCACCCAGATCGGCTCCCGGCTGCGCGGCGTCCTCTACGTCCTCGACGAGCCCTCGATCGGCCTCCACCAGCGCGATAATATGCGCCTCATCAAAGCCCTCGAGCAGTTGCGCGACCTGGGCAACACCGTCCTCGTCGTCGAGCACGACGAAGACACCATCCGCCACGCCGACTACGTCCTCGATCTCGGCCCCGGCGCAGGCCGCCTCGGCGGTTGCGTCGTCGCCCAGGGCACTCCCGCCGAAATCATGGCCTGCCCAGAATCCCTCACCGGACGCTATCTCTCTGGAGCCGCAACCATGCTCCATCGCGCCCGCCCGCGCACCCTCACCGGCAAATGGCTTACCGTCACCGGCGCACGCGAGCACAACCTCCAGGACATCTCCATTCGCATTCCACTCGGCGTCATGACCGTAGTCACCGGCGTCAGCGGCAGCGGCAAAAGCACGCTCATCAACGACATCCTTTACCGCTCGCTCGCCCAGACCATCTACGGCTCTCGCGAAGAGCCTGGCGCGCACGAATCTCTCACCGGCGCCGAACAAATCGACAAAGTCGTCCGCATCGACCAGTCCCCCATCGGACGCACCCCACGCTCCAACCCAGCTACCTATACCCAGGTCTTTTCGCCCATCCGCGATCTCTTTGCCATGCTGCCCGAGTCCCGCGAGCGCGGCTACAAGCCGGGGCGTTTCAGCTTCAACGTGACAGGTGGAAGGTGCGAGACCTGCCAGGGCGACGGTCAGCGCCGTATCGAGATGAATTTCATGCCCGATGTCTACGTTCAGTGCGAAATCTGCAACGGCCGCCGCTACAACCAGGAAACCCTGGCAGTAAAGTTCAAGGGCCACTCCATCGCCGACGTTCTCGACCTCACCATTGAAGACGCGCTCTCTGTACTCGCCGACGTGCCCCTGGTCCGCCAGAAGCTGCAAACCCTGGTCGATGTCGGCCTCGGCTACGTTCACCTCGGCCAGAGCGCCACCACGCTCTCCGGCGGCGAAGCCCAGCGCATGAAACTGGCCCGCGAGCTATCCAAGCGCCAGACCGGCCGAACCCTTTATCTGCTCGACGAGCCCACCACCGGCCTCCACTTCGACGACGTCCGCAAGCTCCTTGAGGTCCTCCATCGCCTTGCCGACCTCGGCAACTCGGTCATCATCATCGAACACAACCTCGACGTCATCCGCAACGCCGACTGGATCATCGATCTGGGCCCCGAAGGCGGAGAAGACGGCGGCCGCATTGTAGGCCAGGGTCGCCCCGCCAAGATTGCCGCCACTCCCGGCTCCTACACCGGCCAGTTCCTCACCCGCTACTACGCCTCCACCAACGGGCGCCTCGTCCCCGCCGACCTCGACGATGAATCCGGCAACGGTGAGCCAACCACCCGCCATGGCGACAATTTGGGCGCCCCAGAGCCTGCCCTGAGCTTGCCGAAAGCCTGCCCTGAGCTTGCCGAAGGGGATCTCGCTTCTGAGACCTGGGATTCAACTTCACTCCCAAAAATCTCAAAACCAAAGCGCACCAGTCGAGCCACCCCCGCCGAACAAGACCTTGCATCCACGCGCGCAAGAACCAACAGCCCCGCTCAAGACAAGACCGCTGCAAAAACCTCCGGACCCCGCAAGAAGAAAACGGGGCTCGCATGACCACCCCTCCGGAACAGGACCCCGCGATCCCGGAACCCTCTACCCCCAGCGGAGATGACTCCCTCACGCCGGATGAGATTTTGTCGTCGGTGATTGACTATTTTCCGAATACTGTCCAGGGGCTCATCCAAACCCAAGACGGCGAGCCCATCGCCGAACGCCCCCTCTTCCAGTCCTGGTATCAACTCGAGATTCCCCCTCCAACCCGCATCCCCAACTTCGGTCATCTCTCCATCCTGTGCCTTCTTGTCATCGTGGGATGGCTTGGCGCGGTTGCTCTCACCTTCTCCGCCCTCCATTTCCACCTTTTCGGCGTCTCCAACATCCAGCAGGCCGCTACCGACATCCATTACACCCTCGCCAGCATGGTTGTCCTTTATCTGCTCGCCTTCGGCCTCTGCCTCCTCGTCTTTCCGCTTGTCTGGCACAAGGGCTACTTCGCCGGTTTGCAATGGAACGCCGCCACCGCTTTTCGCCTCTGGCGGTGGCTCTTTGCCGCGGCTGGCCTATGCTTTGCGCTCGCCATAATCGATGAACTCGTGCTCCCCAGCCCCTCCAATGCTCCCATTGACAAGCTCTTCCAGACTCGCCTGGCGGCCTGGCTGCTCTTCGCCTTCGGCGTCACGATCGCGCCCTTTTTTGAGGAGATGTTCTTCCGCGGCTTTCTGCTTCCCGCCCTCTGCACCGCCTGCGACTGGACCGCTGAACGCTTCACCCACAACCGTCCCCGCCCGCTGTTGGAAAACGGCCATCCGCAATGGTCCGTCCCCGCCATGCTCATCGCCTCCATCCTCACCAGCATTCCGTTTGCCTGGATGCACGCCGAGCAAACCGCCCATGCTCTTGGCCCATTCCTCCTGCTGGTCTCCGTCAGCCTTGTCCTCTGCGCGGCGCGCCTCGCTTCCCGTTCCCTCGCCGCCAGCGTCCTGGTGCACGCTTCCTACAACTTCCTCCTGTTCACCCTCATGCTCCTCGGCACCGGCGGCTTCCAGCACCTGGACAAGATGTAATCAGCAGCAAGTCCGCCACTTTACAATGAAGACCAATGGCTACCCAGACCTACACCCAACAACTGCTTCGGTTACTGGCGATAAAAAGCTTCTCCCTTGGTGAGTTCAAGCTCTCCTCCGGCGGCACAAGCGACTACTATATCGACTGTCGCATCACCACTCTGGACGCCGAGGGCGGATGCTTCGTCGGGCAAGCAATACTTGAGTTGCTGGATGAACACCATGTTGATGCCGAAGCCGTCGGCGGACTCACTATGGGCGCGGATCCCATCGTCTCGGCGGTCGCAATCGCCACCGGATGGCGCGCAATCGAGGCGGTCCAGCAGGGCAAGCCTCAGCCGCAGGTGCTCCACGGCTTCCTGGTCCGCAAAGCCGAAAAGGCGCACGGCACCGGCCGCCGCATTGAAGGCTTCTGCCGCCCCGGAGCCCGCGTGGTCATTGTGGACGACGTCTGCACCACCGGCGCTTCCACCATCAACGCCATCGAAGCCGCCCGCGAAGCAGGAATGACCGTCGCTGCCGTAGTCTGCATCGTCGAACGCGAAGAAGCCAACGGCCGCCCCGCGGTCGAAGCCGCCGCCGCCGCGGCCCCATTCCTCCGCCTCTTCACCGCAAACCAAGTCCGCGCCGAACACATCCGCCAGCAACAATAATTCTTCATTCATGCAAGCAAAAGGGCCGACCCCAACTCGGATCGGCCCATTCGTTCACCTGCCAACTCGTCAACTTGCTGACTCGCTGACTCGCTGACTCGCTGACTCGCTGCTTTTCCTACAGTTCCCCGCCCCCATTCGATGCAGTCTGCGCACCGCCCTGATCGCTCATATTCGAGAGCAACTGTATCTCCACGCGCCTGTTCTGTTTCCGCCCCTCCGCGGTTGTATTCGGCGCAACTGCGTTGTCCTTGCCGATGCCGATTAGATAGAACCGGTGTGCGGCAATCCCGTATTTCGACGCCAGGTACTGCACCACAGCATCTGCTCTCCGCTGGCTCAGCTCATAGTTGTACTCTGCCGGCCCCGTCGAATCCGTCCCGCCTGTCACTTCCAGAATGTAGCTCTTTGCCGTCCCAAGCTGCGCGGCAAAGGTATCCAGTTGATCGCGGTCATCCTTGGTCAGCACGGTCTTGTCGAAGCCAAAGGTCACAGAAACATTGGCCATGGCTTTGTAGTTATCCAGCCCCTTCACCACGCTGTCCAGCGAATCGGCGCGATGCACCGCGTTGTCGGCCGACGTCTGCGCATCTCCTGCGGACTTGCTCGCGTTCTGCGCATTCTGTGTAGCGCTGTCCGCCGCGCCCTGCGCCTGTTTCACGCCCGCCTGCGACCGGTCGTCCACATCGCGAATATTCCGGTTGTTCTCTGCCGTCTGCGTATCCAGTTGGTCGGTATGTGTCACCAGCGGCGCTGTCTGCGTATGCACATAGTTCTTGGTTGCGCAACCCGTCGCGCCCGCTACCACCAAACCCACCGCCAATCCCAAAGCTCCAAATCGATGCATGATCATCTTCCGCTCCTTCTTCCCGCCGACAAACCGGCATTGCTTTCGCCTTACCATGTTGCATCTGCGCCGCCAAACCAAGGCAAGCTCCTAACCATTTGATCCTAAATCACTTACAAAGCTTCGACCCAAACACTCCAACCCCATCTCCCATGTACTTTTTACCCAACTCGGTAAGGATTGCCAACAGGGATCAGCCGTCAGCGGTCAGTTTTCAGCCTCCGGGCGCCCGCCCATTGCAACGCTTGACGAGTGCCAAAGAGTCGAATCCCGCCCACCGCCCCACGTCGCTACTGATCACTGACCACTGATCACTGACCACTGATCACTGACCACTTGTGCCGGATGCCGCTATCCTAAGTACTGGCCCCGCCCATGGACTTCTACGAGAAAATCCGCACCCTCCCCACCCAGCCCGGCGTGTACCTCTACAAGAACGCCGAGGGCGAGGTGATCTACGTCGGCAAGGCCAAGAACCTGCGCAGCCGCGTCCGCTCCTATCTACTGGAAGCGGCCCAGGCCAACGCCAAGACCGGCTCCCTCATGCGCGAGGCCGTCGATCTGGACTACATCCTGGTGGCCAACGAGCATGAAGCCCTGGCTCTCGAAAACAATCTCATCAAGCAGCGCAAGCCCCGCTTCAATATCCTGCTGCGCGACGACAAGACCTACCCTTACGTCAAGCTAACCCTGGCCGACCGCTTCCCCAAGGTCTTCGTCACCCGCCGCCTGCGCAAGGACGGTGCTGCCTACTACGGCCCATACTTCCCCGGCAATCTTGCCTATCGAATCGTTGAGATCATCCACCGCAGCTTTCTAATTCCCAGTTGCAAGGTCGATCTCTCCCGCTACCATCCCCGAGCCTGTCTCCAGTACTACATCCATCGCTGCCTCGGCCCTTGCGTGGAAAGCTTCACCACTCCCGAGCTCTATGCGAACGCCGTCCGCGACGCCCAGCTTTTTCTGGAAGGCCGCTCGGCCGAACTCGAACGCACCCTCACCGCCCGCATGTCCGCCGCCGCCCAAGCCGAACAGTTTGAAGCCGCCGCACGCCTTCGCGATCAGCTCTCCACCGTCCACCAGCTCCACGAAAAGCAGCGCATCGCCACCGCCGAGCAGGACGACGACGCCGACGTCTTCGGCTACCACTTCGAGGCCGGCAGCCTCGCCGTAAATCTCTTCCACGTCCGCGCCGGAAAAATAGTCGACCGCCGCGAATTCTTCTGGGACGACCTGCCCGACCTCCTCGAGCCGGGTAACGCTGATCAGCCCGAAGAACTGGGTGCCCCATCCATTCGCCAGCCTTTGGGCGAATGGGTGGGAAGCCAGACCGATCGCACTGACACATTCAAGCCCCCCGCCGGCCTTGAAGCGCCCTTCCACGCAGGCCCAGTCTTCAGCGCCCTCCTCAAGCAGCTCTACATCGACCAGCACTACGTCCCACGCACCATCCTCGTCCCCGTCGACTTCGACGACCGCGACACCCTCGCCGCCCTGCTCACCGAGCGCACCGGCCACCGCATCGAAATCGCCGTTCCTCAGCGCGGAGACAAAAAATCACTCACCGACCTCGCCGGTCAGAACGCCCGTCAGTCTTACATTCAGCGCTTCCGCGTTCTCGAGCCCTCCCGCAAGGCCATTCAAGAAGCCCTGGCCGACGCCCTCATGCTCCCCGAACTCCCTCGCCGCATCGAGTGCTTCGACATCTCCCACATCCAGGGCACTGAAACCGTAGCCTCCCTCGTCGTCTGGGAAGACGGCAAGATGAACAAGCAGGCCTATCGCAAATTCAAGGTCATGACCGTCCTCGGCGTCGACGATTTCGCCTCCATGCGCGAAGTCGTCCACCGCCGTTACCGCCGCCTGCTCGATGAGAACCGCGATTCCGATGCTTTGAAAGAGGCTTTGAAAGGGCACGACTTTAGTCGTGCCGAAAACGCACCAAAAATGTCGCGGGCTTTAGCCCCTGAGGGTCCGTCTTCGAAATCCAAAGAACCCCAAACCCTCCCCTCCCTGATCCTCATCGACGGCGGCCTGGGCCAGCTCCACGCCGCCGCCGAAGCCCTGGAATCCCTCGGCATCACCAGCCAACCGCTCGCATCTATCGCAAAAAAAGAAGAAGTCATCTACCTCTACGGCAACGAAGAGGAGCCCATCGTCCTCGACCGCCGCTCCCCCGTCCTTCATCTCATCCAGCTCATCCGCGACGAGAGCCACCGCTTCGCTGTCGGCTATCATCGCCAGCGCCGGGCTATGCGAGATAGACACTCCGAGTTACTGAACATCCCCGGCGTAGGCCCCCAAACCCGCCAGCGATTGCTCTCCCATTTCGGCAGCCTCCGCGACATCCAGCAAGCCACCGCCGAATCCCTGGCCTCGGTCGTCCCAAGAAAAACCGCCGAAACCATCTGGCGGCATTTCCACCCGCCACAACCTCCAAGCTGAACGAGCGACAACGGAAAGCTCCGGCGCTCCACCCGTTTTACACCCCCTCCCCAACGCCCTGGGGGGATACTGCGAGGCTTCGCCCTGATCAAGGCCCTCGGCCTCAAGCTCACCCCCCACGCCGCTTGAAGCCCCGGCGAATCGCGATTCCTCGCAGGGTGAGCGGTTCTGCACAGCACGGCCCAAGCAACTGATTGAATCTAGCATTGGCCCACGACGCTGGGATTGCTCGTACTCCCAGACTCGGGCCTGGCGTAAGTCAAAGGACAAATATGAAAACGGCTAAATTGCTCGTGGCCCTGCTGACACTCCTCACAATTGGGACGATGGCCGGCTGCAAGGGCGCCTCCACGAAGTCGCCCGATGTTGCCGACAGCATCCACAAGTCGCTCGATCAAGCAGGCCTCAAGGGTGTCTCCGTCAGTCAGGATCGCGACAAGGGCGTCGTCACCCTCGGCGGACAAGTCTCCAGCGACGCCGAAAAGGCCCAGGCCGAATCCCTGGCAAATTCCCTCGCCGGCGGCCAGGTCGTCGCAGACCAGATTGCCGTGATTCCCGCGGGGCAAGGCAGCGAAATTAATGCCATGAACTCCGACCTGGACCAGGGCATCGAGAAGAATCTGGACGCTGCGCTGATCCAGAACAAGATGCACGACAATGTGTCTTATGCCGTGAAGAACGGCGTAGTCACACTGACGGGCGAAGTGGTCTCCGACGATCAGCGAACGAGTGCTGGGACGGTGGCAATCGGGGTGCCGAACGTGCGGCAAGTGGTGAACGATCTACAGATCAAAAATCGAAAAGCAAGTTCATCCCACTAAAAATTCTGGAGTCGATCGATGCCAGGCCGGCGTCCGGCGCGAGGCTCTCTGTAAAGCCCTGCCGCCCACCGGCGATCCCAGGCTTTCCACGTTCCTCGGCGTCATGAAGGCGCTCGCCATCAAGCTCACCGCCAGCGCCGCCTTGACCCCCAAGCAACCGCAACCCGCAATCGCGCCTCTATACACATGGAACGCGTTGGGCCATCTGCAAAGGCCACTCGTTTCTCAGCGGGTCAGGGGCGTCGGGTTTTCGCGATTTCCCTCACCTTGCCGGCGACGAAGGAGAATCGCAACTCAGTCGCTGGACCCTGCCCGCATATCCCCCAAACCTTTCCACAACCGCACCCCGGAGAAAAGCCGACATGCCGAGCCCAACCGAAACACTGAAGGAAGTCGAAGAAACGTTGCACTCCGTCATTGAAAGCCTGATTGACGGCCAGAAGGGACTTCAGAAGTTAGGCGACGAGTTGAACGACCCAACCCTCAAGCTCTATTTCCTTGAGGAGTCGTTGCGCCGCGCCGAATTTCGCGGCGATCTCGAAACCATCCTCCATCAAGAGGGCGTTCATGACATTAAAGAAAGCGGCACTGCAAGCGGCGCCGTTCATCGCGTATGGGGTGAACTGAAAGCGTCGTTGGGCGGCAGCGATCACACCCTTCTTGAAACCGCCGAGCAAGCCGAGGATGCCGCCAAGAAGGCCTACAAAGAGGCGCTTCAGACCCGCCTCCCCTTCCCCGTGCGCCAGCTCTTGTCCGCTCAATCCGCACACATTCAACTCTTCCACGACTATGTGAAGACGGTGCGCGACATCAGCAAATAGTTCGTCCGGCGCCCACCTTTCATCCATGGATCAAAGGTGGGCGCCCCATGCTATCGCTTGCTTCCCGCGGAAGAAACTGGCGAGGGGTAGGCAATACAACCATCCGCCCCGGCAAATTCAGGAAGCAGCTAAGAGCAGTCGAAACGACTTTCCTCGGCCATCCGACGTACAATCACGTAGACGGCCGCCGAGGAGCCAACCGCCTTGTCGCAATCCCCTTCGCCCATCCCCGCGCGAACCTCTCTGCGCACCGCCCTCCTGCTCGCTTCCCTCTTTGCCGCACTGACCTTCCTCGTCCATTTTCTGACCTCGCTTTGGGGCTCCCATCTCGGCTACGGCTTCTTCCGCGACGAGCTTTATTTCCTCGTCTGCGGCCATCACCTAGCCTGGGGTTACGTCGATCAGCCTCCGCTCGTAGCCCTGCAGGCCCGCCTTGCCGAAACCCTCTTTGGCCTCTCGCCCACCGGCATTCGCATCTTCAGCTTTTTGGCTGGCAGCGTAACCGTCGGCCTCACCGGTCTGCTCGCGTGGCAGCTTGGCGGCCGCCGTGCGGCACAGGTGTTGGCGATGACCGCCATCCTCGCTGCTCCAGTCTTACTCGGCACCGCCAACTACCTCTCCATGAACGCCTTCGAGCCCTGCTTCTGGATGGGCGCGCTCCTGGTTGTCCTTCGCCTTGCCGATGGCGCCGCCTCGCCCCGCGCCTGGCTGCTCTTCGGCCTGCTGGCCGGCCTGGGCATTGAAAACAAACACTCCACAGTCTTCTTCCTGGTCGCGCTTGTGTTCGGCCTCATCCTCAGCCCTCAGCGCCGCATCCTTTGGACGCGTTGGTGTGTCGCTGGTGTCGCCCTGCTGATGCTGATCGCATTGCCCAATCTCATTTGGCAGTGGGTCCATCACTTCCCCACCTATGAGCTGCTCAACGGCGTCGCCCACTCCGACAAAAACATCAAGCTGCCGCCCCTGGCGTTCCTCTGGGAACAAGTCAGGATCCTCCTCTGGGAGACTGCCCCGCTCTGGATCGGCGGCCTTGCCTGGCTCGCATTTGCGCGCGCCGCCCGTGCCTGGCGATTCGTCGCATTCACCTACTTGATCTTCCTGGCCATGATGATGCTCATGCACGCCAAGGACTACTACGTCTCGCCCATCTATCCCGTGCTCTTCGCCGCCGGATCGGTAGCCTTCGGCCGGCTCACACGGCGCAGATGGCCTCTCATCGCCGCCTCCGTCAATTTCTTCCTCATTCTCTGTTTCGCCACCGGGCCCGTCGTACTCACCATTCTGCCGCCAGACAGGTACGACGCCTATACCGCCCCCTTTGCTCCCAACAACGCCCGATCGGAAAAGTTCACCAGCCCCCTGCCGCAGATCCTCTCCGACCGCTTCGGCTGGCCGCAGATGGTCGAGGGCTTCGCCACGCGTTACTATGCGCTTCCACCCGACGTGCGTGCCCGCACCGCCATCTTCTGCGGCAACTACGGCGAAGCCAGCGCCGTGAACATCCTCGGACCCAAGTACGGCCTGCCCACCGCCATCAGCGGCCATCAAAACTACTTTTACTGGGGATGGAACGGCTACACCGGCGAATCAGTCCTCACCCTGGGCAATGACCCCAAGGACTACGCGGACACCTACGCGGAAGTCATCGATCTGGGCCCCTTCGACGCGCCCTGGATCATGGACCACGAGCATCATCACTACTTCTGGCTGCGCCACCGGAAGCGCACCTTCGCCGCCGACTGGCCCGAGCTCAAGTACTGGTATTGATCCGCTGGGCGCCCCGCCCTCGCCGCAACTTTGTCTTTGCGGCTAGCGTAGAGTCTCACCTGTCTATAGCTTTTTATAGTTCTTCGTCAGCCCGGTTCTTAGACACCGATTTCGGCAAACATCGCCGCAACCCATTCGCGCCAACGCTGCAGCTCGATGCGATCGCCCAGTTTGAACTGGGTCGACGCTTCACTCAGTGTGACCCGCTTGCTATAGAGGTCGTCGGTCACCCGGTCGGAAAGATCCGGCAGAAACAGGCTCTTGCCCCCCTGCGTCATCACCGCCTGCCGAATCGTGCTTTTTTCGTAAAGCTCGAACTTCTTCGCCTCGCCAAAATACCCATTGCACACCACGTGAATCACTCCGCCACTCACGTGACTCATGTATTCGTTGAGCAGCTCCAGGCTGTCCCGCTGCCGGTTGATCACCCACAGCGTAATCAGCGGACGAGCCAACTCCCGCAGTGAGTTCAGCAGGATCGCCGCGTGCTTGACCACCGCCACGTTGCTCTGCGCCGGCGTGTTCACCACCACCGCCTTGAACGGCGCCGCGTCGCAGACGTTCACCAGATGAATCCAGCCCTCCACGTCGTCCAGATCGAGTACCTCGCCGTTGCTGGTCCGGCCATAGCAGCGAAATACGTCCGGATTGTTCACATCGGCGTCGATCAGCTTGACATACTTGTGGTTGGTCGAGAAATAGTCCATCAAGGCCATCGCCGTCAGCGATTTCCCGACGCCGCCCTTGCTCCCGTTCACTAGAATGATCGGCTGATTCATACCAGCATCCTAGCAAACGATCCCATGGTTGGGAACTCATTTAAAAAGCTGAAGCCATCCCGGATTTCCATCTTTCCAATCCACCGTCGCCCGTTCCTGCCGTCAAATTTGGCCGGGGCCAAATAATTCTGATCGCTTAAATCGGCGCTCGCTCCATCGAGACAATGAACTGTATGCCCGGCACATGCGCAGTCGTCAATCGGTCGTCATTCGTGATGAAGAGATCGCAGCCGGCACTTGCAGCCGTCGCCAATTGAATGGCGTCGGGGGCCTTGATGGTTCGGTCCTGACGAACCCTGGCAAATATCTCACCAGCTGCCCGATCGAATGCAAGGACCCTCACCTGCGGCTCTCGCAGCAGTTCCCTGTATTTCGCTTCCAACGCGCGGTTACCCGTTCGAATAGGCTTCACGAGGACCTCCCCAACCGTAAGCGTAGAGGTGAGAACCGTGTCCTTTCGAAGCGAGAGCCGTTCGAAGATGAAGTTGGCGCGATTCCCACGCGGCCCCAGGTCCTCTAGTTGGTAAATGAATAGATTTGAATCGAGAAAAACCCTGCTCATTCCCATCCCTCGCGCAACTCCCGGATGTAGTCGTCAGGGTCGATCCCAGCAGCCATCTCCGCACCGATCCCGCGGGCCTGCAACAATCCTTCCAGGTGCCTTGGACGCTTCTCTGGCATGTTGTCGGGAGAAACGTATCCCGCGGGAAGAATAGGATCGCTCCGCAACTCGCGAATCCTCTCGTCGGGATCAAGAGGCCAATTGCCGGCTCCTGCAAGTCCCTGTTCGTAGCGCTCCTTTGCCCACTCCAACACTGGCAGATACTTCTCCGGAACCTCATCGGCTTCGGGGAACATGTTCCCCGTCCTCCCGGGATCGACCTCATCACCTGGAAGGAGCAACCGCCGCGTGCTTCTCCCCGTGGCGAACAGCATCCGATGTTTGGCCGGGTTTGGCGCCTTGTTGGCCACGCAATGCTGGGAAGCATGAACGTTTACCCCAGAACGCATCTCGCCAGTAATATTCTCCCTTGCCGCCCGGTTCACAATTTCCTGAATTGTAAAGTCGTTTCGTCCTGTCTGCTCCTGATGAAGGAGCGCAGTTGCCAAGAAAACCTCGACGGCGCACGAAACATCAACCAAAACCGCTTGCGAAGTCATAATTCTCCCTCCCATTGGTTATGCGCTTGCTGGTTGCACCTTGCATTCCCTATGTGGAAGCCAAGACAAAAATTGCAGCGATAGGCAGCCAGAGTGTCCACGGCAAAACCGATTCCCGAATCCAGGATGCGCCGAAGGCGCTTCTGCGCATGAGCGGCACGGCTGAATCTGACCTTTCTCCCGCAGGAGGAGTCCCATTTACAATAATCAACCTCGGTCATGCAAATTCTCCTTTCGGGGCGAATGAACGCCCACACAAGGAATATACTTGACTCCTTTTTAAAATGCAATGTTTCAAAAGTATTCTGATTTATGTTTTTAAAATACTCAACCTCGCCGCCTGACCGCTTCCTCATAAACCCCGGCGTACTCCCGCGCCGGCCCCGCCCATCCGTAATCCCTCGCCATACCATTCAGCATCAGCTTCTTCCATCCCTTCTTATCCTTGAACGCCGCCAGCGCACGGTCGATCGCCTCCAGCAACCCCACGGCCTTCAGACCCTCAAACTTGAACCCCGTCCCCGTGCCCAGCTCCGGATTCCACTCCTCGATCGTGTCGTCCAGTCCGCCCGTCGCCCGCACCACCGGCGCCGTCCCGTACTTGAGCGAGTAAATCTGGTTCAGCCCGCAAGGCTCATACCGCGAAGGCATCAGAAACATATCCGCCCCAGCCTCGACCTTATGCGCCAGCGCGTCGTCGTAGCGGATCTGCACCGCGACCTGCCCCGGGTGCCGGAATGCCCAATCGCGGAAGAATCTCTCGTAGATCGGCTCGCCCGTCCCCAGGGCCACCACAACCAGGTCCCGCTCCACCAACTTATCCGCAATCTCCGCCACAAAACCGAAGCCCTTCATCGCCGCAAACCGCGAAACAATCCCGATCACCGCCGTCTTATCCGCCACCTTCTCCAACCCAAACGCATCAAGCAGGTCAGCGCGGCACTGCTGCTTGCCCGCCAAATCTTCCGGGCTGAAATGCGCCGCCAGGTTGCCGTCCGTCGCCGGGTCCCACTGCGTATAGTCCACGCCGTTCAAAATTCCGCGCAGGTCCGCCGCCCGCCCTCGCAGCACGCCGTCCAGTTTCTCTCCAAACTCCGCCGTCTGAATCTCCTCCGCATATTTCCGGCTCACCGTCGTCAGCATGTCGGCGAAGACCAGTCCGCCCTTCAGAAAATTGAAGTTGTCGAACTGCTCCAACTTATCCATCGTGAAAATCTCCCACGGAAACAGCAGTCGCTCCGTCGTGTCAGGCGGAAACCACCCCTGATAGCCCGCGTTATGAATGGTCAGCACCACCCCGGCCCGCTTCAGCATTGGATCCAGGGAATAAACCGTCCGCAGATAAACCGGAATCAGCGCCGCCTGCCAGTCGTGGACATGAAAAACATCCGGCACGCCCAGCAGCTTGGTCGCCTCCAGCACAGCCCGGCAAAATAACCCAAACCGCTCCCAATTATTGGGATAATCGCCGGCCTTGGTCCCGTAGAGTCCCGGCCGGTCAAAAAGCTCCGGGCAATCCACAAAGTAGTACTGAACGCCGCCCCGAGTGCCCCCGTCCACAATCCCCACAAAACGGTTGTACGACTCAAAGGGAATGGTGATCGACCGCACCGCATACGTCCATTCGCCCTTGATCTGCGTCCTGAGGTGCGCCTTCACTCCCGCATATAGCGGCAGGTAGACCGTAACCTCGTGCCCCAGCTTCTTGAGCTCAGGCGGCAGCGCACCCACCACATCGGCCAACCCGCCGGTCTTTGCAAACGGTACGCACTCCGAAGCAGCAAAAACAATATGCATTCGAGCAATCTCCCATTCCAGCGCAAAGAAACATACCCGCGCCAGCCAAGACATCCGGCCAAAGCGCCAGTCTACTACGCCCATGTTTGCGAACGCTCTCCCGCCGCACAACCGCCTCTTCATCTACCATCAAAGCAGTCCATGCCCGCCAAACCCAAGCTCGGCCAAAACTTCCTCGACGATGCCCAGGCTGTCCAGCGCATTGCCGCCTCACTGGGCGATCTCTCCGGCCGAACTGTCATTGAAATCGGCCCCGGCGCCGGGGCCATCACCGGAGCCCTTGCCGCCCGCGCCGCTCATGTCCTGGCCATTGAGCTTGACCACGACCTCGCCGCCCATCTCCGCACCCAGTTCCCACCCGACCGAGTCACCGTCCTGTCGCAGGACGTGCTCAACTTCGACTTCGCAACCGCATCCACGGCAGCCGGCGAACGGCTCTGCGTAATCGGCAACCTGCCCTACGGCATCACCTCGCAAATCCTCCTCAAACTCGCCGCCAGCCACGCCGCTCTCGACCGCGCCATCCTGATGGTCCAGCGCGAAGTGGCCGACCGCATCACCGCCAGCCCAGGCTCACGCGATTACGGCCTGCTCTCCGTTACCGTGCAGATGGTCGGCCCCGCCGAAACCCTCTTCACCCTTCCGCCTTCATCCTTCTCGCCCCCTCCCGACGTCCACTCCGCCGTCTTCCGCTGGCGCTTTGCCCCGCGCTTCGCCGAACTCGGTCTCGATCAGTCCACCTTCCTTCCCTTCGTCCGCAAAGCCTTTGCCCAAAAGCGCAAGACTCTCGCCAACAACCTCCGCGCCGCCGGCTTTTCTCCGGCCGTCTCCGCCGCCGCCTTGGCACAGGCAGGGATCGACCCCCACGCCCGCGCCGAAGCTCTCCCTATCGAAGCCCTTGCCGCTCTCTGGCACGCCGTCCAGATCCCTTCGCCTGTTGGCTTACCTGAATAGCTGGGTGCCCCAGGAAGAACGTGTTCAGAGATTCCCTGGATCTTGTCCTGCAAATAGTTCGGCCGCATGGTTGCGGTTTCATATGGAAACTGCAATCATGCGGCCGACAGCCGATTGATAGATCAAAAGCACGAAGTTCGCAGTGCGCCATTTCTAGCGATGCGATCCACCGCCACCGCCGCCATGAGAAGCTCCGCCGCCACCGCCAGAGAATCCACCCCCACTCGAAGAATGGCCAGCCGGCGATCCTCCACCGGAAGCCGCTGGTCTCGCTGTCGACGCCCGTGAGCCGCTGCCGCTGCCAACCGATGTCCTTGCCGGCGTTCTTGCCCCCGGCGAATTGACCGAAGAACCTTGCCGGATGCCGCCGAAACTCGGCTCCGTCGCCGTTGTCGTCCTCGCTCCCGCGGAGGTTCCTCCCGCCCGGTTCACGAAGCCCGAGGCCGAGCGCTCATACTGCGGCCGTGGCGACAGCGGACGAAACGCCTGCACCGTATGCCCGGCAATCACAACTGTTCCCGACCTGTTCCTCGCAGGCATACCGCTGCTCCCGTTAGAGGGCCGCCGGTTCACAGCTACGATCGGATTCGCCTCAACCAGCCCCCTTCGCCCGATGGGACGAATGGGCCGCGGGTGGGGACGAACCGGGGGAAGATATCCGGCATAGCCAAACCCGATATTCGGGCCATGATAACCGCCGCCCCACCAGGGCGCGCAGCCCCCCAGCCCAGGCGCCCAACCCCACCCAAAGCTGGCGTAGTAGTTCCAGTTTCCACATTGGTAAGGCAGGTAACCCCACGAATAACCCGACACCCACGAGTAGCCGAACCGCGGCGTCCACATCCAGTCCCCGCTCCCGTACGGATCCCATCCCGATCCGCTTGCCGCATAGGGCGACCAGATATTCCCCTGCCCCGGTACGTCATACCAGTTGCCGTTCGCGTCCAGGTCATTCCACGCAGGGTTGCTGCTGTCGGCAAATCCCTTCGTCGCCCCTGTTTTGGACGACGCTTCGGACGTCAGCATCTGGTCGCGGTCGGAGTTCCACGTGTCCCATGAGTCCGGTTCGATCGATTCATTCAGCTCATACTTGGTTGCATCCGCGCCATTCAGCGCCAGACTCTCGCCCCCGTGCAGGTCCACCGCCAGCCCGCTGCCCCGCTCCAGATGCGCATTGCCTGAGAAGACGGCAAGCTCCCCCGGTGGGTTATCCAGGTTGATCCGGAACACGCTGAATCCGCCAGCCGTCACCACGCTGTCGCCAAATCGTATGCGAATCGATCCGCCTTGCCCTGGTTGTCCTGCTTGTCCAGCGCCCTGCACCTCAAAGTAGCCGAGCCCGGTTTCAAGCACAATCTCCGCATCGCCAACTCCGCCCTGCCCGCGCAACACCGTCAGCGTCAGTGAACTGTTCGGCGAAAGCCGCGCCACGCTCCCGTCTTCCAACTGAATCTCCGCCCGGCCGTTGTCTGCGGTCGCCACACGGGTTTCCTCAAACAGCGGCATATTTGCCACCGCCTGATCGGCAAGCACCTGGTTGCCCTGCGAGACTTGCACCTGCCCTTCCACGCTGCTCAGCCGCGCCGCGCTCACCGCCTGCGCCGCATCGTCAGCCCACGCGGCGGGCAACACGAACACAGTTGCCACGGCAAGCGCCGCCAGCCCCAGAACTCCTGCGCCCAACCTACTCCCTGCCAGCCCCGTGCGATTCCCGCTCCGCTTCATGGCGTTTCGCCTTCCCATTGCCCGCCCGAGTTTGAACGCTATCCACCCTACCCGGCCGGCCAACACTACTTTGGACACCCTCCCGCCCGTAAAAGTCGCGCTAAAAACCCCACCGGCAAAAGGTTTTTTCCCACTCTGTTCCCGCTTCATCGCGTTCTGATCGTTCCGTTGCGCTCGAGCCCCAACAATGCGCCAACCGCCTGATCTCTGACCCCTGACCCCTGACCCCTGTTCTTTTTCACTTCCCTGCCTTCGCCAGCAGCACCCTGGCCCGTCTCCGTACCCGCGCCATCACTTCAGGATCATTCGCCAACCGGTCCAGAATCCCCCGAATCGTACTCATCTCCTGCACGCGCCCATCCTTCGAGGCCTCCAACAGGAACTCCATCTCACTGTCCAGACCCAGCCGGTCATGCTGCAACAGCATCTCCAGCCGCGCGCCCTCCAGGATCGTTCCCGCCACCGACACCAGCGAGTCCCCCAGCGCCTGAATCTCCTTGTCCTTCGAGTAATTGAACGCGCAGCTTCCCACGCCCTCAGGCCCGCTGTAACTCAGCTTTTTCCACCCCTGGAATGCCACCTTCAGGTGGCTCTCGCAATCCGAGTTGAACAAATTGTGTTGTCGCACCGTCTGAAAGACGCGCTCCGCATATTCCGCGCTCACCCTCACATCTCGATCCACATCGGGCGCTTCGATCCGCGCGCTATTCTCCAGCGCACTCCCCTGAGTTCCAACGGCCATCACGCGGCTCCGGTCAGAACGGAAATGCCCGCTCCCATCCGGGTGCAGCGTCAGCGTCCAGTGCGACGGCGAAAGCCCCGGATTCGAGTAATCCACTTCGAGTTGCGGCGCTGCGGCGTTCCCATCCTCGCCCCGCCCCGGCAACGACCCCGCGGCCAAAGCCAACAGAGCAGTAGCCGCACATGCAACAGAAAGCCACGCCCGCCGCCCGCTCTTCATCGTCCTGCCCCTTGCAGCGCAAGCGTCTGCGCCGTATGAATGTGGCAAATCGCAATCGCCAGCGCATCCGCCGCATCCGCCGGCTCCGGCACTTCGGCCAGTTCCAGCAGCCTCGCCACCATAAACTGCACCTGTTCCTTCTTCGCCAGCCCGTACCCCACCACGCTCGACTTGATCGTCAACGGCGCATACTCGGCCACAGGCAGCCCCTGCGTAGCCGCCGCCAGCAGCGCCACTCCCCTCACTTGCCCCAGCTTCAGCGCCGACTTGGCGTTCACTGAGTAGAAAACCTCCTCGATCGCCACCGCGTCCGGCTTCCACCGCTCCATCTCCGCGCCCAGCTCCTGAAACACCTGCAATAGCCGCTCCGCCGTACTCAGCTTCTTCTTCAGCCGGATCGCCCCCATCGCCTTGCACACCAGCCGGGGCGCCCGTCCGGTGTCGTCCGATTCCACGACTCCAAACCCCGTAATCTCAGTCCCGCAGTCGATTCCAAACACTCGCATCGGGTCCAAGTTTACCGCACCCCCAGCCCCACGCACCGCCAAAACAACGCCGGCCCGCGCGCTTTCATTCACACTCTGTTGTCAAAACATGAACTGCCGTTCAGAAAAACACATCGAGGGGCTGAGCATGGCCGCAGGGACCTGAGGCTATAATGGCGACGGGGTTGATAGCCGCCAATGCCTTCATGCAAATCGCTTTTCCTTGTCTTGGCACTTTGCTTTTTATTTCCAAAAGCCTTCGTCGTCGCCGCGCAATCGACTCCAGTCACAGCTCCAGCCTCCAGCGCGCCATCGCCGCTGATGGATGCCATGACCGCGGAGCTTGACCGCGCCATGACATCGCTCAGCAAAGCGGCGCAGCCCAATCAGCAGCCACCCTACTACATCGGCTACGACGCGCACGATCTGACCCGGCTTAACATCCTTGCCCAGCAGGGAGCCATTGTTTCGTCGGACGAGAGCCACCAGCGCACGGCGGATATTACTGTGCGCATCGGCGATTGGAAGGTTGATAACACGCACGGCACACACCGCACCAGTGCCCTTCATTCCATCGAGCTCCCGCTTACCGAAAATCGCCTCGCTATTGCGCGGACCCTTTGGTGGGGCACAAACGCGTGCTACGGGAACGCCTTGCAGTCCTACCTCAAGGTCAAGTCGGAACTGGCCGTGCAGGCCAAAGAGGAAGATAACTCGCCCGACTTTTCCCGCCAGGATGCCGTGCACGCCCAACTGCCGCTGATCCCCACCCCAACGCTCGACCGCAAAGCATGGGAACAGCGCATCCGTGCACTCTCCGCCATCTTTCGCGCCCATCCCCAAATCATCACCAATATGGTCGTGCTCACCGTCTCCAGTGTGAATAACTACTTCGTGTCCTCCGAGGGATCGCGCCTCGTCTATCCGCATCAGCTCATCCGCATCGTGGTCGTGGCCAGCACCCGCGCCGAGGACGGCATGGATATCTCGCTGGCGCGCACATTCGAGAGCCGCACGGACCACGATCTGCCTTCGCAGACAGAGTTGGAGCGGCAGATCCAGCTTCTTGCCGGCCAACTCGATGCGCTGCGCACCGCCCCTGTAGCTGAGCCCTACAATGGACCGGCGCTGCTGTCGGGACGCGCCTCCGCAGTCTTTTTTCATGAAGTCCTGGGCCACCGCCTTGAGGGCCAGCGCCAGCGTGGCACCCAGGAAGGCCAGACTTTTACCAAGGATGTAGGCAAGCCCATCCTTCCAGCTTTCATTTCTGTAGCCGACGACCCTACCATTGCGGTCTTTGATGGAACCTACTTGAGCGGCTATTACACCTATGACGAGGAAGGCCAACCGGCGCAAAGGGTCGAACTGGTCCAGAAAGGCATCTTGCAGCAGTTCCTCATGTCGCGGATGCCCATCGCGAACTTCGATTCCTCGAACGGCCACGGCCGCGCACAGATCGGCAGAATGCCCACCGGCCGCCAGGGCACTCTCATCGTTACCTCCACCAACATCACCCCGGAAAAGAAGCTGCGGAAGTTGTTGATTGACGAAATCAAGAAGCAGAACAAACCCTACGGCCTCTACTTTGAAGACATCGCTTCCGGCTACACCCTTACCCAGCGTGTAACTCCGCAAGCATTTCAAGTGATCCCTCAGCTCGTCTATCGGGTCTATGCGGACGGTCGGCCGGACGAACTGGTGCGCGGCGTCCAAATTGTCGGCACTCCCCAGACCGCGCTCACGCAAATTCTCGCCACCGGCGATAAGCAGGGCGTCTTCAATGGAGAGTGCGGCGCGGAGTCGGGCAGCGTGCCAGTTTCGGCCATCGCGCCGGCCATGCTTTTCGGTGAGATTGAAACCCAAAAAGCGCCGCAGGGCAAGGCGCGCCCACCCATTCTTCCGTCACCTGGCGCGGACACGGCGCAGGAGGTTCAATAAATGCGCACCCTTGCATGGATTCCGCGCACCATCGTGCTGGCGGCTGCTTCTTTTATCCTGTTCGCGTTTGGCCCGGCTGCGGCCTCTGCGCAACAGCCCGCTACGCGTGCGCAGGCTGAGCAGGACCCCATTTTGAAAGCGATGCTCGTCGAGCTTGGGCGCAATCAGAAGCGCCTGCAATTGCAGGATTCCGAGAAGCCGTACTTTATCGAGTTCCGCATCGACGATGTCGTCGAATACAACGCCAAAGCTGAATACGGCGCCCTGACCGCGGAGCATGAGTCGCACAGCCGCGTTGCCCGCGTGCGGGTTCGTGTCGGCGATTACAAGTTCGATAATTCGCACGCCAAGGTAGACAACCAATTCCTATTGCTGCTGCAGCGCTTCGGCTTGGGTGGAGACGGCATGATCGCGATCGAAGTCATCGACGACGACCCCATCGCGCTCCGCTTCAGCCTCTGGACTGCCGCCGACACGGCATACAAATTAGCCCTCGATGACTTCGCCAAGAAACAAGCGGAGCTCAAGACCGTGCAGACCCCTCCGCAGGCAAACAGCTTCGCCCAGGAAAAGCCTGTGATCGTGCTTGAGCCGGTACTACATCTCGCGCTTGATCGCGAAGCCTGGAAGCGGAACATCGTGGAGAGTTCGGGGATCGTGCTTACCGATCCCACGGTCAAGACTTTTGCCGCGGAGATTGAAGGGTCGAACGGCGAGGTCAAAGGCCGGGTTCGCACCGAGTACCTGGTTAATACTGAAGGCGCCATCGTGCGCAAGAGTTACTCCGAATATCATGCCGAGACCGCATTCACCGCTCAGGCCGCGGACGGCATGCGCCTCGAGCGCTCGTCCCCCGTCAGCGCTGCCACGGCCGAAGAGATGGGCTCTGCGGATCACTTTCACGCCGGCGCGCTGCACGCTCTAACCGGCCTGGACGAACTGTGCAAGGCCCCGGTCGTCTCCGAGGAGTACCACGGCCCGGTGCTGCTGGCCGGCAATGCCAGCGCCCGCAGCTTCGACGATCTCTTTGCCCATGCGGTCGAGGCGCGCGCACCGGCTCTCGGTTCCACCGCCCGTACCACCGGCGCGTATAACTCCAGCTATCAAACGCGCGTGTTGCCTGACTTCCTCACGGTCGTCGACGATCCCACCCTGACGGCTTTCTCCGGCAAGGAACTTACAGGAGCCTACAGCGTCGATGACGAAGGCGTACCGGCTCAAAAAGTTACGCTGGTCCAGGATGGAAAACTCGTGAGTTATCTGCTTGGCCGCGAACCTATCCGCGATTTCCCCGAGTCGAACGGGCATGGTCGCGCTGCGGCTGGCCAGGCGCCCACTCCCAGGATCGGCGTGCTCGAGGTAGAGGCCGCAAATCCCGTAAGCGAAGACGACCTTGTCAAGAAGCTCATCGCCATGGGAAAGGATCAGGGCCTGCCCAATGTGTACATGGTAGCGACGCTCGGAGGCCCCGCGCAGCCGCGCACCATGTACCGCATCAAGGTTGCCGACGGCGTCCGTGAAGTGGTTCGCGGGGGCCAGCTTGGCGACTTCAACCTGCACAGTTTCCGCTCCGGCATTGTGAGCGCGGGAAACCAGCCCTATGTCTACAACATCTCCGGAGATGTGCCCCAGACCGTGATCGCACCTCCCCTGCTCTTCGATGATTTGACCGTAAAGCAAGCCCAGGAGAAAGACGCCCGGTTGCCCTTCTATCCTCCGCCAAGCGAATAGTGAGATGTCTTCAATCCTTTCCCTTGCGAACGGGACGCGATGGAGTGCTCCTGGCGCTGAGGCCCTTCCGCCTTCCTCAGTTACATTCCATGTCGAACACAGTCTTTCAACCTGACTCAAAGACACTGAGCACGCAAATCAGATCACGCGGATCCAATATGCAAACACCAGCACTTCCAGCCCGACGAGCGTAGCCAGAATGATGCTGTGTTTCAGGGTGAAACGTAGCAACTGCGATTGCTCCTTGACTGTGATTCCAGTAGCAGCGGCCGCAACCGCGATGGATTGAAGGCTAATCATCTTGCCCATCACACCTCCCGACGAGTTTGCGGAGGCAATCAAGACGCGGCTGAACCCCAGCTTGCCTGCGGTGATGACCTGTAAGCTTCCGAAGAGTGCATTGGAAGACGTATCGGATCCCGTGAGGAAGACGCCGAGCCAGCCGAGGAAGGGGCTAAAGAATGGAAAGGCAGCGCCGGTAGTGGCAAACGCGAGGCCCAGAGTTCCGGTTGCGCCGGAGTAATTCATCACAAAGGCCATCGAAAGAACAGATGCAATCGTCACGATTGGCAGTGCCAGTTGCCGTGCCGATGCCAGGATAACCCTGACGAACCTGCGAAACGACATCCTCAGAAATATGGCCGAGAGAATGCAAGCAAACATACAAGACGTTCCGCCTGCGGATAACAGGTTCAAGTTAAATATCGCCGGGTAGGGCGACGAAACTGGCATAACTGGGGAAGTGCGAAGAATCAAATTGTGAAGCCCAGGCCACGGAACGGCATAGGTCGCCATGTTCAGAATGGACTGAAAAGGCTTGAATCCCCAGAGAAGAACCAGGATGACGAGAAAGATATAAGGCATCCAGCCGGCCAGGACCTGCCATGTTGTGTGGGTGGGTGTTACCGCCCCCCGTGCTGACGCTGAAGTGGCAAGCTCAAAAGGGCCCGGCTGCAAAATGCCGGTGCCTTCCTTCGGCTTTCTATGAGTATGGGACCGTGGACGCCAGACCCGCAGGAGAATGACCAGGGCGCCCATCGCGGAGATCGAACTCAGAATGACGGTGAGCTGAACGCCAATGTAATTGGAAACAAAGTATTCAACTCCTCCAAACGTCAGTCCTGCCACCAGCACGGCAGGCCAAACCTCCATCACAGAGGCGCCACCCTCCATGGCGAGGATCATGTAAGCGGGCAAGATCACTGCGATCGGTGAACACAGTGTTCCAACCGCGCCACTCAGTTTGTCGAGGGGAAGCCCGGTAACTCCCGCCAATGTGATCACGGGAACGCCAATGGCTCCAAAAGCGACAGGCGCGGTATTCGTGAGTAAACAGATGGCGGCAGCATAATAGGGCGAAAACCCCAACCCCACCATCATGGCGCCGGCCACGGCGACAGGCGTCCCAAAGCCAGAGGCGCCCTCGATGAACGCGCTAAAGCCGAAAGCGATGAAGATCGCCTGAATTCGTAAATCGGAAGTCAGAGACCCGATGGAATCCTTGACGATGGCAAACTTCCCCGTCTCAACAGTCATGTTGTAGAGCACGATTGCCCAGAAAACGATCCAGGAAATTGGAAACAGGCCAAACGCCGCCCCATGGGCTGCCGAACTCAGAGTGAGCATCAGCGGCATGTGGTATCCAAACAGGGCGATGACGCATGTGGCGCCAAGACCAGCCAGCCCGGCAACCCACGCTGGCTTACGCTTTACCCCCAGCAGGAAAAGCAGCACCAGCGTCGGTATGGCGGCGATGGCCGCGGAAACCGCCAGCCCTTGCCCCCAGATGAAATAGCCCTGCTCCCAAACTGTCTTCATCTCTAGCTCGTCCCCGGTCCATTCCTTCCCATAGAGCAGTTCACGTCGCTCTCGTCCGAGCGGGCGGCCGCGTCCGCTGAGCGTACCGTCTAACCAGAAACAAGGTTTCGATTGTGCTGCAAGTTCAACAATTCAAACGGAAAAAGCGTATTCGGGCAAAAGCAGCGATTTAGCCCCCGCTGAAGCGGGGACAGCAAGTTAGCGGGTTAGCGGCGGCATCGCTGGATGCAGTTTCATCCCTCCGTGGGTCGGCAAAGCCGGTGGACGATGCAGGAGATAAAGCCCGGATTGATTCTGTTGATCTTATACCAGGGATAAATCCCTCGCCTACCGCCCGAACGAGTTTTTCCGCAGCCTGTATAGGCGGACGAACGCCTGGGTTATTGGCGTTGAATCGTTGCTGGCGGCAGTAGACTCAAACTGAATGGAAGCTCGGGACTCGACGGGTCGCCATGAGCTGGACGATCCGCACAGCCCCCAAGGAGAAGCAATGAACTACGTGAATCTTGGCAAGACCGGACTCAAAGTCTCACGCATCTGTCTCGGCTGCATGACCTACGGAGAGCCGGCCACTGGCGAACTGAAAGCCGGCAGACAGGCCTGGGCCCTGAACGAAGAAGAGAGCCAGCCCTTCCTTCGCCAGGCTCTCGATCTCGGGATCAATTTCTTCGACACGGCCAATGTTTATTCAAGCGGCGCCAGCGAGGAGGTGCTGGGCCGGTTCCTGAAGGACAACACCCGGCGTGAAGCCGTCGTGATCGCCACCAAGGTTCACGGCGAGATGCGCAACGAACCCAACGGCCGTGGTCTTTCGCGCAAGGCCATCCTTCACGAACTCGACCAGAGCCTGCGCCGTCTGCGGACCGACTATGTGGATCTCTACCAGATTCATCGCTGGGACTACGAAACGCCGATCGAGGAAACTCTGGAGGCGTTGCACGATGTGGTGAAGTCCGGCAAGGCGCGCTATATCGGCGCCTCGTCCATGTACGCATGGCAATTCAGCAAAGCGCTCTATCTTGCCGATCTTCATGGCTGGACTCGATTCGTTTCCATGCAGAATCATCTGAACCTGCTCTATCGGGAAGAGGAGCGGGAGATGATCGGCCTCTGCCAGTCGGAAGGGATCGGCGTCATTCCCTGGAGCCCCCTGGCGCGTGGCCGCCTGGCGCGCCCCTGGCAAAGTGAAAGCACCAAACGCTACGAGACCGACCAATTCGGGAAGAAGATGTACTCGCAAACCGAAGAAGCCGATCACAAAGTTGTGGACCGGCTGGGGCAGGTTGCGGGAGATCGTGGCGTTCCACCAGCGCAGGTTGCACTCGCCTGGCTGCTGGGCAAGCCGGGCATCACCGCGCCTATTGTTGGCGCAACCAAGCCGCGTCATCTTGAGGATGCCGTGGCGGCGCTCTCGTTGCATTTGACGCATGAGGAGATTGCTTCTCTTGAGGAGCCGTACACGCCTCATCCGGTGCTCGGCTACAGTTGACTCGAGGCCCTTGCAGGCCGTGTCGAAGCCCTTGCAGGCCGTTTCAAGGAGCGGCAAACGCCATGAAGGATCTGCCTCTATCGAAGGTGTACCAGTTGCTCGAACCCGGCCCGGTGGTTCTGCTGACGACCGCCTGCAAGGGCCGCGCCAACGTCATGACGATGTCTTGGCATACGATGGTCGAGTTTGAGCCGCCGTTGGTAGCCTGTGTGGTCAGCAACGCCGATCACAGCTTTGCCGCACTGCGGGCCACAAAAGAGTGCGTGATTGCCGTTCCAGGGCTGGAAATGGCGCCGATCGTGGTGGGAATCGGCAACTGCTCGGGCCGCGATGTGGACAAGTTCGAGAGATTCGGACTGACGCAGGCGCCGGCCGAGTGTGTTGCGCCGCCTCTGGTGGCCGGGTGTTTCGCCAACCTCGAATGCAAGGTGATCGATACCCGTCTCGTCAACAAGTTCAATCTCTTCGTTCTGGAGGTCCTGAAGGCGTGGATCGACCCAACGCAAAAGAATCCGAAGACCATTCACCACCACGGATACGGCAGGTTCACCGTGGATGGCGAGACGATCAAGCTGAAGTCGAGAATGCCCTGATCGGCACATCGGGACGTGGTGCATGTCCCCAGGCATTTGGCGCTTTCTGCTGGGCTCAGTTTCTTCACTTTCCGCAAAGCGGCTCGCGAGGATCCAGCCGTTGCCAGGTTGCTTCTTCACCAACCGCCCGCGGTGTCCAGTTTTCAGAAAAAGCGCGCTGAATGATCAGAATGCCGCTGCGGCGAATCCGGCGTAGCCGCAACCAAACTGGGCCAGCACGGTACTCTGGAAGAGATGCCTCCGATTCTCAATGCGCAGTCGGTGACCAAACAGTTTGGCGCCAAACCCCTGTTTCAAAACATCTCCTTCACCGTCGATGACGGTGCTCGCATCGGCCTGATCGGTCCCAATGGCGCGGGCAAGTCAACGTTGCTTGCGATTCTGGCCGGGCAGGTCGAGCCGGATTCGGGCGAACTGGCAGTGCGCAAGCGTGCTCGCGCCGCCTACGTGCCCCAGGACTCGCGCTTCAGCCCCGGCCTGACCATCCGGCAAGTTTTGGAGCAGGCGCTGGCCGCGGCGCATGTCAATGAGGCCGAACGCGAAGGCCGGCTGCGCGAATTGACGGGGCGCGCGGGATTTGCCGACCTCAACGCCGAGGCAGCCTCGCTCTCCGGCGGCTGGCGCAAGCGGCTGGCCATCACCCAGGCCATGGTCATCGAGCCGGAAGTGATGCTGCTGGACGAGCCCACCAACCACCTCGATCTGGCCGGCATCGAATGGCTTGAGGAGCTGCTGACCCACTCCTCCTTCGCCGCCGTCACCGTCAGCCACGATCGCTATTTCCTCGAATCCACTTCCAGCGAGATCATCGAACTGAATCGCATCTTTGCTGACGGCCTGCTTCGCGTAAAAGGTACTTTCAGCCGCTTTCTTGAGGAAAAGCAGGCTTACCTCGAATCGCAGAACCGCCAGCAGGAGAGCCTGCGCAATCGCGTCAAGACTGAGATCGAATGGCTCAGGCGCGGCCCCAAGGCGCGGGCAACAAAGTCCAAGGCGCGCATCGACACAGCCAACGCGATGATCGGCCAACTGGCGGTGATGGACTCGCGCACGTCCATCAACACGGCGGGCATCGACTTTGAAGCTAGCCAGCGCAAGACCAAGCGCCTGGTCGAGTTCAAGGGCGTAGCTTGCGATGTGCCAAGCGGCGGAGAGAACGAGGTGGAGAACAGGGTGGAGAACAGGCGCCGCCTCTTCACCGGCCTCAACTTTATCCTCACCGCGGGCATGAAAGTGGGCCTGGTAGGCCCGAACGGCAGCGGTAAAACCACTTTCCTGCGCTTGTTGCGCGGCGAAATCGAGCAGGCCGAGGGCAGCATTCGCCGGGCCGAGGCGCTGCGGATGGTCTACTTCAGCCAGATGCGGGAGTTGGACGAGAGTCTCACCCTCCGCCGCGCCCTGGCTCCTGAAGGCGACGGCGTCATCCACCAGGGGCGCACCGTCCATGTGGCCAGTTGGGCCGCGCGGTTCCTGTTCACAGGCGAGCAGCTCAATCAGCCGGTCCGCAACCTCTCCGGCGGCGAAAGGGCGCGCGTGCTGATTGCGCGGCTCATGCTGGAACCGGCCGACGTTCTGCTGCTCGACGAGCCCACCAACGATCTCGACATTCCTACGCTGGAAATCCTCGAAGAGAATCTGCTCGACTTCCCCGGAGCGCTGGTCCTGGTTACCCACGACCGCTATCTGCTGAACCGCGTCTCCTCAACCGTTCTGGGCCTCGATGGCAGAGGCCACACGGGACGTTTTGCCGACTATGCGCAATGGGAAGACTGGATCGAAGAACAGGACCAGCTCGAACAGGGCGGGCTGGAAAAGGGCGGACAAGATCAGAGCAAATCCGCGCGCCGGGCAGACGGATCAAGCCCCGCACAGCGGACAGGTGCTGCATCGGCGTCCAATTCGGGCGCCAAGAAGAAGCTCTCCTACCTCGAAGCTCGCGAATTTGCCGCCATCGAGCATCGCGTCGAAGAGTCCGACGCCCGCCTGGCCGCGGCACGCGACCGCGTCGAGCACCCCGAGATTGCAACCAACGCCAAAGCTCTCCAGGAGGCGCTGGCCGAGTTGGATCGAGCGCAGCATGAGATCGACGCCCTTTATGCCCGTTGGGCGGAACTGACGGAGAAGGCAGGCTAAGCAAACGGCCGTGCCTTGGTTTCCCAGGGCAATCGCATTTGAAATNNGCCGCAAAACAGCCGGAGGACTTCTGGGCTTCAGCCCCTGGGGGATGATTTGAGAGTTTTCAATACATCCCTCGGCGGCTAAAGCCGGCAATATTGGCCCTGAAATCGGCACGGCTAAAGCCGTGCCCTTTCAAAACATTCCAAATGCGATTGCCCTGCTTGGTTCCCCCCCCCAGCCCCCGCACAATCGCCAAGCCATTTATAATTTGCACCGCGAAAGGTTGGTACGTCACGATGCGGATGAACACAATGCGGATGATGCGGATTGCGGCAGGAGTTCTGGCTGCTGCTCTGGAATGTGGCCTTTGGGCGCAAGCGGCTCCGGAGCCTGTGAACCCTCACGCAACTCCTGAGGCACGCGCGCTGCTCGCCTATCTCGATTCCATCTCCGGCAAGGCTACCATCACCGGCCAGCACAACTATCCCAACGACGGCTCGCGCTGGACCGACATGGCCTACGACCTGACCGGCAAATACCCTGGCCTCTTCGGGGAGGACTTTGGTTTCTCCGCCGGGGACGACAAGGATTCGGTGCTTTCGCGGCCGGCCATGATCGAGGAGGTCGAGCGGCAGTACCGCAACGGCGCGGTCATCGCGCTCACCTGGCACGAAGTCAGGCCCACAGACGACGAGCCGGTCACCTTCCGCGACAGTGTGCAGGGCCATCTGACGGATTACGAGTGGAAGGAACTCCTTACCCCCGGTAGCCCCCTTAATAATCGCTGGTGCGCGCAGGTGGATGTCATCGCAGGCTATCTGCGGCAACTGCGCGATGCCCATGTTCCGGTACTCTTCCGGGCCTACCACGAGATGAACGGCAACTGGTTCTGGTGGGGCGGCCGGCCCGGCAAGGATGGTTCAGCGGCGCTCTATCGCATGATCTACGACCGCTTCGTGAACGTCCATCATCTGGACAACCTGGTGTGGGTTTGGAATGTAAACGCGCCCAATCCCGGCTGGCCGCCGATTGCCGATTATTATCCCGGCCCGCAGTTCACCGATGTGGTGACCATGGACATCTACGGCGAGTTCAAGCAGGACTACTACCAGAGCATGATCGATCTGGCCGCCGGCAAACCCATCGCCCTGGCCGAGGTGGGCGGCATGCCCAGCCTCGAGGTGCTCGACCGGCAGCCGCGCTGGACCTACTTCATGACTTGGAGCGAGTTTATTCATTCCGGAAACACGCTTGACCAGGCCATTGCTCTCTACCACTCCCCACGCGCGCTGAATCGCGACGATCCGCGCCTGGCCGGACCGATGGAGGCGATGAGAAAGGCTACGGCTGAGCGCACTGGCGGCGGAGCCGAGGCCGATCCGGTGAGCCGCGGTGCAACAGCCGAGGCAAAGGCCCTTCTGGCGCGTCTGCGGGCCGCCTCAGGCCAGGCTGTGCTGAGTGGCCAGCAGAATGATCCCGCTTCCCAGGGAGCAGAGACCGCCGCAGTGGTGCAGGCGACGGGAAAAAGCCCAGCGATTTATGGCGCAACTCTGCAAGGGGGCGACGCGAGTGCTCTGAAGCCAGCCGGACCGGAAGCGCGCCGCGACCTTGTGCAAGAGCTTCGCCGCGCCCACGCTGGTGGGGCCGTAATCAACCTCACCTGGCTTGCTCCGCGTCCCACCGACAATGCGGCCGCCAACCCCAAAGACACGCTGACCGACTTCGAGTGGAACGAACTGCTCACGCCGGGCAGCGCCCTGAACCAACGCTGGTGTGCGCAGGTAGACGAAGCGGCGGAAACCCTCAAAGAGCTTCAGAAATCCGGAATCGCGGTGTTCTGGAACCCTTACCCGGAGTCCAACGGCAAGAATTTCTGGTGGGCTGGCCGCAAAGGCATTCACGGCTCGGCGGAGCTTTATCGTCAGCTCTTCGATCGGCTGGTGAACCATGACGGCCTGCGCAACCTTGTGTGGGTGTGGGAAGCCGGGGCGCCCGATTTCAGGCCGGGCGGGAGCGGATTGTTCAGTGACTTCTTCCCCGGCTTGCTCTCGACGGATGCGGTTGAGATCCAGCTGAACCAGGTCGATACACGCTTCCCCGTCGGCCGCTTTCTGGGGCAGTCCGCCGGCGGAAAGCCCATCGGCGTCGAGCTGACGGGCGATCTCCCATCGCCCGATGCTTTCACGGATCGCTCCGGCTGGGCATGGTTCCTGGCTGCATCTCAACCTGTCTCCGCCACGCGCGACGCAGCTCTGGGCAAGCTCTACTCGGACCCACGCATCGTCTCGCTCACACCGCCAAAGTGAATGGGAGGAGGGTTGGGGGGGCATGAGTGCTCAGACACGGGCCTGCGTGCGTGGTAGAAAGGTAAGTTACAGGGTTGACGCACATGCAGAGCTCGGTAAAGGTGCTGATTGTCGAAGACGAACCCCACGCGCTGATGGGGCTTGCCGAGCTGATCTCCGGATGGGGTTACCGCACCGAGACCGCGCGCGACGGCATGGAGGGCTGGGAAAAGGCGCTGGCCTGGGACCCGGCCATTGTGGTCACCGACCTGAAGATGCCCCGACTCGACGGCATTGGTCTTTTGACAAAACTGGCCGAGGAGGGGTCTGGCCTCAATGCGAATCTCGCGGTGATTGTACTCACCGCGATGGGGTCCATCGACTTGGCCGTGGAAGCCATGAAGCTGGGCGCCTACGATTTTCTTCAGAAGCCGGTGGACGCCACCCGGCTGCGCACGATCCTGGCCAACGCCACCCGCCAGCGCAACACCGAGATCGAGCTGGAGGTAGCGCGCCGGCGGCTGCGCGAAACCGGAGTCCTGGGCGCATTGGTGGGCATCTCCCGCTCCATGCGGGAGATCTTTGGCCTGATTGAGCAGATTGCGCCCTCCAACGTCTCGGTGCTCATCACCGGCGAGAGCGGTACCGGCAAGGAGCTGGTGGCGCGCACGCTGCACGATCTGAGCCCACGCAAGGCGCACCCTTTCGTTGCGGTTAACTGCGCGGCCATTCCAGAGACGCTGATCGAGAGCGAGATTTTTGGCCATGAGAAAGGCGCCTTCACCGGCGCGGTGGAACGGCGGGCTGGCTGCTTCGAACTGGCGAACGGAGGCACGCTGCTGCTGGACGAGATCGGCGAGATGCCCGTTGGCACGCAGGCCAAGCTATTGCGAGTATTGGAAGAGCGGAAGCTCCGCCGGCTGGGAGCGCGCACCGAGCAGGAAATCGATGTGCGGGTGCTGGCCGCCACCAACCGCAACCCCGACGATGCCGTCGCCCAAGGCCACCTGCGCCCGGATCTGTTTTACCGGCTGAATGTCTTCAACATCTCCATGCCGCCGCTGCGCGAACATCTTGAAGACGTTCCGGCAATGGTCGAATCGATGCTGAGCGAAATGAATCTGAAGCACGGCCGCAAGGTTTCCGGAGTGGCGCCGTCGATGCTGGAACGGATGTTGGCCTATGACTGGCCCGGCAACGCCCGCGAGCTGCGCAATACCATCGAGCGGGCGGTTGTCTTATGCTCGGACGGCGCGCCGCTGGATGTTGGCCACCTGCCTTCAGGCTTTGGGAAAACCAGAATTCCAGCCACACAGGCCTTGGATGCGGGCGTGGTGCCGGTGCGCGTCGGCTCGACCGTGGACGAGGCCGAGCGGCTGCTGATTTTGCGCACGCTCGAAGCCACCGGGCAGAACAAGACCCGAGCCGCCGAAATTCTTGGTGTGAGCCTGAAGACCCTCCACAACAAGCTCAAGGCGTACGGCCGCCAACGAGAAGAGCAGCCAGGCTAATTCATGCGTCTGAAAACCAAACTCGTTCTGGCCATCACCGTCCTGGTGTTTCTCATCTCTGGATCCCTTTCGCTGGTTTACGTAACCAAGCTTCTGCAATCGGCGGTCCAGCAGTCCTACGATACCAATTGGATGGTGGCCAACCAGATTCAGCTTGCCCTGCGCACTGCGCTCGAGACCGGACTCAAGGACCAGACGGTCGATCCCAACAATCCAACCCAGTTGCGCAATCTGGAAGCCGCGGCGGTAAGGAACAATGCGGAGCTGCAGGCAGTGATCGAATCGGTCAACCGCTACTCGTTCACGGTATACGACATCAACATTGCCGACCGGCAGTCCAGCACGCTGCTGAGCACCAATCCCGAGAACGAAGACAAGCCGCTGGCTGTCCGCCCCAACTACAGCCAGTTGCGCGATGCCAATCCCATCCAATTGATGACCGCGGTCTTCGGTCCGCCCAGGGTCTTTGACGTTGTGGTGCCGCTGGAACGAAATGGCGAGCCTTTTGTCACCGTACATGTGGGGGTACGCACCACGCTGCTGCGCGCCTCTTATGCGCCGTGGCTGGACACGGCGCTCACGCTCATGGGTTTTGCTCTGGTCACAGCGCTGGTGGCGGCCTTCCTGCTGAGCAACCTTGCCCTCCGGCCCATGGAGAGGATCAGCAAACAGCTCGATACCTTGACGGCGGAAGGTGAGGCCATCGGTCCGGTAGAAGAGCAGGGCAAGAAGGGCAAGCAGGACAAGCTGGGCAAGCTGGACAAGCAGGATATGGCGGCCCGCGTCTCGAGCAAGATCGAGCGCATCGGACAGCGCATGCGCAGTGTGGAAGAGGTCTTCTCCGCGTTAAAGGAGAATCTCGATCAGATTCTCGGCAACCTGCAGGACGGAATCCTGCTCTTCACGGGTGACGGGCGGGCGGTGCTGGTCTCAGAGGCGGCGCGGCGGTTTCTGCCCGTTGAGGGCGGCAGCATTCTGGGCCTGCAGGTGCGGGAGATATTCGACCGCTCCACGGTACTCGGGCGAACCCTGCGCGAGGCCTTCGATGCGGGCATCAACCTGGTCCAGGAAGAGATTCTCACCGAAACCGGAAAGCGGATTCAGGCCTCGCTGGACTTTATCCACGACGATGAAACGCACCAGGGGCTGGGCGCGCTGATCACTCTACACGATCTGGAATCGGCCGAAGAGATCGAGTCGGAGCTGGAACTCTCGCGGCGCATGGCGGCCATTGGCAGGCTCACCTCCGGCGTGGGCCACGAAGTGAAAAACCCCATCAACGCCATCGTGGTGCACCTGGAGCTGCTGAAGAGCAAACTGGGAAACAGCAGCGCCCCGGCGGTCCGCCACCTGGAGGTGATTGACGCGGAGATTCACCGCCTGGACCGCGTGGTGCAGATGCTGGTGGACTTCACGCGCCCGGTGGAGCTTCAACTCCGCGAGCAGGATCTGCGCTCGGTCATCGACGACGTGCTTGCGCTGGCCGCTGCGGAGCTTTCAACGCATAACATTACCCTCGTGAGCCAAATGCCGGCCAATCCGCTTCTGGCCAATTTCGATGCCGACCTGCTGAAACAGGCCGCGCTCAATGTGATTCAGAACGGCGCACAATCCATGCCCGAGGGCGGCACGCTGGAAGTCATCCTCGGTGAGGACCGCAAGTTTGCCGTGCTGCGAATCTCCGATCAAGGGTCCGGCATTGCCGACGAAATCAAAGGGAAGATTTTCGACCTCTATTTCACCACCAAGAGCGGGGGGAGCGGCATCGGCCTGGCCATGACCTACAGAATTCTCCAGCTGCACCATGGCAGCATCGAAGTACAATCGAAGCCAGGCCGTGGCACGGAGTTCCTGCTGCGCATTCCACTCGCCGCCACGGAATGGGGACGCCGGCATCTACAGCCGGCCATGGTTCAAAGCGAGAAAGGGCTTGGGGGATGAAGCTGCCTGCAACGAGTGTCGCTTGGTTGCTGCCGTTGTTACTCACGGCGTGCTTCCACAAGACCCATCCATCCACGTTGCAGCCTTATGCGCCGCCTCTGAGTACCGTTCCCAAGCCCGCGACTGTGGCTGTCGAGCTTCCGCCCTCGGTGACCACGATTCCCAGCCAGCCGCTTGCGTCCGGCTCACAATTGGAGCAGGCGTCCAAGCCGCCGGTAAGGCGCCGGAAGCCGGCCAGCATGAATCCCCAGCAAGCCGCCGACACCGCCCCGCCGGCCGCCGGCAATACCCAGCAAGCCGCGAACCAAACCCCAGAAGTGAGCGCGATCGGCCAGCTTTCCTCGGGCGATTCTTCCGATTTGCGTCAGCAGACGCTAAGCTCGATTGCGGCCACCGAGCGTGGGCTGAATGGGATCAATCGAACTTTGAGCGACCTGGAGCAGAAAACAGCAGCGCATGTCAGGGATTTCCTCAAGCAGGCCCGTGAGGCGCTTGCCTCGGGCGATGTGGATGGAGCCCACACACTCGCCGCCAAGGCCAAAGTGCTGCTGAGCGAACTGGCGGGCAGATAGCAGCGGGACGGCTCCGCCGCCGGTTGCGCCTGTCAAGAGCCGCTACCTCTCTCCCCAGCTCAGCTTGCTGCGCAGCGCCTCAAAAAAGCCGCTCTCGCTCATGCGGACCAGGTTGACGGTGTAGCTTGAGCGCTGGCAACGCACCTCGTCGCCCAGGTGCAACACGACAGCCTTTTGCCCGTCCACGGTCAACAGGGCCTGATTCGGAATACCCTCAACCCGGACGGTTAGCGAAGCATCGCCGCGCACCACAATGGGCCGCAGGGTCAGCAGGTGCGGGCAGATCGGCGTAACCACCATCGCATCCACGTCCGGGGTGAGAATGGGACCATTGGCCGCCAGCGTATAGGCCGTAGACCCAGTGGGAGTGGAAACGATGACGCCGTCAGCGCGGAACCGGGCAACGCTCTTGCCATCCAATTCCACCGCGAAGTCCCCCATGCGGGCAATATCTCCCTTGGAGACTACTACTTCGTTCAACGCCTCATAGCTGGAGTGAAGCGAGCCCTGGCGCCAGAGCGCCGCATGCAACATGACCCTCGCATCGAGGACGTGGCAATCGTTGCACCAGCCCTCCAGCGTGGAATAAAGGTCCGCCAGGCGAACTTCGGTCAAGAAGCCTAGAAAGCCAAGATTCACGCTGAGGATTGGCGTTTCACAAGCGGCAAAGATGCGCGCCACGGACAGCAGCGTGCCGTCGCCCCCCAGAACGATCACCAATCCCGGCCCCCAGGCGGGCATCTCTGCCCGGTCCACCGCGGGCGCAGCCGTGGTGTACTGGCCACCCTCCAGGTCCAACAGCGGCTCGTAGCCGTGCTGGCGCAGCCATCCGATCAACTCCGGTAAAAGCCGGGTCAGCTCTTCCTTCTGCGGTTTGCAAACAATGGCGATGCGAATCATGCGGTCCCAGTGTACCGGATGGGGCCGGGAAGACGTTCCACCGGCTCGCCCAGCCCCAGGGCCGACGCACATCGCAATGCGGAACAAACGTTTACCTGCCTGGTTCGTGGAAAGTGATATGGCAACCCGATTCAGATGGTTTTGATCCTATTCGGTCCATGAATCCCCTCCGTTTTGCATTCACGAAGGTGTGTTGGCTCGTTTCGTCGGCCGGATTACGTTCGGTTTGAAGTCCCATAAGTGTCTGACTGCCTTTTGCCAACGCCAAGGAATTTATATGCGTCGCCCCTGCGCCCAGCCCGCCCTTGAACTCAAGGACGGCGCGCGTACAGCAGAAACTCCCGGTTGCCCTCCGCGCCGGTAATCGGCGATGCAATGGTCTCGACCACGTCCCAGCCCAGCGACCGCACGCAATCGGCCACCTTGTCGATCGCCAGCCTGTGCGCCTCTGGATCGCGGACAATGCCTCCCTTGCCGACGTGTTCGCGTCCGGCTTCGAACTGCGGCTTGACCAGGATTACCGCCTCAGACAGACCAGGTCCCGCAGCCAAAACCGGCCCCAGCAGCAACGTAGCCGAGATGAACGATACGTCCATCGCCAGGAAGGTCGGCTCGGGAGTTCCGTTCCCGACAGCCAGTGCGCCGGGTTCAAGATACCGGGCGTTGGTTCGCTCCAACAAGCGCACCCGCGGGTCGTTGCGCAGCTTCATGGCAATCTGGCCGAAGCCGGTATCGACAGCGGTGACATGGGCGGCGCCATGCTGCAGCAGGCAATCGGTGAATCCCCCGGTCGAGGTTCCCACATCGAGGCAGGCCTTGCCGTTTACTGAAATTTGCCAATGCTTAAGCGCTTCAGCCAGCTTGAGGCCGCCGCGGCTCACATAGGGCGGATCCTCACCCAGTAGCCGGATGGGAGAATCCTCTTGAACCATCGTGCCCGGTTTATCCACCTTTTGTTCCCGGACCAGGACCCTGCCGGCAAGAATGTACGCGCGAGCCCGTTCGCGGCTGGGAACAAGACCCCGCTCGACCAGGAGAAGATCCACGCGCATTTTTCCGGTGCTTGTCACCTTTTTCGTCGATTCACCCGCTAAACGAACAGCCAAAGAAATCTCCCTTTGGGGAAAACTTCTTTGGCTGCTTCGATCCGCATCGGTTCAAAAAAACGTATATTACGGCAACGTCTGGCAGGCGAGGAGGGTCGATTGAGCCGCCGCGCCCGGCAGATAACAGGGCTCGCCATAACCAGGCACGCGGCTGACGGTGTTGCTGTTGCCGCTCGATCCGTTTTGCGTGGTCACGCGCACGTCCACAATGTTGCCCTCCACCAGGACCGTGGTGTCGACAATGTCAAGATCGGTGCGGATGATTGTGAGATAGGGGCTGTCAGGCGAGGCCACATAGACCTTGCCATAACTCGAATTCTGAGTGGAGACCACGGTGCGCGGGTGGCCGATCACCGGAAGCGGCGCCTTTTCAGCCGTGTGGCTGGACAGATCCACGATGGTCACTGTCCCGTCGGTCTGGTTGGCCGTATAGGCGCGGCTGCCGTCGGCCAGCACGGTCACGCTGGCGGGATTGTTGCCCACCGGAATCGTAAACGTCGTGCCGAACGTCGCGCTGTCGTTGCCGTACTCATCCATGCTCACATCGATCACACTGATGGAGTTGCCGTCATAGTTGGCCACGATGAGTTGGCTGGTGGCGGCGTTGTACTCGGCATACACCGGGCCGGCGTGCAAAAGGCCCGGAGCCGGACTAACCGGCAGGCTGGGGTGGCACGTCACCGTCTGGCCGCTCTGATTCACGAATGGAATACACGAATCCACCGTGTTGTTCTGGCTGTTGATCACCGTAATGGTGTCATCTCCCCGGTTCATGACAAAGAATCGCCTGTAATCGGAACTCTGCACGCCGAAAACGGGGCACTTGCCTAACGGAATACTGGCCGAAACCGTGAGAGTGCCTGTTTCGATCGCCGTCGCCACGCCGACGGGACCCGTTGTAGGCGAGATATTGCAGGCCACACCGCTGGAAACGTTGCCCTGGCTGATGACGTAGTTACGCTGGCCGATCGTGCCTGGCCCGATGATCGTCACGGGCGTTGCCGCCACCGGAATAGCGAGCTTGAAAGCCTCAGGAATCCCGGTAAAGAAGTCCCCGGAGTTGCCCGTCAGATCCGCGGTCCATAGTCCGGCCGATGGCGAGAACATGTTCACGGGCGGATAGGGTGCGGTCGTCGTAGCCAGCGTGGAATAACTCACCTTATTGGCCTGCAGCGCGTTGGAAATTGGGAAATTGCTCAAGGTGCCATCGCTGTTGACGGTGTAGCCATTGGAACCGGTCGCGTCGATGGTAAAGGCAGTGGGACCGGGACCGATGGGCGCTTCGGCCAACACTGAATCGCCGGAGTAGTCGATGATCGTGGCAATGCCGGCCGTCGTGGGCGAAGGGGCCGAAACCACCACCGTAAACGACCCAGGCTGCGCGGCCGGACCGTTGGTGTTCACGGGCGTAACCACCGCCCGATATGTGTTGCCGCATCCGGCAATCAGGGCAACAGCCGCAACGACCGCGCCCGCCTGAACCAACCGCATGCGCGTGTGGCCTGAATTCATGAAGAAAAGCCTCATTCAGTTCTTTCCTGCTTACCTCGTGATTGTAAATCAGGCAGCCGGGGATTAGACGCCACCGGCCCGTGGAACGGTATCGGCGCGGGTGCGGCCATGATCTCGCCCGACGCCTCTGCAAGGCCGAAAGCATGGGATCAGCGGCCGGCGACGCCCCCGACGACTTCAACAACCGCGCTGTCCGGCCCGCTCCAGGCTGGATCGCCCTCATGGGTCAGCAGTTGTTTGGCTTGGTCCCAGTGGAGCCGGGTGATGGAACCCGCGCCTTTCTCGTACGCATAGGTCTTGCCATCATCCGAGAAGAGCGTGAAACTCGCGTCCGCGCCAGGGTAAATGGAGATCTTCGCGATGGCCTGCGTTTCATGCGTGCTTTCCACAGGAGAGCCCAACGGAACGATCGAACCCGCCTTGACGAACAGCGGAATGGTGTCGATAGGCGCCTGAACTGTGATGGTCTGGCCGCCTTTCACGCGCTCCTGGCTCCAATAGTTGTACCAGTCTGCTCCGGCCGGCAGATAAACCTCCCGGCTGGTTGCGCCCTGCTCCGTGACCGGCGCTACCAGAAACGCTGGTCCGAACATGTACTCGTCCCTCAAATCGGCAACCTTCGGGTCGTTCGGAAAATCCAAGGGCAGTGCGCGCATGAACGGCGCGCCGGTAAGCCATGTGTTGTAGCCGAGCGAATAAATGTAAGGCATCAGCCGATAGCGCAGGCGCAGGTACTTCTCCAGAATTGGCTCAGCCTGTTTGCCATAGGACCAGACCTCGTTGGCCGGGCGGCTGCCGTGGGCTCTCATGATGGGCAGGAACGTGGCGTACTGGAGCCAACGGGTGTAGAGCTCCGGATAGTCGTCGTAGCCGCCCACATTGGCGCGCGCGTCTGAGGGATCGAGCAGAGGCGGGTGGTCTGGATGGTGCTCTGCTGGCAGGTATTGCCAGCCGCCGGTATCGTTGGACCAGTAAGTCAGGCCGGAGGCGGCGAAGTCCAGGCCTGTGGGAATCTGGCGTTTGAGCGTGTCCCAGGTCGGATAGATGTCCGAAGACCAGAAAATGGCCCCGTTCCGCTGCGCGCCGAGATAGGCGTCCCTGGAGAGGATCAGCGCCCGCTTATCCGGCTCGTCCTCGCGGAAGCCGTCATAAAGCGCCGCGGTGTGAAACAGCGGATAGACATTGAAGAATTGCGTGCCGGGGCCAATGTGGAAGTAAGCGCCGTTGGGAGGCAAGTCAGGTTCGGTTTCGTCGGCCCACAGGGAGTCGAAGCCAAGGTTGAGAATGTTGTTGTGAATGGTCTTCCAGTACCACTTGGCTGCCTCGGGATTGGTGGTGTCGATGTCCGATCCTGCACGATCGTAAGGCAGCCCGTCGATGGGTGTGCCGTCGGCCAGATGGATCAGCCAGCCCTTTTCGCGCAGTTGAGCATAGAAGCGGTCCTCAGGCACAAACCGCGGCCAGACGCTGATCATGGTCTCAAAGCCCATCGCGTGCAGTTGCTTGTTCATGGCCGCGGGATCGGGCCAGAATTTGGGATCCATGTCCATCTGGCCCATCTTGGTGTAGTAAAACCAGTCCACAACCATCACGTCAGCCGGCAGATGGCGGTCGCGATAGCCCTGCGCAACGTCCAGCACTTCCTTCTGACTCGCGTAGCGCTGCTTGCACTGGATGTAGCCATAAGCAGCCTTGGGCAGCATATGCGTGGGGCCGGTCAGCAGCTTGTAGCCGGCGTAGATCTCGTCCGCGCCGGCGCCGGCGATCACGAAGAACGAAACCCGGTCGCCTACCTCGGAGGTCCAGCGGGTTTGCTCATTGAAACCGGGCTCGATAGTGGTCTTGGATGGGTTGTCCCATACCAGCCCATAGCCCTTGTTGGTCACCAGGAACGGCACGCAGGTGCTGGGAGCGGCCGGGGCCGTGTAATCCTGCCAGCAACGGACCGGATGGCCGCGATGGTCGAGAAATCCCTCGTGATTCTGGCCCAGTCCGTAGTAGTGCTCGTCGCCGGGCGACACAAACGTAGCACCCACGACGTAGAACTCGGGGTCGGTGGGACGGCGATCCTGCGCCACGGACGCCGTACCATCCTTGTGATTGGGCACGGACTGCGACCAGCCGGTGAGTTCAAGCAGCGTCTTGCCTTCCGGCGTGCGCAGGGTAATGTGCGCGCCCGGCGTGGAGCCGTTGAAATACTTGTGGATGTCGATCTCGGTCTGAACCGGCGGATGGCCTGGAGGAAGGTCGCGGTCCACCGTGGCCACAATTCGCGCCGACTGGTAAACGTCGGCCTGCGCGCTCTGGGATGCCGACCATCCCGAAGCCGCGGGCACTGCGACAAAACCAAATCCGGGCGCAGCCAGGGCCGGTTCGCGGCTCAGGCTGAGCGTCACGCGCAGAATGTTGGGCGCATACGGCTCCAGCACAATGGTCTCGCCCTTGCGGTCGAGTTCCAGCCGTTGCCCTGGAGATTGGGCTGGGACAGAAGCTGTGGTTAGAACGATTCCGGCAATAACCGCAAGGACGGATGAAAACCTTTGCATGGACAACTCCGTGACGACGCAAATCTGCAGGAATGCGCCGCGCAGATGAGTGTAAACCGATTGACTTGAGCTTTCCCAATCAAATAGTCCGCTCGTGCTCACCAAGAGGCGGTCGCCATCCATAAGGGGAGCCCTTGCGGCAAAAGGTTACGATGAAGTGTGGCTCAAATGAAGCGGATGTCGCAATCGAAACTCATCTGGCAATCGAAACTGGTCCTGCTCATCGTGATGCCCTTTGTGGCTGCCGGTGTGGTGCTCCAAACCCACTGGTGGACGACGCAATCGGCTCCCGTGGCCATCTGGACGGTGGGTCTCAGCCTGCTGCTCGGCATGGTCGTCCTGAAGCTGCGCGCCGCCACCCTGGCCGCGGCGGCAGCGGGTGCGGCCATCACCGCCAACCTCATGTTTTCCACCGTGATGTTCCCCTACAAACCCTGGCAAACAGCCCTGGTCCCGGTGCTGGCGGTCTCCTTGCTCGCCTATATCGCCACGCGGCTTGGCCGGGTGCAGAAAGAACGGCTGGGCACGGGGGAAAAGCGGCGAGGCCGGGCAGCGTCCCAGGTAGCCGCCAATCTGGGCGTGGCCGCGATTGCCTCCAATGAAGTGCTGCAGTCCTGGCTGACCGATACCAACTGGTTTACCCGCGTCACCCTCGCGCCAATGCCCCTGTTTGCCGTGGCGCTGGCGGCGCTTGCCGAGGCCGCGGCGGACACGGTCTCCTCGGAGATTGGCCAGGTTTTGGGCGGCCGGCCCCGCATGATCACCACCTTGCGCCAAGCCGATCCCGGCACAGACGGGGCCATAAGCCTGGCCGGCACGCTGGCGGGCGTGGCTGCGGCGGGAATTGTCGCGGCCTTGGGAACCGTTGCCATGCGCGGCGACTCTGGCATGTTTTGGATCAGTGGCGCGGGCGGCGTCTTCGGCCTGTTCTTCGACAGCCTGTTGGGAGCAACGCTGGAGCGGCGCGGCTGGCTCAACAACGACGCGGTGAACTTCCTCTCCACCGCCAGCGCGGCGGCGTTCGCACTGGGCCTTATGGCGGTGCTTCCGCATGCTGGAGTGGAGCAATTCCCCGTGATCCGCTTGACGCTCTGACTTCAATGCAGGTCAACCCGCCAGAGCGTATAGCTCAGGATCTCGTGGGCGATGCGCTCCGCCTCCTGCGAAGCCTCCGGCACGACTGCACGAGGCCGCGGCGAGGTAAGCACATTGAGTCCGTCCGCTGCGCATATCTGGTGAATCCGGAACAGGTGGGTTCCGTCACTGACGATCACCAGCCGCCGCAACCCGTTGGCGCGGGCAATCACAGCAATGCGGCGCGCTGACTCCTCGGTATCGCGGCTCTCCGTCTCGGCAATGATGGCTTCTTCGGGGACGCCCATGCCCATCAAATACTCGCGGCCCACGGCGCCCTCTGAGTACTCGTCTCCGCCTGGGCCCCCAAGGGTGATGATGAGCGGAGCAATGCCCCGCTTGTACAGGGCGAGTGCGTGGTCCAGCCGGGCGCGGTAGACCGGGGATGGCCGCCCGTCGTACTCCGCCGCGCCAAAGACACCGATCGCGTCAGACGGGGCAGCCTGGTCCTGGCCGGCGTAGGTCTCAATCTGCACGTAGACCCAGCGGCACCAGCCAACCACACCCACCGCCAGAACCAGTAGCAGCAGGAGCACCGCGCGCAAAACCCATTTGCGAAGCTTTGGCCTACTCGGTCTCTGGTTTGTCCGGCGCATCCTACGCACCTTCTGTTGCAGGGAACAGGGACTAGGGAATAGGGACTAGAAAACAGCTCTGATGCAGCCAACGGCTTTTCTGCGAAGAATTAGAGGCTCCTGCTGTTCTGTTCCCTGTTCCCTGTTCCCTGTTCCCTGCCTTTCGTTACCTTTGCAAGACCATGACGATTTCGTGGGTCGGAATTGCGCCCTCGCGCAGAATCTCCCAGCGGCCAGGGCCCAGCGAGAGATCGACGATGGTGGTGGGCTGCGAGTGGCCGGTGGGACCGCCGTCAATGATCAGTGGAATGCGGTCGCCGATCTGGTCGCGGACGCAGGCTGCGTGCGTACACTCCGACGCTCCCTGCAGGTTGGCCGAGGTTGCCGTGATCGGCAGCCCGAAGCGCTCCACAACGGCACGCGGAATGGCTGCGTCCGGTACGCGCAGGGCCACGTTGCCGGTGTTGGCCGTCGAGCGCAGAGGCAGCTTGGTGCCGGCGCGGACGATGACCGTGAGTGGGCCCGGCCAAAAGCGCTCCGCCAGCTTATCCAGTTGCGGGTCGGTATCGCGCGCCAACTCATAAGCCTGCGCCAACGAAGCAATCAGCAGCGAAAGCGGCTTATGCCTCTGGCGCGTCTTCAACTGGTAGATTTGCTCCACAGCGTGCAAATTGACCGGATCCACCGCCAGGCCGTAGAAAGTGTCGGTAGGCAGGGCAACAACATCGCCCTTGCGCAGGCAGGAGACGATATAGTCGATCCGGTCCGGCTGGGGTTCATCGGGATGGACGCGCAAGATCTCCGCGGACAAAAGGGTCTACCTCAATTCCCGAGTTACAGACGCCATAAAGACGGAAGCTATCACAGCACCAGCCTTGGTGCAAGTTCGATTGCCGTGCATCCGTGCCGCCGTCAGGCAAATCGGCATAGAATCGGCTAAGGATTCAAAGGTTTCCGACTGATGCCTCTTCGCATTGTACAGAGTAAACAGAATGGCCGCCTGAAAGAGCTTCGGCGAGCGCTGGCGCACCCGCCTCGGGAGTCCAGCCCGGATCGGCGAGCCCTGGCCGGGATCGAAGGGCTGAACCTGCTTGAGGAGGCCCTCCGCGCCCGGTTGCGCATCGACTGCGTGTTTGTGGCGCAGGGATCGGAGCACCTGCTGAAAGCGCTGCCGCTTCCGCCGGAGACTGAAATTCTGCTCATGCCCAGGGAGCTGCTTGACTCCGCTCTGGCCACGGAGGCGCCCCAGCCCATCGCAGCGCTGGTCGAGGCCCAGGACTGGACTTGGGCGCACCTGCTCGGCGGCCAGCGAAACGTCGCCCCGCTCATCCTGGTGCTTGACGGCCTCCAGGACCCCGGAAATCTGGGCACCATCCTGCGCTCCGCGGAAGCCTTCGGGGCCGATGGTGTCCTAAGCCTCCCAGGCACCGTGAGCGCCTGGAACCCCAAAGCGGTCCGCGCCTCCGCCGGCAGCGTCTTCCGCCTCCCGTTGCTCGCTGTCAGCGCCCAGGACTGCTTCGCGCGGCTGCTGGAAGCGGGCGTGCGGATCTTCGCCACCACCGTGCGAGGGGCGCAGCCTGCCGATCTGGCGGATCTGGCAGGGCCAGTAGCGCTCATCATCGGCAATGAAGGCAACGGCGTGTCCGATCGTCTGGCCGCCCAGGCCGCTGGAACCATCACCATTCCCTGCCCCGGCCCGGTCGAAAGCCTCAATGCCGCCGTAGCCGCAAGCGTCCTGCTCTATGAAGCGTCGCGGCAGCGCTCCGCCTTGAGCGGTGGACCCCTGGACCATCGAGGGGGATTGCGATGAGCCTGTTTGACGGCGAACCCGAAGGTCCGCAAGGCCTGCCGCGCACCGCGCCGCTGGCCGAACGCATGCGCCCGCGCAGCCTGGAGGAGTTGAGCGGACAGGAGCACCTGGTCGGCCCCGGCAAGCCACTGCGCGTCCAGATTGAACATGATGATTCCGGCTCCATGATCCTCTGGGGTCCGCCTGGCGTGGGCAAGACCACGCTGGCCAAGATCATCGCCGAAACAACCAAAGCAAGTTTCATTGAATTCTCCGCCGTCACAAGCGGCATCAAGGAAATCAAGCAGGTGATGGTCGCGGCCGCGCAGGCGTCGGAGATGCACTCCCGCACCATCCTCTTCGTCGATGAGATTCACCGCTTCAACAAGGCCCAGCAGGACGCCTTTTTGCCCTACGTGGAGCGCGGGACAATACGGTTGATTGGAGCGACAACTGAGAATCCCTCCTTCGAAATCATCTCCGCGCTGCTCTCGCGCTGCCGCGTCTACGTGCTGGAGCCGCTGACCGAGAAACAGATCGCAGCGTTGCTGCGCCGTGCCCTTGAAGATCGCGAGCGGGGCCTTGGCGCACTCGGATTGACCGCGGATGACGATGCGCTGGAACTGATTGCCAGCTACTCGAGCGGCGACTGCCGCAACGCCTACAACACGCTTGAAGTGGCCGCGCAACTGGCGCTGGAACCGAGTCAGGATCTGGATCAGGTCTCCGCAAAACACATCGACAAAACGCTGGCAGGCGTGGCCGTTCAGCAGCGCGTGCTCCTCTACGACAAGTCCGGCGAAGAGCACTACAACCTGATCTCCGCATTGCACAAGAGTGTCCGCAACAGCGATCCCGATGCGGCGCTCTACTGGCTGGCGCGCATGTTTGCGGCCGGCGAAGACCCGCTCTACCTCGCCCGCCGCGTAGTCCGCATGGCCGTCGAGGACATTGGCCTGGCCGCTCCCGAGGCGCTCAACCTGTGCCTGTCAGCCAAGCAGGCCATGGAGTTCCTCGGCTCCCCCGAAGGCGACCTGGCGCTGGCCGAGGCGGTGGTTTATCTTTCGCTGGCGCCCAAATCGAACTCCGTCTATACCGCCTACGGCGCCGTGCAGCAGGAGATCGAACACACCCGCCAGGAGCCGGTGCCGCTGCACCTGCGCAACGCCCCGACTCGCCTGATGAAAGAGCTCGACTACGGCAAAGGCTATCTCTACGCCCACGACGAAGAAGGCCGCGTAGCCGACATGGACTGCCTGCCCGATTCACTGCGCGGCCACAGCTACTACCAGCCCACGCAGGAAGGCCGCGAGAAGCTGCTTGCGCAGCGCATGGAAGAGATTCGGCGGATTCGGGCTGCGAAGCACCCCACCGGCTGATGATTGCCGGGGGCCGGGTGCCCCATCCTTCGAGCGCTTTTGCTCGAAGGGGGGATAGCACTACCCTCAGTCGGATCGCTCGCGCCGCGTCTGCATCTTCCCCTTCCCAACCCAATCGGCTTGGGTTATAATCGAGACAAATGGGTTCGCTCCGTTTTGACGGCGTTCGATTTACGGCCTACACGATGGACCACGCGCCCCGGCATGTGCATGGTTTCTACGCCGAGATCGAGGTTATCGCCGATCTTCGCCAAGACGGGGTGGTCGCGCTCGCTCGCCGGACAGACGCCATACGGCCAAGCAACGGGAGCAAGGCGGATGTGCGGCACGTGCTGACGGTAGCCGCATGGCATTTCGACGAATTGGTTTCACTTTGGGAGAAGCATCATGGCTGAGCATAAAGTCATCACAACCGATGGCGAGATTGAAGCGGCGCTGGAAACGGCGAAACTCCACGACCGCGAACCGCGCGCGCTGACGGTCGAACACGTCCCCGGCCTCAACCTGCTTATCGTTGGACTCAGCAACCAGCGCCGGCTGGTGCTCCCAATCGAGGAGGTTCAGGGGCTGGGCAAGGCCACGCACGAGCAGATGCGGATGTACAAGTTGATTGGCCGCGGAACCGGCATCAGCTTTCCCGAGTTGGACGTTGACCTGTATGTTCCCGCTCTGATCGAAGGCGTCTACGGAAACCGCCGCTGGATGGCGCAGTTGGGCAAGAAGGGCGGCAAGGCCAAGACCGAGGCCAAAAGAATTGCCGCCAGAGCGAACGGCGCCAGGGGCGGAAGACCAGCTAGAATTGCCGCAGTGAGCGCATAGCCCGCATAGCCAGGGATCGCAATTCGCGGTGGTGCATTGGCGATCTATTTGCACCAAATGCCGAGTGCGACAGATTCCGCCATTTGGAACCTGGGATTGCACAAACCCCAACTAGCTTTTCCGATCCCTAACCCCTGACCTCTACGCATCCCACGGATTGACAACCGACGGCGCGATGTCCTCGAAGTGCTTCACGTTGCGCGTGGCGAACTTTGCGTGAGAGGCAAGGACGATTCCGGCGATCATGGTGTCGCGGAGTTCTCCGGGGCGGCCTCTTCTTTGTCTATCCGCAGCCAACTCCGCAGCACGCCTTGCCGCGGCCTCATCGTAGCCCGCGACTCGCTGTTGCACAACCTCGCCGAGCCAACGCTCGAAGGAGGCCATGAGAGCAGCCCGGCGTTTCCCATCCGGCATCGTCTCCAGGCCAAAGCGAATCTCAAAAACGGTAACGGAAGTTGTCCAGATGGAGGTACGAGGCTGCTGGTCAAGCCAGCGTGTAACGCGCTCGTCCGGCTTCGGCAGCATGATTTCCGAAACCACGTTCGTATCGAGGATAATCATTCGTCAAAGCTTATCGGCTTGAGTGGAAAGCCGCGCCATTCGCGAATCTCTTCTCCCTCTTGCAGTCCAATTCCCTGCCCGCTGAAGAGGGCAACAGAGGCCGTTCCAAACCCAACAGACGGCGCGTCCTCTTCCTTGAGCGCGTTACGCAGAATCTCCCGGGCTTCGGCTTCCATACTGAGGCCGTGGCGTTTGGCGCGACGCTGCAAACGCCCCTTCAGCCGGTCTTCAAGGTTGCGAACCAGAATCTGCGCCATCCTCGCCTCCGAAACTCCAATGCTATCATGATAGCACATTCTCGAAATGAGCGCGGAGGCTGTGACCATCGAAGCTCAATGCCCTGACTTCGGCAACTTATCCAAAGCGTCGGTTACGATGCCGGAGGTCAGCACTTCCGGCAAGAGCACCGGTTCGCTCTGCCCCGGCGTGTAGAGCGCGTAGGCTGGAACTCCGCTTCGTCCGAGAGCGGTCAAGGCCTGCGTGATGTCTTCATCGTGGCGCGTCCAGTCGGCCTTCATCAAAACGACATTCCGGGCCTGAAAAGCCTGCTCTACCTCGGGCTGGTCGAGAGCCACGCGCTCATTCACCTGGCAGCTCAGGCACCAGCTTGCGGTGAAGTCCACAAACACGGGCTGCCCCGCGGCTAGCGAACGGTTAACCGCAGCCTGCGACCACGGCTGCCAGAGGCCAGACATCTCCGGGGCAGCCAGAGTCTCCGACGCAACGGCCAGCTTAGCCGGCGCAAGCACGCTTATGGCGATCACGCCGAGCAGAATCAGCGCAGCAACAGCGGCAGCCCAGCGCCTTGCCGGCCACCGGCCCAGAAACCATCCGGCAATCGCGAGCAGCAAAAAGCTGGTCAGCAGCGCCGCCAGAATTCCAGCGCCATAAGCCTGCGCCAGTACCCACGCCAGCCAGATGACGGTGGCAAAGATCGGCACCGAGACAGCCTGACGCAGCACTTCCATCCAGACGCCGGGCTTGGGAAGCAGCCGCGTCCAGGCCGGATGCAGAGTCAGCGCGAAATAAGGCGCGGCCAGGCCAAGAGCCAACGCCGTGAAGACAGCAAACGTCACTGCGGCGGGCTGGGCCAGCGCGTAGCCGATGGCCGCTCCCATAAACGGAGCTGTGCATGGCGTGGCCACCACAACAGCCAGCACCCCGGTGAAAAAGCTGCCGGCGTAGCCATGCTTTGAAGCCAGCGTTCCACCAGCGCTGGTCAGCGTCATGCCGATCTCGAACTGTCCCGCCAGCGACAGACCCACAAAGAACAGCAACCCCGCCATCAGCGCCAGAAACACCGGCGATTGGAATTGGAATCCCCACCCCAGCGTTGCTCCCGCCGCGCGCAACCCCAGCAGCACGGCCACCAGCACCCAAAACGAAACCAGAATGCCGAGCGTATAAACCAATCCATGCGTCCTGAGCCTGTGCAGTTCCTTGTGGCCGGAATGCACCAGCGCCAGCCCCTTCAAAAACAGCACCGGAAACACGCAGGGCATCAGATTCAGCAGCAGACCGCCCAGAAAAGCCAGCCCCGTAGCCCGAGCCAGTGCAGCCCACGAGAGCGGTGTAGCAGCGGTCGGACCTGTGCTCAAGGGCGTCGGCGGCGGCACAGGTGCGGAGGAGCGTGTTGCCGCGGCAGTCGCCGGCGCGGGCGATGTGGGTGCCGACGCTTGAGCCTCTACCCTGCCGGGCAGCGCCGCAAGCTCGAACGCCCGTCCGCCCGAAAGTTCCAGAACCCCTTTCAATTGAGAAGGATTTGCGGTAAGATTCGCGTCTTTCTTGAGGTCAAGGATCAGGCCGTTCGCCGTGGGCGTCAGCTTTTGCGGGGCCGGATTGTCGAGGATGTTCTCGTCGGACGGGAAGAATGAAGCCTCGATCTCTGCCTGGCCGGTTTCGACGGAGAGACGGAAGCCTTCCTTCGTCGGCTGAAAGACCGCTTTATCGCTGGCTGGCAATGAAGTGGGAAGTCGACCCGCCATGCGATTGAATATCTCGCTGTCGGACTTCAGCGAAACCGGCTTGCCTGGGCGGTCGTCAACCTCACGGCTCACCTCCAGCTCCGCCTTGCCGGGGATGCAGCTCGCCCGGCAAACTAACCAATCTACCTTGGCGTGGAGGATAGCCGGACCGGGCTTCGCCGTCTTCGCCACGTTCAGCGTCAGTGGGAAGAGCGCCTCGTCTTCATACCCAAAGTCCATCAACGGGCCGAGCGGCAGACGCCTGGGAGCAGGAAACTGCAAAGCCCCGGCAGTAATGCCCTCGGGAAGCGTCCATTGCGCGTGCGGCGGCTCGCCTGCATCGCCCGCATTCTTCCAGTAGATATGCCAGCCCGGCTCCATCTTGAAATAAAGCCCAGCATCGGCCGGTTCACCACGATTCAACCCTTGGGAAAGAACAAGCAGTTGCACATGCACATGCGGCGCGTCGGCGGAACTCGACACCGCCTGCGCGGGCAGACCCGTGGCAAGCAAAACCGACAACGCGAAGATCAAACGGAAAAGGCGCATGAAGGGGAAACGTTGACTCCTGGTTGTTTGACTCAGTCTGCCGGACGATAGTCGCAGCCAATGCTAGCTTCCTTGCTCGGCGTGCAAATCGGCCCGCGCCGCATGTTCCCTGAAAATGCAATCGTTCTGGACACATTTGACCCCAGCCGCTCGTGCCCTGGCCACCGCCTGCTCGTGGATCACTTCATCCTGCAGCCACAGATAGGGAATACCCAGCCGGATCACGTCGTCCACAATAGCCGGAACGAACTCCGAAGCCCGAAAAACGTCCACGAGATCAATGCCTGCGCCGGTCTGATTGCGGTCGGCGGCCTGTGCAGCGGCCTGAGCAGCTTCCAGGTCCGGATAGCACTTGAGGCCGAGCACCTCGCTCAGCGCGGGATTCACCGGAATCACGCGATAACCGTTCGCGGCCAGATAGAGCCCGATGTTATGGCTGGCGCGCCAGGGTTTGTCGCTCATGCCCACCACGGCAATGGTCTTGGCCTGGCGCAGCATCTCGTCGATGACGGACGGATCGTTTCCCATACCTTAGCTACCAGTCCCTCTATACATCGAGATCGTCATCGGCTTCGGCAGCCACAGCCGTTCCCCGGCGCTTGGCCAGCAGATAACCACGCAGAAACGGCTCCAGGTAACCGTCGAGCACCTTGTCCACGTCGCCGACTTCGACCTTGGTCCGGTGATCCTTGGCGATCCTGTAGGGCTGCAAAACATAGGACCGGATCTGCGAGCCGAAGTTGATCTCCAGCTTCGAGTCTTCGAGCTTCTTGCTTACCGCACGCTTTTTTTCGAGCTCATACTCGTAAAGCCGCGAGCGCAGCATCTTCATGGCCTTCTCGCGGTTCTTGTGCTGCGAGCGCTCGTTCTGGCAGCAGACCACAATGCCGGTGGGCAGGTGAGTCATGCGCACGGCGGAGTCGGTGGTGTTCACGTGCTGGCCGCCCTTGCCGCCGGAGCGATAGGTGTCGATGCGCAGGTCCTCCACCTTCAAATCCACATAGATGGTTTCGTCGATCTCCGGCGATACATAGACTGAGGCAAACGAAGTGTGCCGCCGCTTGGCCTGGTCGAAGGGCGAGATGCGCACCAGGCGGTGAACGCCGCTTTCGCCGGCCAGTTGCCCGAAGGCGTACTCGCCGATGATGGTGAAAGTGGCGGACTTGATGCCCGCCTCTTCGCCATCCTGGTAGTCGTTCATCTCCGTCTTGAAGCCCTGTTGCTCGGCCCAGCGCAGGTACATGCGCAAGAGCATCTCTGCCCAGTCTTGACTTTCAGTCCCGCCCGCGCCCGGATGGACGGTGACAATGGCGTTGAGCGGGTCGGCCTCGCCGTTGAGCATCGTCCGGGCCTCGAGGGCTTCATTGAAGGCAGCCAGAGCCTTGATGTCTCGCTCCAGGTCGGCCAACACGTCTTCACCCTCGCGGGCAAGCTCGAAGTAGGCTTCGATATCGCTGGACCGGCGAACAAGCTCCTCATCGTCGGCGACAAGGTTTTCCAGGCGTTTGCGGTCGCGCATCAACGGCTTGCTGGCGCCGGTGTCGGACCAGAGTGCCGGATCGGCCAGTTTTGTCTCTATAGCGGCGAGTTCCCTGCGGATGCGAGCAGGGTCAAAGATACTCCCGCAGGTCGCGCACTTGATCGCGCACGGGAGCGTAAGCGAATTCTAGATCGTTCAAGGACATGGCTTTGCTCGGACCTGACTTTGGATTTGGACTGTGAATCTGCGTTCCTTCGACTAGGATAGCATTGCGCCGGTTTTTAGCAGCTTGAGGCAAACGTCATCGACTTGATTTGTGTACACGTTTGTGTTCATAATGGTAGGTAGGCAATGGCGGGCAAGGAACTCGAATTCGAGTGGGACGAAGCCAAGGCCAGCATCAATCTGGAGAAGCACAGGGTTTCGTTTCTGACCGCCTCCGCAATCTTTTTGAATGAGAGATTGGAGCGCATCGACGACCGCAAGGAGTACGCCGAACTCCGCTGGATTGCACTGGGGCGCGTTGAGAGCGAGGTCTATCGCGTTGTGTATACCTGGCGCGATGAGAATCTGGTTCGCCTCATCAGCGCCCAGAAAGCGAGCAAAGATGAACGGGAAATCTACTATCGTGAGACATTCGCTTAGCGAAATCAGCGCTATGCGCGAGTCAGGCGAAGACGGGACCAGCGCGGATGCGCCGGAGGCTGAGTCGCTGGGCGCGGAGTTCTGGAAATCCGCGCGGGTGGTGATGCCGGCTGGAAAGACCTCCGTTCACCTGCGCCTCGACAGCGACGTGGTCGAATGGTTCCGGGCGCGCGGCAAAGGACACCTGACCCGCATGAATGCCGTCCTCAGAGCCTACGTCGAAGCGCAGAAGCAACACCCGCGGTTGGGCTAACCGCATTTGGCTCGGAGATCGAGGGAGTTCATCCCAGGTCCCAAAAGTGGGAGCTGAGGCATCCGGCTTATCTTGGCGCCGGAGCCTCTTGTTTACTCTTTAATGCGGCCCTATTAAGCAGCTTTATCTGATGCAGCTTCTGAGCGGCACCCTTTTCGTCGCCGGATAAAAGTATGTCGGAGATCCCATCTCCGTCTCGCCCGAAGATCCGACGCGTGGTCATTACGTCTTGGTAGACTTTCGCTACAGTGCTGTAGACCTCTTCGTCAGCCGCAGACTCCTTTAGCCTCGACACCTTGCTCTCGAGCTTCACCGAATCGGCTTCTCGCGGCGCCCAAACTGTGTCGTCTGCCCTGATTGCCTCTATCTGAAGTTTTACGGAATCGAACCAGTCGAACGCCAAATCGAGCACCTTTGGATCCAGTCGAGCCCAGTCGACGGTCTCCTTTTGCTCTTGCTGGCTGGGGATTTGCGAAAACGACATAGCACTGCCAAGGAGCAGGAGCGTCAACTTGAAGATGGCTTTCATAACCTTTTCTCCTTCTTCTTATGACTACCAATGGTAACGCCACAAAGGTCTCAGATGCGGTGAGGGCGCAGGTTACGATGGTCTGGGCGACTTGGACAAGAAAGCCTGACGCGCCGACACACACGCTACTTCACCACCTTGATCTCATCGAGCAGATCGGGATGGCGATCCAGCACTTTGAGCAGCTTGACCAGGGCTGACGGCGGCTCGGTCTTGCCGTTCTCGTAGCGGAAGAAGGCATGGTCGCCGCTGTCGCGGAAAGGGAGCAATGGTCGGAATTCCGCCGCCCCACGCCAGGTTGAGTGGCAAGAACGAGGGATTGACTTTCATTGCGGACAGTGCAATAGTTGCATTACGTTGTTTTGGTGGGACAGTATGCCGGTTTTACAACGTTTCGGGTCTGTCAGCGTGCGCATGTACGCCGACGATCACCGGCCGCCTCACTTCCATATTGTCGCGCCGGACTTTCAGGTTTTGGTGCGGATTTCGGATTTGACGGTGATTGTTGGAGAGGCCAGACCGACACAGATCGCCGAGGCCTTGGCCTGGGCGCAAAGCCATCAAGAGGCTCTGGCGCTGCGGTGGACAGAACTGAACGAACGGGAGTAACGATCATGCCGAGAAAAACTTTGCCGCGTATCGCGTCTGTTGCCGCCGGCAAGAAGCCGTTGACCTTGCTCATTCGTTGGGAAAAGGGCCGGGAGAGCCGGGTTGATGTTTCCGGCCTGGTGGAAACCTTCCGCGTTTATGAGCCGTTGCGCCGCTCGCCGGAATTGTTTGGGCGTGTGCAGGTTGGCGACTATGGCACGGATGTTTGCTGGCCGGATGAAATCGACATGGCCGCCGATACGCTTTGGCGGCTTGCGCAAGAGCAATCGGGGCAGACCATGTCGCCCGATGCGTTCAAGCATTGGCGGGAACGCAAAGCCTATACGCTCGATGTTGCCGCTGCCGCGCTGGGGTTGAGTCGCCGCATGGTTGCCTACTATGAACAGGGTGCGAAGCCGATTCCGCGTGTCGTTGCGCTTGCCACTCACGCCCTTGATTCCTTGTCGATGAAATAAGTTGAGACGGCATGAAGAAGGTTCCTGAGTTCAAGAACGAGGACGAAGAGTTTGAGTTCTGGTCCACGGCGGACTCGACCGAATACGTCGATTGGTCTAGAGACCTGCGGGTGAAGTTCGTCAAACTCAAGCCCACATTGCGCACCATCTCCGTGCGGCTGCCCGTGGCCATGGTTGAAGATTTGAAGATCCTGGCCAACCAGCGCCACGTTCCCTACCAGTCGCTGCTCAAGGTCTTTCTGGCCGAACGGCTGCAGCGGGAGAAGACGCGGCGGCTGGCGGTATAGGCTGGACACCCGGCTGCCTAAACCATCCTATGTAACCTTGATCTCTTCGAGCAGATCAGGATGACGGTCCAGAACTTTGAGCAGCTTGACAAGCGCTAACGGCGGCTTGGTCTTGCCGTTCTCGAAGCGCGAAAACGCATTGATGCCGCCGCCGTTTGCCGATAATTACGATGCGCCAGCGCATAATCATCGCATGGGATACCTCCACTAAAATCTCATTTTCCCCGCCGGAAACGGTTACCCCACCCCCCCCTACCCCTAATTCGACGCAATTCCCGTCCTCCATGCAGCGCAACTATATGATAATAAACAATATAGAAAAACTTCCTATTACACAAAGAGTAAACATGGAAGCCCGAAAATGCGCTGTTTTTCGAGGAAAAACCACGATTTTCGCATCAGAATCAGCGAAATCGCTCGAAAGAATCCTATGATCTTGCTACGATCTTGCAGCGGGAGCAGCGATCCAGGCGCGCAGCAGCTTTCTTCCCGCCCAGCCCACAATCCCCAATCCGAATATGGCACAAAGCCACCCGAACACGTCGCCGTGCGCGGTGTAGAAGGTTACGTCGTCGCGGAATCCGTAACCGGCGGGCAGCGCGTCCACCTGGTGCCGTGGGATGCTCTGCCTCACCCGCCCATAAGGGTCGATCACCGCGGTGACGCCGGTGTTGGTGTCACGCAGAATCCAGCGGCGGTTTTCGATGGCCCTCATGCGCAGCATGTTCAGGTGCTGCCAGGGGGCGCTGGTGTCGCCGTACCAGCCGTCGTCGCTGATGTTCACCAGCACCTCGGCGCCCAACTCCGGAAACTCCCGCACCTCGTCGGCAAAAACCGCCTCATAGCAGATGAAGACGCCGTAGCGGTGCGCGCGGCCGTCCTGGGTGGAAAGGCGAAAGACCTTGCGCTCGTCTCCGCGCGTAAAATCGGAAACCTTCCCCGTAAGCTTGCGGGCGAAAGCAAACAGGCGCTTGAAGGGAACATACTCGCCGTATGGGACGAGGTGAATCTTGTCGTAGCGCCCTACGCGGGCGCCATCCGCGCCCACGACCAGCGCGGAGTTGAAATAACGCCAGCCGCCGTCCTCCGCCGAGAAATCTGTCCCAATGTTGCCCACCACCAGCGGCGCCTGCTCCTGCCGGGCAATGGCCACGAGTGCTTGCTGAAACTTCGGGTCTCCTTCCTCAAATGGGGCTGGCGACTCCGGCCACACCACCAAGTCAGGATGCGTCGGATAGGGTGGGCAGACAATCTCGCCATTCGACGCGCCGGTCTGGGGGATTCCGGCGATGTAGGTTTTGCACTGCTCGCCGGCCAGCTTGGCGAATTCGGCAATATGCTGGTCCCACTCGCCGGGGCCCAGCCAGCGGTTGTCGCCAGCCACGTCCAAATTGGGCTGGATCAGCACGGCGCTGGCGGTAGGCGCGGGCCTGGGCGGCTCCATGGTCACGCCCGCCGCACCCACCATCAGCAGGACGGCCCCGGCGATGCCCGACGGCAGCCTCCCGGAACAGCGGTCCAAGAGGAGCCCCCCGGCGATCAGCGCATTGACGAAAACCAGCACAAAGCTGATGCCGTAGACCCCGGTCCAGGGCGCGAGCTGATTGACCAGACCGTTGTCCACCTGCGAGTAGCCCAACTGATCCCAGGGAACGCTGGTGATGCGCGATGCGGCCAGCTCCAACCCGGCCCACAGGATGGGCGCCGCAGCCAGCGCCAGCCGCGTGCTTCCGGTTGCCTTCCGCACCAGCATGACGCCAAGGCCGAAGAGCCCGAAGTAGAGCCCCAGCACCAAGCTGTATCCCACCAGCAACAGCGTCGGCGCAAATGGCGGCATGTCGCCGTACCGGAGCATGACATCGCGCACCCAGTAGCAATTTCCCGCGTACCACAGGAAGCCGCAAAAGTAGGCCAGAAGAAAGGCTCGCCGCAGGGGGCGCGGCTGCTCCGTCGCGGGCTTTGACAGGATGGCCCACAACAGCGGGACCAGGCCGAACCATGCAAAGACGGTGCGCCAGACGGGAAGCGGTCCGGCCAGCGGAAACGGCAACTCGAGCAAGCCAGCGGAGATGCCAGCCGCGGCCCATAACTTCCAGGCCCCTGACTTCCAGAAGGTACGTTGCATACAGGGCCGAGTTTATCGCATCCGGCGCCTGGGCGCAGAGATCACCACACAGCGAAAGCCCACGAGGGTCAATTACCGAATGCTGGGCGCTTTTCATTGGGAAGAAACACAAGGCCGAGTCGCCCATGCTGACAGTAAATTCGGAGATACAATTCCCCAAAGCATTTGTGGCGTTTTTTGCCTCAGCCTTTTCGCGCTCGCTGCAAAACCCAGAACAGGTTACAATCGACCCTATGTTACTTGCCGTTTTTGCAATGCGGGTACTGACGTGGATGTTTTTTGTCGGCTTAGTCGGTTCGGCCGTGGTCGTCCTCATCAGCTTCTGGGAAGATGGAAAAGAACTGTTTGGCAAGGATTAAAAGGACTTATCCTCGCTGTCGCCGGCGAAGCTCCCAATTTTGTATTGACTCCGTAACAATTCGGACATAAACTCACCGAAGGGCCGGCGATGATATCGCTCTCTCGAGTCTGAAACGCCGGCCATTGCGTCGGCACCTTCACGATGGCATCTTCCCGAACGACCGTCGCCCCACCCTCCAACCGCGTCCGGCTCATCGTGGCATCCTCCGTGATGCTCACGTTCATCTCCTTTTGGCGCGCGGCGGCCATTGTCCTTTGCGATCTTGGCTCATCCGCCTTTTATGCCGGCGGCATCGCTGAAGAAGCGGTGGGCGCAGCCGCGCCATGGTTCATCCTCGGCATCATGCTGTTCAGTTTTGCGGTTCGCGCGGTCTATGTCGAGAGCTGTTCGATGTTTACCCGCGGCGGCGTTTACCGCGTGGTGAAGGAGGCCCTGGGCGGCACCTTTGCCAAGATCAGCGTATCCGCCCTCATGTTCGACTACATTCTTACCGGACCGATCTCCGGTGTGTCCGCCGGACAATATATTACAGGACTGATGAATGAAATGATGGTGGTCGCCAATAATAGCCACTGGCTTCCTCCAGCTCTGATGACCGCGCAGAACAGCCCCTTCCAGTTTGATATGAATCACACCGCGGCGGTCTTCGCGGCTGCGGTGACCATCTATTACTGGTGGCAGAACATCAAGGGCATCGAGGAGTCCAGCGGCAAGGCACTGCGGGTCATGCAGATTACCACGGTGATGGTGATCATCCTCTTGCTGTGGGGAGTTTTCTCGGTGATGGTGCGCGGTGTCCATCTGCCGCCGCCGCCCACGCCATCGCATCTCAAGTTCAGCACCGATGCGCTGGGCTTCCTCAAGGGAACTCGGCTGGTGCCGATGCTTGGTCTGTTCGGGATTCTCATGGCCTTCGGCCACTCTGTCCTGGCCATGAGCGGCGAAGAAAGCCTGGCCCAGGTGAATCGCGAGATTGAGCACCCAAAGCTCAAGAACCTCAAGCGAGCGGCAATCGTAATTGCCATCTATAGCCTGATCTTTACCGGGGGCGCCACACTGCTGGCCTCCATGCTCATCCCCACATGGCAACGCACCCACATCTACCAGGACAACCTGATCGCCGGCCTGGCCATGTATATGGTCGGTCCCATGTTCTGGCGCATTGCCTTCCGCATCTTCGTGGTGCTGGTCGGATTCCTGATCCTCTCCGGGGCCATCAACACCTCCATGATCGGCTCGACGGGCGTGCTGATGCGCGTGGCCGAAGACGGTGTACTCACCGACTGGTTCCGCAAGCCACACCCCAAGTTCGGCACCAGCCATCGCATTGTCAATCTGGTCTTCATTCTCCAGATGATCACCATCGTCGCCAGCAGGGGCGACGTGATCACCCTCGGTGAGGCATACGCCTTCGGCGTCATCTGGTCGTTCACATTCAACAGCCTGGCCATGCTAGTCCTGCGCTGGAAGTACCACGGCGAGCGTGGCTGGAAGGTTCCTCCCAATCTGCGCATCGGAAACTTCGAGATTCCCATCGGTCTGCTCTCGGTGTTTCTGGTGTTGCTCTCGACCGCCGTCGTCAACCTGTTCACCAAGTCCGTAGCCACGGTGAGCGGCTGTGTATTTGCCGCGGCCTTCTTTATCGTCTTCTCCGTCTCAGAACGCCAGAACCTGCGCAAGCATGCCATCACAGCTCGGCAGATGAAGGATCAATTCCAGCTCGAACACCAGGACACGGTGAGCCGGGAGTCGGCGGCCATTCGTCCCGGAGGCGTCATGGTAACTATGCGCGACGACGCCAATCCTCTTGCGCTCAAGTGGACTCTATCCCGGACAAACACCGATGACCAGGATGTCGTCGTCATCAGCGTCCGCATGATGGGCGCCGGCGGACCGGAGTATCTTAGCGCCGAGGAGCAGAGCTTCAGCGAACACGAGCAAATGGTCTTCACCAAGGCTGTCTCCGTTGCCGAGAGCTTTGGCAAGAAAGTGTCGCTCCTGGTGGTTCCTGCCGGGGACGTGTTCGCGGCTCTTGTGCAGGGAGCAAACTCGCTGGAGATGGACTCAGTTGTTTCCGGCGTTTCCAGCAAATTGACAGCCGAGGAACAGGCCTTTCACATGGGACAGGCCTGGGAGGCGCTGGCCGGGGCCAAGCGCCAGTTCAACTTTTATGTCATCGATCCCAGCGGTGGGGTCAAGGTGTTTTACATCGGGCCGCACGCGCCCAACCTGAGTCCAGACGACGTGCAACTGGTACACCGGTTGTGGCTGAATATGCGCCGCGATCCCTCCGTGCCCGACCTGCACCACAGCGACATCATCACCTATGCGCTCACGCGGCTGGCCGGCCAATATGCCCGCGAGAAGCAGGAGATACTGCGCGATCTGCGCAACTATCGCGCAGCCGAGGCGCCGGCGGCGCTGCGCCTCGGCGGACAGGCGCTTCCTAACATCCCGGCTACCCCGCCCGCGCCCGCGCTACCCCCACTCCCGCCCAAAACGCCGAACTCTCTTTAGAACTCCGGCTGGTTCTCTCTTCGTCAGATAGGTTTGCGGAAGCTAAGCACTATCTCCTCCGGCCCATGCGGGTCTCCCGCCAGAACGCTTCAGCGTCAGTAACTTTCCACATTTTTTGTTTGTAAAAGAGTCTACAGTTGCGTATTGTGTTTCAAGGACAAGTGGTTGACCCGCGCGCGTTTTTTCACTTAGGCACAACGGGAATTGGGCCACTTATAAAGACCTGACAGGAGGAACCGTGGGAGTTTCAGAGATTCTGATACAGATCGATCGGGAGATCGCCCAGTTGCAACATGCGCGCGCCCTGCTGGGTGGTAAAGTCGCGCCGGCAACTAAGAAGGTTGCGGCAGCCCCCGCCGCCAAGAAAAAGGCCAAGAAGAAAAGGAACCTCACCCCTGAAGGCCGGAAGCGCATTGCCGAAGCTGTCAAGCGCCGCTGGGCTGAGCAAAAGAAGGCAGCTGCAAAGTAACTGGCCGGCGGAAAGATCATGGGCTGGCTTGAGCGCCAGCCCATTTTCCGTTTCTGCGCCTTGACCGGGGATGATGCCGACTAGATCGCTTCCCCTGGGGCACACAGGACCACATGGACGCTGGCATCGACCAGTGCAATCAGTTCCTCTGGTGTGCCCTTCAGCGGCGGGAATGTGCCGAAGTGCAGCGGTAGCACGGTTGCCGGTTTTAGAAAGCTGACTGCCAGCGCGGCCTCCTTCGGTCCCATGGTGAAATGCCCCCCGATGGGAAGCATAGCCACCTCGGGCCGGTAGAGTTCTCGAATCAGATTCATATCGCTGAAGACCGCTGTATCTCCGGCATGATAAAGCACCGGACCGTCCGTAATAGTTAGAACATACCCGGCGGCAACTCCCACATAGTGCGTTCCCTGGTCATCCTGCGCCGCCGAAGAGTGTTTGGCCTCGACCATGGTGGCCGCCACGTCATCCAGTTGCACAGTTCCACCAAGATTCATCCCAATCGTATCGGCCACTCCCTTACCTGCCACATAGGCTGCCAGTTCATAAATTGCCACCACGGTGGAACTGTGGCTCGCTGCCGCCCACACCACATCGGCGATATGGTCGCCATGGCCGTGGGTCAGCAGGATGTAATGAATCTTGGCCGGTAACACAAAGTTCTTCGGGTACTTGGGATTCTCCGCAATGAACGGATCAATCAGGATGTTTGTGCCCTTGGCGGTCTGGACCAGCACGGTGGCATGCCCAAGCCAGGTGATGCGCGTTCCCTTCAATGAATCCATGTTTCCTCCCTCAGGACAACTGGTCCGGTGATGCTCTACCGAGTCATGATGACTTCGGAGACGCTGTCTTTTGCCAGGAACTGCCTGTGGCCCGACCAGCCGGCGAAAAGGCGCTCGATGCTGCGGTTGGTAGAGGCGCGCTGGATGGGAAAGGCCTGTGCCAACTGCACTTCCACATCGTCGCCCGGGGTGACGTGAAAGCGGCAGTGTACGGTCTCCTCGCCCTGGGTCCGCGTGTGAAATAAAGCCAAAACCTGGCCGCCCGGATTCATGGCCGAAAACAGATGCGCGACCACCGGCGCCACCAGCGGTTCGGGCAGGTAGTCGAGCGCCGTCCACAGCAGCGCCACGTCAAAGGTGCGCCCGGCAAAATTGAGGGCCTGTTCCAGAAAACCACTGACGTTCCAAACCGGATTGCCGTCTTCGTCGGTTCCGGTCTGCCAGTTCCCGGTGCAGGCATCGTAGACCAGATCTGCAAGAAAGACGCTATGGCCCAGCCCGGTGAGGTAGTTGATATTGGCAGGCGACGTATAACCGGTGTCCACAATGCAAAGCCCTGGATCGGCCTGGAGCCGTTTGCGCAACGCAGCCCAACCAGGGGAGTAGCGCGGCACTCTAGGCCCGCTAAACCCCGGTGTGGAAGCGGCAGGGCCGCTCTCCTGCTTCTTCTCAAACCAACGGCTAAGCAACCCGAAATCCCCTTGCGGCCGAACAGGTCATTGCCTGTCAGGCCGAATCGCGGCGGCCTGTCAAAAGATGAGGCCCGCCTGCGGCGCATGGGCGCCGTCGTGCGCCTTGGCCGCGGTTTGCGTCAAGTCCACTTTGCCCCGGAATACCGCGTTATCCTCCACCGCGAGGCGGAGCGCGCGAATATCCCCTTCCACGTTGCAGCCGGCGCGCAGTTCAACCCGGCCGCTGGCAACCACATTGCCTTTCACCTGGCCCAGAATCAGCACATCCTTGGCGGACAGGTCGGCTGCAACGTTTGCATTGGGGCCGATCGTCAACCGGCTCTCTGAGAGGTTCACGGTCCCCTCTACGCGCCCATCCACAATCAAGTCTTCACTACCCTTCACTTCGCCGCAAATCACGACGGTCTTGCCGATGCGCGCGGGAGAGTTCTCCACTGCCATGGTTGTGTTCCTTCCGTGGGCCAGAACAAGGCCCTGCCCGAACTATACGCAAACCGGCCGCACTGCTTCAATCTGGGAAACCGGATTGGTACCGTCGCGTCAAATAAATCATGCCGAACCGCAACGCTCCGCAAGGGGCCAATCCCCGCTAAACTAATGGTTATGCGCAGGTCGTTGATCCTCTTCCTTCTGCTGCCCTGGGCGGTTCTATTCCCTGTGCCGGCGAAGACTCAAACCGCTCCATCCACTCCGCCGGCTCTCACCTCCGTTCAGGCCCAGGCGCTGGTGGAGCGCGCGCTTGCCACCGAATCCCGCGCCGCCCAGGAATTCAGCCACCCGAGCCACCCCATGCGCTACCGGCTGCGCAAGTCCAGCCCGCGCCTGACCTCAACCAAGGAGATTGTGGAAACCGGCGACGGCGATGTGGCCCGCCTGGTGGAAATCAACGACCAGCCGCTCAGCCACGCCGGCGAGCAGGCGGAACAGGCCCGGCTGGATGCGCTGCTGAATAACCCAGGGCTCCAGCAGCATCGCAAGCAGGGTGAGGACAACGATACGGCGCGCGCCATCAAGGTGTTGCGCGTGCTGCCCACGGCGTTCCTCTACCAGTTCGCGGGAACGGGCACAGCCGGCGCCGGGACGGTGGAGAAGTTTACCTTCAAGCCCAACCCGCAATTCTCGCCCCCTGACCTGGAGACGGAGGTGCTGACCGCCATGGCTGGCGAGGTATGGATCGACGCCGCCCAGGAGCGTGTAGTGCGTCTGGCGGGCAGCCTGCAACAGGACAAGGACATTGGCTGGGGCATCCTGGGCGAATTGAACAAGGGCGGTTGGGTCCAGATCGATCAGGCCGATGTGGGCGGCCACCAGTGGCGGATCGTGCATCTCCAGTTGAAGATGACCGGCCGCATGCTCTGGAAGACCAAGAACTCCGATTCCGTCCAGGACTACACCCGGTTTTCTCCGGTCCCCGCGGGCCTGAGCTACAAACAGGCCATTCAGCTTCTGCGCGCCAGTCCAGGTGGTTCGGCCAAAGGCGGCCGGTAGAAATCCAACACTTCGACAGCAAAGCGGCCCCACCCGGATGGATGGAGCCGCTTTGCTGTTTTGAGAGCAGCCTTACTTCACCTTGATGAGAATGATGACCAGGGTGAACAGGGTAAGAGACTCGATGAGGGCCAGGCCGAGAACCAGAAAAATCATGAGGCCGCCACGGGCGCCGGGGTTGCGGGCCAGCGCTTCGCAAGCTGAAGCGGTTGCCTTGCCCTGACCCAGGCCGCAGAGACCCGCGGCCAGCGCCATGCCGATGCCGGCGCCGATCGGCACCAGGCTGATGGAGGACGCGCCGCCATCGGCAAAGGCCGGAATGGCGAAGCACAGGACCGCAAGGGTCATGAATACATATTGAAGTTTCCGCATATTTCTCCTGCTTCCCTGAGATTTGGCCGCCAGTGGGTGGTTGAAGCTCATCGTGCTGGCTCCCTCACGCTTGCGGCCGTCGTTTGTCCGGAGCGGAAGCGCTCTCCGGCGAATTCTCCTCGTCCTGGACGAGATGGTTGAAACCAAGGCCCTAGTTCTTTGGCCGTATGAAAATGTTCCTTTTGAAATGTAGCGCCGGCCTCCTGGTTGGAANNTCATCCGGTCACGGACCTAGTGTTCGTGCGAAACCGCCAGGGAGAGATAGATCATGGACAGGAGCATGAAAACGAACGCCTGAATGATCGAGACAAAAACGTGCAGACCCAGAAAAATAACCGGAACGCCCACCGGAACCAGCGAGAAGANNATGTTGGCGTAAAGACGGATGGTAAGCGACAACATGCGCGCCAGGTGAGAGACCATCTCAATGGGGAGCAGCAGCCAGGCCATCCACCAGATCGGTCCGCAAAATTGCTTTGCATAGCCGATCGCTCCCTGCGCGCGAATGCCTTGGTAGTTGTAGAAGAGAAATGTGGGCACCGCAAGGCCCAGCGGAACCCAGGGTGAAACGGTGGGCGCCGCAATTCCGGGGATGAGTCCCAGCAGATTGTTGATCAGGACAAATAGAAAAATGCACGAGTAAAAAGATTGGAAGCGCTCATATCCGTGACCGATGATCTGCTCACCCAGATCGCCGCCAAGCGTGTGAATGATCTCGGCGATCTGTTGCGCCGGATTGGGCTTCTCCGCCGAAAGGGTCAGCCGCACGACGGCAAAGAAGGCAATGAGACCCCCGACTACCAGCAATTCCAACGAGAGGGCCTGATTGACCTTGACGGCTGTCTGGGCGGCATCGGCCGGAGCAAGACCTATGGATTGGAAAGCCTTGACCTCGACGCCCAT
>PLFY01000095.1 GCA_003138365.1 Acidobacteriaceae bacterium
GTTCGACGATTTTGCGGGCGGCGGGGCGGACCAGGGACGAAATCGCAGGATTCTGGGGCTGGGAGGGGCGTAAGCCCCTCACGCATCAGATCGCGATACCCGCGGAGCGGTAGATCTGGGTGATGTAGCCCATGTCGCGGAGGCCTTCTTCGCCGGGCGACTGTGGTTCCAGGTTGTTCTGGACGCAATGGGAAAAATGTTCGGCTTCGGCCTGGAATTGGGAGGGGTCGCGGGCCGGGTTGGGCTCGTCGAGCTGCGTACCGGAGAAGTCGGCGCGCAGGCGGAGGCCCTCATAGACAAAAGCCTGATCGACTTCAAGCCATCCCTTCGCGCCGTGGACGCGATAGTAGCCTTCCATGGGCGCGCCGTAGGTTGTGTTGCAACTGGCGACGATGCCGGAGGGGAATTTCATTGTCCAGGAGACATTTTCCTCGACTTCGGAAAAACGGCCATCGTGGTCGATGGTGGAGGCAAAGGCGGCGATGTGCTCGGGCTCCTCGCCGGTGAGATAGCGGCAGGCGTTGAGGCAGTAGATTCCGACGTCAAAGAGCGGGCCACCGCCGGCGAGTTTCTTGTTGGTGCGCCATTCGTTCGGTCCCATGTTGAAGCCGAACGAACTCTCGATGGCCTGAACCTGGCCGAGCGCGCCGTCGCGGATGAGCTTGACGGCCCTCAGGTTGGTGGGCTCGTAATGGCAGCGATAAGCGATCATGAGCTTGACGTTGGCGGCCTTGCAGGCGGCGATCATGGCCTCGGCATCGGCGACATTGGTGGACATGGGTTTCTCGCAGAGCACATGTTTGCCGGCCTTGGCGGCGCGGATGGTGTACTCGGCGTGCATGGAATTGGGCAGCGCCACATAGACGGCGTCAACGGCAGGGTTGTGCGCGATCTCGTCGAAGTTCTCGTAGTTGTAGATGGAGCTTGACGGGATGCCGTACTCGGCCGCAATGCGGTCTGCCTTATCGCGATGGCCACTGACCAGAGCGGTGATTTGCGAGTTGGTGGTGTTGCGCGCGCCAGGCATGAAATGGCCCGCGATGCGGCCGAGGCCGATGACGGCGTAGCCTGTCTTTTTGGCGGATGGCTGGGCGTGGAGCAGGGGCGCAAAGCCAGCGGCGAGGGTTAGAGTTCCAAGTTTTGCAAAGTCTCTTCGAGTCAGCGTCATGGCAACCTCGTGGCATCAACGGCCAATTCAGATGGGTTTTTCTGGCAGGTTTGGGCGAGCAACCCTCATTTCACGCTCAAATCTCCGTCCACGTCAACCACCAACGCGTCGCCCTGGATTTGAATGGAGTGAATCTTGAGCCGTTCCAAGGTGACCTTGTATCCGGAGGATGCGGTAGAGCCGTCGAGAGCGTTGCGTAGCAGATCGGCGGCATTGACTTTCATGGAGGAAGGAATCTGGTGGCTGAGAAATGGGTTGAGGAGGAAGTTGAGTTCCTGATGGTCGCTCACCCGGTCCACGCGAGCATCCCGGAAGCCGATGGTTTCGCCCTCGCCATCGGGGGCCAGCGAGACCTCCGCCGGGAGCGTGAGTGAAATGCCCAGGCAGGCGCCGCCCACTTGCTTGCCCAGGCGCGCGTGGGTCTTGACTTCGACGACGATGCGGTCCTCGACAAAACGGAGTTTCGGGTCCTCGGCATACACGGAGCAGGCGGAAGTCGCGCTGCCTTTCAGGTAGTAGCGGCCGTTGGGACCGCTGAAGAGCTTTTGTTTGAGGGTGCGCTCGATCGCATCGCGGCTGACCTTGAGTTCGACTGCGCCGCAATGCGCCAGTGCGCCGGCGAGGAGCAACAGGACGCCCGCCAGCATTCGCCAGGATTTTGTCATACCTTGATATTGTAATAAGAGTCACAGGCCTTGAATCGCCGAGGCATGGCTGGTTCAGCCAGTGCAATGAGCACTTTTGACCATCGGATGGAGCCGGAGTTTTGCCTGTTAACGTTCTATTGGACAAAGACATACATCTTTTTCCCAGGGCGAAATCAAGGTGGGGATTTAGATAAGGATAAACCTCATTTTTCTATTGATTTTTGAAGAAAAAATCCGTAAAATAGGAAGCTGTAGTTGCCTCAGGACAGACAGGTTCCCCCAGCCCGTTTCCGAGGATGTCAGCGCAAAATCACCCTTTCTAAGGAAACCAATTCGATGGCAAAGCGTCGTGGAAATCCAAATTGGGGCAAGCCCGAGCCCATCGGCCCGGTAGTGCCCACAGTGACCTCCTTCGAGCAGATCGTGAAGGAGTTCAAGCTCAGCCCGGACCAGTACATCCGGTCCACCCGCCTGCGGGAGTGGGCTCGCCGGAACAAGAATTCCAAGTACATCCCTGAGGCGCTACTCGAGGCCTGGGGGTTTGAGATCGAATCGACGTTGTAGGCCGTTTTCTGCTTTTCCTCTAAAAAGCGCCGCCTTCGGGTGGCGCTTTTGCTGTTTGGGGTGGTGGCGATGCAATTNNGGCACTCGCCGGCTCTACTGTTGAGCCTGCGTGACGTGCGTTGGCATAAGTTCGGTTTTGACGTACGCGGGATCGAGTAGCCGATGCGCCGCGGGATCGAAGCTCGAAAAGGGGCAGGGCTGGTTGGCGTGGCAGCCGGGAGGTGTCAAATTAACCTCGACAGGCGGATTTTTCAAGGTAAGGACCACGCCCGAACGCAACTGATCGATGGTCTGCGCACGGAATCGGAGGCGAACCGTATACTTTTGCGACTTCGAGTTCTGCCAAAGTTCAAAAACGATCTGCGAGTCGGGCGGGGTGTCGTCGATGCGGCCATCGGCGTTCCAATGCAGGCCGAGCAAGCCGCCGATGTAGCTCAGATTCGAGTCGTGTGCGCTCAAATAGACCAGCCGCGTGCCGGGCGGTCCAATGGCTCCAGGAACCGTTTTGCGATTCTGCGATTGCGCCGCCTGTTCGAGCGTCCAAAGGATGTGAGCCATCAGGTTGGAGCCCTGGGTCCGAGCGGACAACGGCGTGCGCGTTGCCAGGCTAAATTGCTTTGTGTGCAACGGGATAAGGCGGCGGAGAGTTGGCTCATCCACCCGGCCCCAGCCAACTTCGGACATCGGCTTGTCGTCGACATACTCGAGCAGCAGGTCCTCAACAAGCGTCGAGGCCGCGGCAAGAGGTCTTGGATCGTCGAGGATGGGCATGGCCGCGGGATGAGCGGGATCTGGCGCGAGAATGTGGGCAAGTTCGTAGAGTCTGGGATTTGCGGCGGATGAAAAGAAGGCGTCAGGATTATTCCCCAGCACGGCTTGCAAATCTGCCGCTGCCGCTTCCTTGGCGGGCGGGGCGAAGATTGAGGGAATCGGCGAGAAAAGTGGATCCCTTGCGGCTGACGCCGGAACCATGCTGTTGATGGGCAGAGGATCGCAGCCTGGTTCGAATCCCGCGAAGGTGTTGCGCGTGCTTGAGATATTGCGTTCATCGGTGTCGGAATAGAGATAGATATCGCTTCTCTTTGGGCAGCCTGAAGCGGGCAGTAGCCTTTCGTGGGCGAAGTCAAGGCGCATATAGGCGCCCATCTGGCGTATTCCCATGGCGCCGTGCGGCGTCAGGTTGCCGAGCGGGACCTCCCACTCAGGCCAGGGATTGGAAGAATGCTGGCTCAGCGCCGAAGCGGCGAGGAACGGTGGACGAATCCCGTGGCGAGAGAGAACGAGCGTGAAACGCAGTTGATTCTCGCCGTTGCCTTTGGCCGGCGGAGGTTGGGTGTGGGCGATCGCGCTCGTCAGAACGAGAGCAGCGGCGACCAGCGTTCTCATGCTGAATTGGATGACGCGGTGGATCCGCATCTGGCTCGGACCCTTCGACTGCCTCAAACCCACCCTGTTCTCTCCTTCCGTGCTCGACGTCCATTCGTATGATAGCTGGCGTGTTCGCCCTCAAGATCATCCTGAACGCCGAGCATCCCAACCGCCGGTTCTCCCCGTTGATCGGCGAAAACCGCTCAATTCCCTAGTGTAGCTTGCCCGCAATGCCGGCATGTAGGACGGATCGGGAAGGGCATGGATCGGCCGAAAAGCATTCCCTCAGGTTGGTCCGCGGCCCCAGGAGCAGAATCCAGCGCTTCACACTTTTACAA
>PLFY01000051.1:0-48639 GCA_003138365.1 Acidobacteriaceae bacterium
GGGCTAGACGACGGGGACGCTGGGAGGGCAGGAAAAGGCTTGAATTTGCCGAGTGCGCCCTTTTGAAGGCTACCAACCTTGGGGGGCTGTGTCAAAAATCAGGAAGGCCCTGGCGGGAAGAGGCGAAACGGGATGATGGTCTGGTTCGGCGGTCTGGGCGGCGCTCTGGTCCGGTGGGCGGATTTGGGCGGCGCTTTGGCTCGTGGCCCTCGGCGGCGAATGGGCCCCGGGCCCTGCGGAGTGGGCGGCGCGGAGATTTTTTGCGTCATCGGGCCGACTCCGACCGTCTGAATAGACAGGCCTCAGTGAGACGATTCTCTACGGGTTGGCGGTGTGCGATCTATCCGCAACCGTCCGCAAATGCGGAAGTTGCAGCTTGGGCCGCAGTCTTCGAACCCGGCATCGCACTCATTCCCGCACAAAGCGGAGCCGGGGCTGAAATAATCCAAGCAGAAGCGATTTGGCAAGAGGGACGACCGAGTGAGGAAGAACGCGTTGAAACGCATTTTTGAGATTAGCTGTCTTGTTCTTGTGGGGCTTGCGGCTACGGGCTGCGAGAAGAAGGCTGCCGCGCCGCCTGCCGGAGCCGGGATGCAGGGCTTGCCGGTGCAAACGGTGGCAGTGACGCTGGCGCCGGTGGCGCAGAGCAGCGAGTATGTGGCCACCATCAAGTCGCGCCGCTCGGCCACGGTGGAGCCGCAGGTGATGGGGATGTTGACGCAGATTCGCGTCCACTCCGGCGACCACGTCAAGGCGGGACAGGTGATGATGGAGATCGATCCGCACCAGCAAATGGCCTCAGTGGAAGCTGCGCGCGGGACCGAGCGGCAGAAGAAAGCCGTCTACGACTACAACACGGTGGAAGTGGAGCGGCAACGCAAGCTGTTTGAAGCAGGCGTGACCAGCCGTGATGTCTTCGAGCAGGAGCAGCAGGCATTTGAAAACGCCAAGGCGGATTACGAGTCGGCAGTGGGCCTGCGCAAGACGCAGGAGGAGCTTCTGGCCTTCTACACCATCCGCGCGCCGTTTGACGGAGTGGTGGGCGACGTTCCCATGCATGTGGGCGATTTTGTCGCGCCCATGAATTCTCCTCCCAATGTGCTCACCACCGTGGATGAGAGCAAGGATCTCGAAGCGTATATCTACATCCCCACCGAGCGCGCCGGCCAGGTGCGGCAGGGGTTGGGCGTGGATCTGATGGACACGAGCGGCAAACTTCTGGAGAAGACGAAGATCGATTTTCTGTCGCCCGAGGTTGATCCCACGATGCAGGAGATCCTAGTGAAGGCCCCGGTGCATGTTGCTCCGGAGGTTCTGCGCACTGCGCAAATGGTGAAGGCGCGGGTCATCTGGAGCACGACGCCGATGGCGGTGATTCCGGTGTTGGCGGTGACGCGCCTGGGCGGGCAGAGCTTCGTGTTTGTGGCGCGCCAGCAGGGTGGCCACGCTTTTGCCATTCAGACGCCGGTCACGCTGGGCGATACCGTGGGCAACAACTATTCCATCACATCGGGATTGAACGTGGGCGACAAGGTCATCGTCTCCAGCACTCAGTTCCTGGTCAACAACATGCCGGTTATGCCGCTGCCGGGCGCCTAGAGACAAGCTGGTCATGCGCCTTGGGCAGTGAGCCGAAGGCGGGTGCAGCGCGGTGTTTGCTACGCGCCCATTGCAAGTGAAAAGGAAGGCAACCCTTGTTTGTAGATTTCTTTATCCATCGGCCTGTTTTTGCCACGGTGTGCGCGCTGCTGATCATTCTGGCCGGGGCCGTGTGTATTCCCAACCTTCCCGTTGCCATGTATCCCACCCTGGCCCCGCCGCAGGTGTCGGTAACCAGCAACTACGTGGGCGCCAATGCGGACACTGTCGAAAAGGCCGTAACCATTCCTCTTGAAGAGGCCATAAATGGCGTCGAGGGGATGCGCTACATCAGTTCATCCAGCACCAACAGCGGAACCAGCTCCATCACCACCACATTCACCACCGGCTACAACCTCGACATTGCCGCCGTCGATGTGCAGAACCGCGTGGCCAGCGTGGAAGGCCGGTTGCCCGCGGCGGTCAACTCCACCGGCATCACCATTACCAAGTCCAACAGCAACTTTGTCTTGGGCGCAGGCTTTTATACGGAGGACGGACGCTATTCCAGCGAGTTCATCTCCAACTACCTCGATGTGTATGTGAAGGACGCCATCAAGCGCGTGCCCGGCGTTGGCGACGTCATCATCTTTGGCGAGCGCAAATACGCCATGCGCATCTGGCTTGACCCAGTGCGCCTGGCCGCTCACAGCCTGACCGCCACCGATGTGGTCAATGCCTTGGTGGAGCAGAATGTCGAGATCCCGGCCGGGCAGCTCGGTCAGCCGCCGGCCGACTCGAAGCAGGCCTTCCAGATTCCAGTGCGCGTCGTGGGCCGGCTCACCAGTCCCGCCGAATTCGACAACATCATCGTGAAGAATTCCACAAATGGCCTGGTCCTCCTTAAAGATGTCGGCCACTCCGTAATCGGCGCCGAGGATTACAGTTCCTCACTCAAATATCTGGGGCACGACGCTCATGGTATCGGCGTCGAGCAGCTCTCCAACGCCAATGCCCTGGAAGTGGACCGTGCCGCCAAGGCTGCGCTGCAGGAACTCTCCAAGAGCTTTCCCCCCGGCCTCAAATACGCCATCGCTTTCGATTCCACAACCGTGGTCGGCGACTCCATCCGCGAAGTGCTCGTGACCCTGTCCGAAGCCGTCGCCATCGTCATCGTGGTCATCTTCCTGTTCTTGTTGGACTGGCGCGCCACCATCATTCCCGCCGTCACTATTCCTGTTTCGTTGATCGGCACATTTGCCTTCATCAAGATCTTCGGCTTCTCCATCAACTCGCTCACCCTTTTCGGCATCACGCTGGCCACAGGACTGGTAGTTGACGACGCCATCGTGGTCATCGAAAACGTGCAGCGACACATCGCCATGGAGCATTCCGATCCCCACGAAGCTACATCGCGGGCCATGGGCGAAGTAACCAGCGCCGTCATCGCCACATCGCTGGTGCTCATCGCCGTCTTCGTTCCGGTTTCGTTCTTCCCAGGCACCACCGGCATTCTCTACCGCCAGTTCTCGCTGACGATTGCGTTTGCCATCGCCATCTCTGCCTTCAACGCCCTCACGCTTTCGCCGGCCCTGTCGGCTATGTTCCTGCGCGGCGAGGAAGAGCGTCCCCGTCAGATGGATTTCCTCCACATTCGCCCCGTGTCGCGCGCATTTTCCGCTTTCATCCATGGCGCCGATGCCGGGGTAAGTTGGCTGGCTCGCACCTACGCCAAATCAATTCATGTTGCGCTTAAACTGCGCTACTTGTTGCTATTGGTCTTCTTCGCCGGGTTGGGCGCTACGGTTTGGACCTACCAGCACGTTCCCACCGGTTTCATTCCCCAGGAAGATCAAAGCTTCCTGATGGTGATTGTGCAGGCGCCCCCGGGTTCTTCGCTCGCCTATACCAGCGCATTGGCCGACCGCGCCCAGGCCATTATCTATTCCAATCCAGACATTGCAGGCGCCTTCTCAGTCATGGGTTTCAGCCTTTCCGGAGGCGCTTCCAACGCGGGCATGATGTTTATTTCAACCACGCCCTCCGATAAACGGCGCGGCAAGGGCCACTCCACCGCCGACATTGTGAAAGATCTCTCGCCCAAGCTGCAAAGCCTGATGTTCGCTCCCAATGGCGGCCTTGTCGCCATGTTTGAGCCCCCCGCCGTCAACGGCGTCGGCAGCTACGGCGGCTTCCAGTTCATGCTTCAGGACCAGGGCAAGAACACCCTCGCCGACCTGGACCGCGTGGCACACAAGATTGTGAGTGCAAGCCGACAGAGCAAGGATCTGACCGGCCTGTTGACCACCTTCTCGGCCAACGATCCGCAGGTGCTGGTCACCATCGATCGCGAAAAGGCCAAGGCGATGAGCGTTCCGCTTTCGCAGATCACCACCACGCTCAGCGTCTTCATGGGCTCGGAGTACATCAACGACTTCGACTACAACAACCGCACCTATCGCGTCTTTGTGCAGGCCGACCAGCCATTCCGCATGACGGCCAAGGACCTGCACAATTTTTATGTGCGCTCCGACGGCGGCCAGATGGTTCCGCTGGACAACCTGGTCACAGTGGTGGAGAGCTCCGGTCCTCCGGTCATTACGCACTACAACCTTTTCCGTTCGGTTGAGATTGATGGCTCGCCCGCACCAGGTTACAGCTCCAGCGAGGGCCTCGCAGCCATGGATCAAGTGGCCAATCAAAACATGATGCCCGGCATGGCCTACCAATGGACGGGATTGACGTTGGATGAGATCGAATCCAGCGGCAAAGCGCTGATCATCTTCGGCCTCGGAATCCTGGTGGTCTATCTAACGCTCTCTGCGCTTTACGAGAGCTTCGCATTGCCCTTCATCATTCTGTTGGCCGTGCCTATGGCGGTGCTCGGTGCGTTGGGCCTGGTGGCGCTGCGTGGCCTTTCCAACGATGTCTACTGCCAGATCGGCCTGGTGATGCTGATTGGCCTCTCCGCAAAGAATTCGATTCTCATTGTCGAGTTTGCCGAGCAACTGCGCCGCAAGGGCCGTTCCATTGCAGAGGCTGCCATTGAGGCTGCGGAACTCCGCCTGCGCCCCATTCTGATGACCTCGTTTGCCTTCATCCTCGGCGTTCTGCCGCTGGTGTTCGCCACCGGCGCGGGCGCCCTGGGACGGCGCTCCGTAGGAACCACCGTCGTGGGCGGGATGTTGCTCTCTACCGTGCTCAACCTGTTTTTCATCCCCGTGCTCTACGTGATTCTGAGCCGGCTGCTGAAGCGTGGGGACAAATCAACCGGAGAACCCGTCGAAGCATAGCGCCGCGCAGTTTGAGGAGATTGGCTTTGAAAGGGCGCGGGCTTCAGCCGCGCCAAATCAATGCCCTCAATAAACGGGGCTTCAGCCCCTGAGGGCACGGCTTTTTCCAGTCACTGCTTATCCCTGTGCGCGATCACATAATCCTTGATGCTGTCGTAGACTTCGCCGCTCACCACGCCCTTGTCCAGCAGGTCTTGCTTGGTGCGGTAGGGCCTGAAGCGAACAACGCGTCCGGCCCAACTGCGCGTCATGCCGGGAACTTTCAACAACTCCTCCACAGTCGCATGATTGATGTCGATCCGCGCTTCAGGCGGAGGGGCCGTCGCAGATGTTTTGGGTACACCACGGGTATCGCGATCCTGGTTCTGGGCCATCCCGGCCAGACACAGGCACAGAATCGCCATCGCTCCAACCGCGAATCGTCTTCCAGCTCGCACGGCTCCATTCTCTGCCTCGCCCCGCGCCAGCCGCAAGCAGATCCCAGCAGCAAGCAAAGCATTTGACACGCCATGGGGTTTTCCCTTACGTTTTAAACAGATGCAGAGCAACCGCCATCACGGTCACCACCACCATCATGGGATCCCCATGCCGGCGGACTGCCATGGCCTGAACTAGACGGCCAGAGAGATCTAAGAATCATCCAAGCCCGCCGGCGACCTTCGCTGGCGGGCTTTTTCACGCCTCAAGCAAAATCTCAACCCAAGACTAGGACAAACGGCAATGATCGATTTCGACAAAATGGATGGCCTGGCGCCCGGCATCGTACAGGACGCGCACACAGGAGAGGTGCTGATGCTCGGTTTTCTAAACCCCATCAGCTATGCCAAAACGCTGGAGACCGGCTTTGTAACCTTCTGGAGCCGCACCCGCCAAAAGCTGTGGATGAAAGGCGAAACCAGCGGCAACCGCCTCCGCGTAATCTCTGCCGCAACCGATTGCGACAACGATACCCTTCTGTTTAGGGTAGAGGTCGAGGGCGACGGCCTGGTGTGCCACGAGGGCACGGTCAGTTGCTTTACCAAACCGCTGCCGGTCGGCACTGCCAACCAGGAAGCAGACAAGAAAGAGGAAGCCCGTGGCTAACAAACTCAGACTCGGCATTCCCAAGGGCAGCCTGCAGGATGCCACCATCGCTCTCTTCAAGCGGGCCGGCTGGAATATTTACGCAGACGGCCGTTCCTACTTTCCCTCCATCGACGACAGCGAGATCGAGTGCATGTTGATTCGCGCGCAGGAGATGGCGCGCTACGTCGACCACGGTGTCCTCGACGCCGGTCTCACCGGCATCGACTGGGTTGTCGAGAGCGGCCTCGACGTTACCAGCATTATTTCGCTCACCTATGCCAAGCAGAGCCGGCGCAAGGTGCGCTGGGTGCTGGCCGTTCCCGAGGGGAGCGGATTCGAGAAGGCCGAAGACCTCGAGGGGAAAATCGTTGCCACCGAACTCGTCGAGGTAAGCAAGCGTTATTTCGCTGCCAAGGGCGTGAACGTCAAGGTCGAATTCAGTTGGGGCGCAACGGAAGTCAAGCCGCCCACTTTGGCCGACGCGATCGTCGAGGTCACTGAAACGGGCAGCTCGCTCAAGGCCAACCACCTCAAGATCATCGACACGGTGATGGAGAGCGAGACCCATCTCATCGCCGGCAAGGCCACGCTCGCCGACGAGTGGAAGCGGCAGAAGATTGACCAGATTGCTCTCATGCTGCGCGGCGCAATCGATGCGCAATCGCAGGTGGGCTTGATGCTCAACGTCAAGCGCGAGGACCTGGAAACAGTCCTGTCCGTGCTGCCTGCATTGAACTCGCCTACAGTCTCGCAGTTGAGCAACTCGGAGTGGGTCGCGGTCAACACGATCGTGGATGAGCGCGTTGCACGCGATGTGATTCCCAGGCTCAAGGCGGCCAGGGCCACCGGTATCGTCGAATATCCGCTCAATAAAGTTGTTCTGTAAATCGAAGGCAGATGATGAAGCTGATCCGAACCAAAGGCCGTGGCGCAAAGGAAGCAGCGGAAGCGCTAGCCGCACTCGAGCGACGCGGCGGCGCGGCGCTCGACGCCGTGCTGCCCGCCGTCAAGCGCATTGTTGCCGGCGTGCGCAAGCAGGGTGACCGCGCCCTGCTCCGTTACGCAACCCAATTCGATGGGCTTGCGAGCACGAATGCATTGCGCGTGACGCAGCGGGAAATGGCCGCTTCATGGGAGGCCATCGATCCCGCGCTGCGCGATGCCTTGTCTACGGCGGCCGAGCAGATTCGCGGCTTTGCTCAGCGGCAATTGCCAGCCTCATGGAATGCCACGCCGATTGCCGGCCTCACCACAGGCCAGCTTGTGCGCCCGCTCGGCTCGGTCGGCTGCTACGTGCCCAGCGGCCGTCATCCTCTGCCTTCAACGTTGCTCATGACGGCCATTCCAGCGCAGGTTGCAGGTGTGGCGCGTGTTGCCGTTGTCTCTGCCAAGCCCGCGCCGGAGACACTCGCTGCCGCGCATCTACTCGGCATTACGGAGTTCTATCGGCTCGGAGGAGCGCATGCCGTAGCCGCACTGGCCTACGGAACCGCAAGCGTCGAGCAGGTGGACAAGATCGTCGGCCCCGGCAATCTCTATGTCACCGCGGCCAAGCGTCTTGTAGCTTTCGATTGTGCCATCGACATGCTCGCCGGCCCCACCGAGATCGTCGTGACAAGCGAGCGCGGCAACGCGGCAGACATTGCTTCCGACCTGGTGGCGCAGGCGGAGCATGATCCCGAGGCGCTGGCCATCTTGATCACCACGCGCGTTGATCTTGCCAAAGAGGTCATAGCGGAAGCAAAGCTGCGCAGCCGCAACAATGCCGTTGCGCGCCAGGCTCTCGATCGCAACGGCCTCGTCATCGTGGTTGCCAATATGGAAGAAGCGCGGCAGATCACCAATCGTCTCGCGCCCGAACACCTGACCGTGGATGCGCACAGCGATCTCGATTGGGTCGAGAACGTGGGCTCGGTGTTTGTGGGCCGCTGGTCCGCGCAGCCCATGGGCGATTACATCTCCGGACCCAATCACACACTGCCTACTGGCGGCATGGCCCGTGTGCGCGGCGGCTTGAGCGTGAACGACTTCGTCAAGATCATCACCGTGCAAGAGTACACTGCACAGGGCATCCGCTCACTTGGGCCGCCCGCTGCTCTCTTGGCCGAAGCCGAAGGGCTCGTTGGTCACGCCGGCGCCATTCGTGTTCGCTTGCAAAGAAGGAGGTCCCGTGGCTGATACCGCTGTAGCAGCGAAACCAATCCCGCGCGCCCGCATACAGGCGATGAAGGAATATCACCCGCCGCTGGGCAGCCGCGATGCGCTGCGCCTGGACTTCAACGAGAACACGCTTGCCTGTTCCCCCAAGGTGCGCGAAGCGCTTGGCCGCATCTCTGCCGGCGCTCTTACGCGCTACCCCGAGCGCGAGCCCGTGGAAGCCATCGTAGCAGCGCATCTCGTTCTCGCCGCCGCGCAGGTGGCTCTTACGAATGGCGTGGACGAAGCTATTCATGTGCTCTTTGAGACCTTCCTCGAAGAAGGCGACGAGTTGTTGCTGCCTGTGCCGACCTACACGATGTATGAGGTCTACGCATCGGCGACGGATGCGCGCGTAGTTGCGGTGCAAGCCGCCGACGATCTGCGATTTCCGTTCGAGCGCCTCCTCGACGCCATTACCCCGCGCACGAAGATCATCGCCATCGCCAATCCCAACAGCCCTTCTGGCAGCGTGGCCTCTCAAGGCCAACTCATCGAAATTGCAAAGCGAGCGCCGCAAGCAGTCGTGCTGGTGGATGAGGCGTACTTTCACTTCCATGGCGAGACCGTAATTGACTTGATCGGCGAGGTGCCAAATCTGATTGTTGCGCGGACCTTCTCGAAGGCATACGGACTCGCCGGATTGCGCCTCGGCCTGCTCGCGGGTCCTGTGGAGTTGATGCGCTGGGTGCGCCGCGTGCTTTCTCCTTACAGCGTGAACTCGCTGGCGCTGGCCTGCCTGCCGCCCGCGCTCGAAGACACTGCGTATCTCGATTGGTACGTGAACGAAGTGCTTGCAGCGCGCCTCGAATTCGAAGCCGCTCTCGATGCGGCCAGATTGCGCCGCTGGCCCAGTCGAGCCAACTTTATTCTCGTTGACATCGGCCCTCAACATGCGCAGTTTGTGCGCCTCATGCGCGCCGCGGACGTGCTGGTTCGCGACCGCTCCAGCGACTCCGGCTGCGATGGACGCGTGCGCATCACCATTGGAACGCGAGAGCAGATGCGGCAGGCCATTCTTGCTCTCAATCAAGCTGTGGCGGAATTGAACCTTGGAGGACGTGCACAATGACAACCAGGAAGAAGGCTGAATCCGCCATCGAGTCGAAGCCGCGCACTGCAATCCTCGAGCGCAACACCGCTGAAACGCGCATCGCGATCCATCTCACCATCGAAGGTCGCGGCCAATACAAAATCGCGACCGGCATTCGCTTCTTCGATCACATGCTGGAGCTGTTCACGCGTCACGGCGCATTCGATCTGGAACTCAAGTGCGACGGAGACCTGGATGTGGACCAGCACCACACCGTCGAGGATGTGGGCATTGCGCTCGGCGAAGCCTTCGACCGCGCCCTTGGCGACAAGCGCGGCATCCTGCGCGCCGGATATTTCCTTATGCCCATGGACGAGACGCTCGCGATTGCAGCCGTAGACTTGAGCGGCCGCGCCGCCTTCGCTGTCGAAACCAAAGTACGCACGCGGCTGGTCGGCGATCTGCAAACCGAACTCGTCACGGATTTCTTTGAGGGATTCGCCCGCGGCGCCCGCGCCAATGTTCACGTAAAGACGATGTACGGACGCTCGAATCATCACAAGATCGAGGCCATCTTCAAAGCCTTCGCGCGCGCCTTGCGCGTGGCCTGCTCGCGCGACAAACAACTGGCCGGAATGCTGCCCTCAACAAAAGGACTGTTGTGATGCGCGTAACCGTGATCGATTACAAGGCGGGCAACCTGACCTCGGTGCTGAAGGCGCTGCGTCATCTGGGCGCGGAGGCTGAGGTGACGGACGGCGACCTTGCGCCCGTTGAAGCAGCGGAGCGCATGGTGCTGCCGGGCGTGGGCCACTTCGCGGCCACTCAGCGGCTCGACGCGACTGGGCTCACGCCCGCAATTCGTGCAGCCATCGCGCGCGGCGTTCCCTTTCTCGGCATCTGCGTTGGCATGCAGTGGCTCTACGCGGGCTCAAGCGAAGCGCCGTCGCAGCCTGGACTCGCGCACTTCCCCGAGCATTGCACGCGCTTCTCCGAGAGCCGCGAAAAAGTCCCGCACGTAGGCTGGAATTCGCTCGAAGTGCGTCTCGGCTCGCGGCTGCTGGCCGGCGTCGAGCCCGGCGAGTTTGTCTATTTTACGCATTCCTACAAGGCTCCAGTTACATCTGATACTGCTGCGATCACGCAATACATCGAGCCGTTCGCGTCAGCCGTGGAGCGTGGCAACGTGATGGGCGTTCAGTTTCATCCGGAGAAGTCCGGCGCGACCGGCCTGAAGATTCTTGGCAATTTCCTCTCGTGGGAAGGGGCTTCATGCTGACCAAGCGAATCATCGCGTGCCTCGATGTGCACGGTGGTCGTGTTGTGAAGGGCGTGCAGTTCGTCGACCTCATTGATGCGGGCGATCCGGCTACGCAGGCCGCGCGCCACGCTCGCGAGGGCGCGGACGAAATTGTGCTGCTCGACATTACCGCGACGCACGAGGGCCGAGCAACGCTGCTCGACACCGTGCGCCGGACAGCGAGGGAATTGTTTGTGCCCTTCGCGGTTGGCGGCGGCATCCGTTCGGCCGACGATGCGGCGCAAGTCTTCGATGCTGGCGCGGACAAGGTGAGCGTGAACTCAGCGGCGCTGGCCAACCCCATGTTGATCGACGCCATCGGTCGCAGTTTCGGCGCGCAGGCCGTCGTCGTCGCCATTGACGCGCGGCGCGATCCCCAGGCTGCCGATCCGATCCGCGACGCTCAGGTGTTTGTGCAGGGCGGGCGCAAGCCGGCCGGCCGGCGCGTAGTCGAATGGGCGCGCGAGGCTGAAGCCCGCGGCGCCGGCGAGATTCTGCTCACGTCGATGGACTCCGACGGAATGCGCACGGGCTTCGATTGCGAACTGACCGCGGCGGTGAGTGAAGCGGTCGGCATTCCCGTTATTGCCTCCGGCGGCGCTGGAACTGTTGGCCACTTCACCGATGTATTCGGGCGTGGCAAGGCCGATGCAGCACTCGCGGCGAGCATCTTTCACTTCGGCATATCGAGCGCGCGTGCGCTCAAGGAAGAGCTGGCCAAAGCCGGCGTCTCCGTGAGGTTGCCATGCTGATTCCTTCCATCGATTTGCTGGGCGGCCGCATTGTTCAGTTAGTGCAAGGCGAAAAACTGCGCCTGGCTTTTGATGACTTTGAATACTGGATTGAAAAGTTTTCCAAGTTTCCTTTAGTCCAGTTGATCGACCTCGACGCAGCCATGCGCCAGGGCGACAATTCAGATCTTGTCGCGCGGATTGCAAAGCGGCTGCCCGTCCAGGCGGGCGGCGGCATTCACTCCATCGATCGCGCGCGGCAGGTGCTCGACGCCGGTGCAAGGCGCGTCATCATTGGCTCCGCGTTGTTCTCTGAGCAAGGCGCCGTCCATACCAAATTCGCCGCCGAACTGGCCGCCAGCGTGGGCGTGGAGCGTGTGGTGGCCGGCATCGACACAAAAAATGGAAAGATTGCCGTGAAGGGTTGGAAGGCGCAGGTTGCCCTCACGCCCGACGAAGCGATTCCGCAACTCGAGGCCTACGCCGGCACATTTCTTTACACGCACGTAGACGGCGAGGGACTGATGCAGGGCTTCCCCATCGAGACGGCTGCGCGCTTGCGCAAGCTCACACAAAAGAAACTCATCGTAGCCGGCGGCATCCGCAGTCAGCCTGAAGTGGATGCGCTGGATGCGCTGGGCGTCGATGCGGTGGTGGGCATGGCGGTTTACACGGAGCTGCTCGCGGTCTGATCGGCGGCGCGATCCTGAACGGCGGTGCGCAGGAATGTTGAAGGCCCCGCATCGGCCATCGGATATGTTGAAGGGGAAAGTTTCCCCGATTCTGTAAGAAAGGAAACGGAAACATGGCGAAGAAGCAGAGCGGAATACGGTTGGCAAAACGGCTGGACGAAACTGGATTCTCTGGTATTGTGCAAATCCGCGACAAGGTGATGGAACTGCGCGCGGAGGGTCTCCAGGTTCATGCGATGAACGGGGGCGAGCCGTTCTTTGAGACGCCCGGCGACATCAAGTACGCGGCCATCAAGGCGCTCACTGAGAACCAGACGCACTATCCTCCGTCTTCCGGCCTGTTGCCCTTGCGCAAGGCGCTGACGGAGAAGTTGGCGGCCAAGAACGGCATCCACGTGACCGCCGACGAAGTGATCGCCACCGTGGGCGCTTCGCAGGGATTGTATGCGGCCTTTCAGAGCGTGCTCGATCCCGGCGACGACGCGCTAGTCTTCTCGCCTTACTGGACGCCTATCCGCGACCTGGTGACCGGGGCGCAGGCGCGGCCATTGCAGGTGGCCACCATCAGCGCGCGCCGCAACGGCATCCGGAATACTTTGGAGCAGTTCTCCACGCCCCAGACGCGGGCCATCTACTACAACACCCCGCAGAATCCGAGCGGCGTAGTCTTTATGCGCGCCGAGGCGGAAGAGGTTGCCGCGTTCGCCATTGAGCGCGATTTGATCGTCATTGCCGACGAGGCCTACGAGGATCTGGTCTATGACGGGGAGCACGTTTCCATTGCGTCGCTGCCCGGCATGGCGGAACGGACCATCACCTGCTTCACTTTCTCGAAGACCTATGCAATGACCGGCTGGCGCGCAGGCTACGCAGTGGCCAAAGAACCGTTCATCACCGCGCTGCGGAAGATCGTGCTCTACTCCACCAACGGCGTCGCCACGCCGGTGCAGTATGCGATGATCCAGGCGCTCACAACGCACGAGACCGAGATCGCCCGGCTCCGCGAAGAGTATCGCAAGCGGCGCGATCTGCTGGTGGCCGGCCTGAATGAAGTTGGCCTGGCGTGCGCGCCGCCGGCTGGCGCATTCTATGCTTTCCCCAACGCGGAAAAGATTCACAAGGTCAGCCGCACGGCTGCGCAGATCCTGCTCGATAAGGCGCACATCGCCACCGTACCGGGTTCGGTCTTTGGCGCCCAGGGCGAGGGCCATTTGCGCTTCAGCTACGCAGTGACCATGGATGAGATCGAAGACTGCGTGGAGGCATTGCGCGCGTTCTTCGCGTAGCTCCTGCTCGCAGCTACTCTTCCGCCTCACCGATGGCGCGGCTGGTCTCAACGCGCGAGGCCCTCAGCAGCCGGGCTATTTGTTTGAGATGGAGTTGCACGGCATAGGCGCGCAGAATCTCGGCCTGCGAGAACCCGATGCCGGTGTGCCGTACCGCGCTCATGCGGGCTTCGAGTTGGGCGATATCCTCTTCCAGATTCAGCCCTGGAGGCGGAACATTGAAGCGCCATTCGTGGATGCGTCCGGCCACGTGTTGAAAACCGCTGTGAATGTCCACGGCTAGCCGTCCAAGGGCCGGCTCCAGTTGTTGCGCAAATCCATCCTCATTGCTGTCTTTGACCGCGAATTCCAACGCCACTAGCGCGTCGAAGAGGGAGCGTCCAAACTGCGAGAGCATGCCCAGTCCCTCGCGCCAGCCTGGGCCGCCAGAGGGCTCATTGCGCGCGGCCTCCAACAGTTGGTTGTTGCTGCGCAGCATGGCCAGCGCATCGTCGCGCAGCGTGGGCAGATTCTCAGCGGGTGCGCCTCGAAACCCTTGCAGAATCGCCTCAAAGAATGCTCCCAGCACCAGAAACTCCTGTGCCAGTCCGTCCCGCAGCCGCAGCCGGGCGCGATCGGGAAACACAAGCGTGGTCACGGTGAGAGCCACCACAATTCCCAGGACGACTTCGCCCACGCGGTCCAGCGCCAGACTCCAGCGCGGCCCCGCTTTCTGTACCAGCATGATGATGGTGATCGTGACCCCGGCCAGCCGCGAACTGCTGCGCAGCCCCAGCAATCCGCAGACGATCACCGCCGAGAGCACGGCCAGGATGTAGTTCCACGGAAGCACGCCGAATAAGGAAAATGAGAAGCCCAGCAACGCGCCGATCAGCGTACCCAGAATGCGATCGCGCGAGGCGTTCACCGTGGAACCCACGTTCGATTGCAGCACGATGATGGCGCTGATCGAACCCCAGTAGCCGTCATGGAGCCCGAGCCGCAGCGCCAGCCACCAGCACAGGGCCGCGGCCAGCGCGGTTTTTGCCGCGTGGATCAAAAGCCGCTGCCGCTCCCAGGAAAGAATCTGAGGCCGCTCCGTCTTTTCCACGCGCAGCTTGATGGCGAGCTGTTGCTGGGACCACGTCTTGTTTGTCTTCAGGCGCATGAATCGAATCCGTTGTGGAAGATTCTCAGAGATACAGGATGACCCGGCGCGGCCGGTTCCGGCGGTGACCAGTCTCACGTTCTTTCCCTGGGGCCGCCTCAACCAAGGCTACCAGCCAGGGCCAAACGCATCTTGATTCCAGACAGAATTGGATTCGCCCGCCTCCCGTTCCACCGCGGCCGGTGGCCGCTGCTCTTGGCGCGCTGATCGACTAAGCTGATAGACTAATAGGGCTGCAGTCGTAATGCCTCCACTGGTACGGACCCGCCTGCAAGTCAGTTGAAGAAGGACAAGAAGAGACCCTGTGGATACTCAAACCCGTCACGCCCTCAAGAAAGATAAGTTTGCCCAGGCCACTGCCAGCAGTTTCAGTTGGCTGAGTGGTCATCGTTCCGGCGTTCTGCGTTGGGCCGTCAGTGTTGTACTCGTTGTTTTGCTGTTCATCGGCGCGCTGATTTTCTGGAACGTGCGCTCGGCTGCGGCCGACGTCGCCCTGGGCGCTGCGATGGACACCTACGGCTCGGCTCTGGCCCCGCCGGGCGCGCCGGCTGAAAATGGTGTTTTTGCCACCGCCAACGACCGCTCCAAAGCCGCCAATGCGCAATTTGCGGCGGTTGCGCAGCAGTACGGCTGGCTGCCTGAGGGTGCCAAGGCTCACTACTTTGCGGGCATCACCGACCAGGAGCTGGGGCAAACCGCCTCTGCTGAGACGGAGCTGAAGAAGGCTGCCGAGGCTTGGAGTTTTGGGGACCGCAATCTGTCCAACCTGGCCAAGCTGGCGTTGGCCAACCTCTACCACCAGACGGCCCGGGACTCCCAGGCCATCGATATCTACAACGCTCTGGTTGCCAAGCCGTCGGAGACGGTTTCAGCCAGCGTGGCGCAGCTTGACTTGGCCGACCTGTATGCGGAAACGGGCAAGCAGGACCAGGCTCGCGCCCTGTGGGCCAAGGTAAAAGACGCCGACAAGGATGGCGCCGCCGGCCAAATCGCCACGCAGAAGCTGGCCGGCAACAAATAGGGCACCCGCATTGCAATCAAGACTCGCGGAGCCTGAGGCTTCGCGAGTTTTCATTGTGGGCGTTTTTCTTTTGCACCGCCTCACAGGATAGGGGCGGCAGCTTTGAGCATTTTCCCTTCCGCCTGCGTCTGGTGAACTATGAGCGCCAGCCAGGCAGTATTCTCAGGTTGGATGGAGATTCCAGACAGCACTGTGCTCGACCAATGCCGCCAACACGCGGATGAGGAGACGCTCGCGGCACTGGTCAGCCAGTACGCCGGCACACTCTACCGCGTGGCGTTTTCTGTCCTGCGCAATCCCGCGGACGCTGAAGACGCCGTGCAGGAGGCGTTTCTGCGCGTGTTACGCCACCGCGACACGCTGGACGAAGTACGTGACCGGCGCGTCTGGCTGATTCGCATTGTTTGGAACATCGTGCTCGACCGCAAGCGCAGGGCCAAGACCCGCCCGGAGACCGACGATGTGGCCGAGCTGGCGCGGGTGCTGCCCTCGGGCGGATTGAGCGCCGAGCAGATCGCCTCCGCCGCACAACACCACGCCCATGTGCTGGCCTGCGTCGACCGGCTGCCCGTCAAGGAGCGCCAGGTGCTGATGTTGTCAGCTTTTGAAGAGCTCAACAGCGTGGAGATCGCCTCGGTGCTGGACATCACCGAGTCCAGCGTCCGATCGCGCCTGTTTCGTGCGCGGAACCTGATGGCCGAACTGCTCCAACACACAAGGAGTTTGCGATGAATTACCCAGATCAGAATGCTCCCACGAACGACTCTGTTTCCGGTTCAGCTGAGGCTACGCTGCGGCTGATCGCCAAGCTGCCCGCGCCGGCGGGCCTTGAAGACCGCGTACACGCCGGCCTGCTCTCCAGTTTGTCTGTCCATCCGCACGCAACCCAGCGTACGGCCCGCGTGCTCTCCTGGCCTGCGACGGCGCGGGCAGGCAGCAGTTGGATGCGCAGCGCTGCCGCTGCAGCGATTGTGTTTGTGGTTGCCGGTGGTGGTTGGGGAATTTATTCGCGCGTCCAGCAGCCCCAGTCGGCAAAGGTGATCGTCCTGCCCCACGGGTCGGCGCCTGGTGAATTTACGAACGCCGGAGCCATGCGCACGCCGAAGACCCTGAACGGCCCGGTATTAGCTCATCCTGCGTTGGCTCAGCCCGCTCAGGCCAAAATCCCTGCCAAGGCCGCTGCACCGGCTGCGCCAACGCCGCTCCACAGCGTGCCGCATGGCATCACGAGCAAAGCTACCGTTCAGCCTGTTGAGCCGCTGGCCAAGTAGCCCTGCTCTCAGGTTCTGAAGTCGCCGTCCGATCAGAATTCTTAGGCCCGCTTCGTGAAAGCATGGATACCCATGCCAAGCAAGGCCAGCGCCACCGCACCCCACAACGCCGGAATCCATCCGTTCACATGGAAACCGGTTACGATGTGTGCCGCCAACCTGATCATCAACGCGTTGATCACAAGCAGGAACAGGCCCAGCGTGAGGATGGAGATGGGGAAGGTCACAATCTTCAGCAACAGGCCCAGTGTCCCATTCAGCAGGCCGATGACCAGCGCCGCAACCAACGCAGGCTGCAAGCCATACACATGGAAGCCCGGCACAAAATGGGCAACAACCACCAAAACAACCGCACTCAAAAGCCAGTGAATCAAAAGCTTGAGCATTCTGTATTTCTCCTTCTTTCGGTTGCCGAGCCGTCTGGTTACGAACGGCCAACCCTGACCGCCGCCTCAGCACTTGGATATTGGGCGTGCCTCCAGAACTGCATGGACACTCACCATCCTGGATGGAGCCAGTCTGTTCTAGCTGGTCAAACTTGCACACATTTTTGCGGCGGCTCGTCAAACTTTGGAATTCTGCGTGTCCGGTGCGCGCACGCTCTTCACGTCTTTCGATCCGCGGAATTCATTCTGACCTTGCGGCCGAAACCGCTGGCGAATCAGGAATTGTCGCCCTTTGCCAGCACGGCCTACGCGTCGTTCTTCGTAAACGCCCGGATCAACATGCCCAGAAGGGCCAGCACCACCGCACCCCAGAACGCCGGAATAAATCCGCGCACATGAAAGCCGCGCACGATGCTCGACGCCAGCATGATCATCAACGCGTTGATCACCAGCAGAAAAAGCCCCAAGGTGAGAATGCTAAGGGGGAAAGTGACGATCTTCAGAAGAAAGCCCACCGTCGCGTTCAGCAAGCCGATCACCAGCGAGGCGATCAGGGCAGGCCACAGTCCTTGCACGATAAAGCCAGGAACGATTCTGGAAACAACCATCAGGGCGATGGCATACAACAGCCATTGAAACAGCAGTAAGAACATGCTTTCTCCTTGTAAATGTCGGCGGGAGCTTCTGTGTGCGGGGCGTCTCCCGATCTGTTGGCCGCGCCGCCTTTATGCCTGAATGCGATCATCCGGCAAACCCTATAGCATGGTCAATGAAAAATGAATCCGGGACCGATTCATTTCCGGGTCCGCCACTTTTCCCAGCCGCGAGGGTCCAACAATAGGCGTCTTGGCGTCGCCCAACAATCCAGAGAGCTTTTCAAAAAAGCCGCTGTGCGTCAGGGCACGACTTCAGCCGTGCCAAAAGGGATCGGAAAAACAGGGCTTCAGCCCATGAGCGATTCCAGCAACAATCAGCCAAGCCGTTTTTTTGCAACATGCTCCGGTTGGCTCAAATGATTCCTAAGGAATAGCATTCATGAGATCGCTGCGCAGTTTTCTGTTCGCCGGTTTTGTTTCCTCGCTGCTGCTGGCAGAGCCGGCCCAGACCCAGACCCAGCCGCCAGCAGGACAGGCAGGACAAGCCGCTGCGGCCCTGCCGGAGATTCGCCAGCTCATGCGCGAAGTGCAGGAGCACCAGAAGCAGCTTGAAAAGGTTCGCGAGAATTACACTTACAGCTCGCTACAGACTACCCAGGACATCGACTCCAACGGCCAGGTGAAGAAGACGGAGGCCGAGGAGTTTGAGGAGTTCTATGTCAACGGCCACCCCATCGGGCGCCGGGTTAAGAAAGATGGCCAGCCGCTCGACGACCACGAACAGCAAAAGGAGACCGAGCGCGTAACCAAGCTGGTGGAGAAGGCCCAGAATACCCCGTCCGATCAGCCGTTGGGGGAGCATACCATCACCGTCAGCCAGGTTTTGGAGATGATGGATGTGCGCAATCCGCGCCGCGTCACGTTTCGTGGCCGGGCTACGATTGTCTTCGATTTCATTGGCCGCAAAGACGCCAAGACTCACGGCCTAGCCCAGGACGTCTCGAAGACGCTGCAGGGCACAATATGGGTGGATGAGGCCGATCGCCAGATTGCGCATCTTGAGGTCCGCTTCATCGACAACTTCGATGTCGGCGCCGGCTTGTTTGCGCGCATTGAAAAAGGCTCGAGCTTTTATTTCGATCAGGCACTGGTGAACGGTGAGGTCTGGCTCCCCGTCGGGGGCGAAGGTACCGTCCAGGCCCGCGTCCTGCTGTTCAAGACGGTTCGCCAGCACGGCACTGAGCGCGACTACGATTACAAGCGCTTCCACGTGGAAACCGAGCAGCAGAAAGACGCGAAGGTCGTGGTGGAAAAAAAGCCGTAAAGCCCAACTTTGACGCGAAGAATCGCAGTCCATGGTTTCCAGCGAAGCTCAACGCAAATCCATTAGAGTAAAACCATGTTTGCGCGTCGTCTCTCCATCCAGCGAATCGATCCCTCCGGCGCGGCGCACCCATGCCCCATCCGCTGGATCGATAACTTCGCCATGCGCAACTTCACCAACGATGCGGTCTTTGACGACACGCTGCCCGTTGCCGATGGATTGCTCGAAGCCGGGCGCCGTGTTCCGCTCGACCGGCTTCAAACTGCCATGGAAGACTGGTTTCGCCGCAAAGGCTACATCAAGGCCGGCGAGCGGCTGGCGGTGTTGGAAATCGCTCCGGAAATCTCCTGAGCCTTTGCTGCTGAACCCGCGATTCTACGCGGCCGCTTCCTGTCTCGCCGCGTTGTCGCCCCAAAGCTGAAACTCCGCTTCCCTGCGCGCCTCGAGTCCTGCAATCTCCTGCGATCCAACGTGGTCCCAACGCAGCAACTGTTCGGCAGCGGCGTCGTATTCGCCGGCGTTCAGGTCCTTCAGTAGCGTGGATGCCGCCAGCTTTCCCGAGCCGACATTGAAACAGAAGTCCACCAACGCGTCGAACTGGCCCTGGGTGAGCGCAGCCTTTACCAGCCGCACGACCGCCTGCTCGGAGTCGCGCAGGTCGCTGGCCAAAATCTCCGCTGCCTGCGCCTCCGTAATGCCGTTGGGAAAGCACTCAGGATGCACCAACTGGTGTCCATAGCCGATGGTCGGAAGCCCTGCGGCATCCAGATACGTACGACTGCGAAAACCCTCCGACCGCTTGAGTAAATCAAGCCCTGCCGCGCTCATTTGCATCGATTCCCCCCCGGCTGATGGCCGCATATGACCTAAGCTAGCAGGATGCGGGAATTAATCTGCAAATTGGCCCCACTCCGGCCAATCCGGACAATTTAGCCGATTCGGACCTCAGTGGGCCGCCTTGCCGGAGAGTTCCTCAAACTCCAGCAGAATAGCCGTCAGCGCTTCGTCGAAGTTGCGGTCGTGGGTCTTCTGCAGGAGGGCGATTTCGATGGACTGGGTGAAAACCCACAGAACGTAGTGGGTCCTGCGGTCGTAGACCACCAGCCGGAACATGGGCACCGGGTCGGATGCGCCATTGATCTTGCTGCCGTTGGTTGGGCCGTTGGGCGCGGTGAGCTGCAACTCCAACACCAGGTCGGCATCGGACGGATCGGCCACAAGTTCATACTGGCCCGTTGCTTTGAGTCCCGTGTAGAGCTGGCTGTAGCCACGATTCGGATCGCCGCTGAAGGGCGAAGGAAACAGTCCGCTGTCTGCCCCTGCGTTTGAAACGAAAATCTTCTTCGCGGCGCGGATGGCCGGCGGAACGGGGGCTACTGGCGTGGGAATTGGTTGTTGGGCGACTGCGGCAACCGCAGCGAGCAGCGCGGCGCAAACTGCTGCACGAAATCCAAGACTGGTCCTTCTCAATGGGTTCAACACAAAACCCTCCTGGCGGTGCTTCGCATCCACTGAAGAAGACGCCGCAGGCAAGAGGATTGTTTCTGTTCTATTCGTTGTCGGGCAGCTTATACGGCTTCGTCAGCCATTGCCGTGCCTCGTTCACCGCGCCCTGGGTATTGTCGTTGGTCTGCACCGCAAGCCGGTATTCGTTCACCGCCCGGTCACGCTGGCCTGTGATGTCGAAAATCTTGCCCAGTTGGATGTGGCTCCAGACCTCAGTCCAGCGCGGCTCGCCATCCCCTCGGAGCGCGTCTCGATAGGAATTCACGCTGGCCTGGTAGTTGCGCTGGGTAAACAGCAACTCGCCGATGCGGTAGTTGGCCAGGGAACTCGACGAGTTGGCTTCCAGAGCTTTCTGGTACTCGGCCAGCCCCCCGGTCAGGTCGCCCTGCGCCACCAGTTGCTGCCCCTTCAAGATGGCAATCCGCACCTGTAGATCGGGCGTGGACTTGAGCACCCAGTTGCCGGGATCGATGCTGATCCGGCGGGGTCGGCCAAAGGTGTCTACGACGTACTGGGTGTCGGTACCCACTACGTCGATCTTCTGGTTTTCGGTCTTGCCGTCGGTCTCCACCTGCAGCTCCACCGGCATCCGGAACAGATCAAGATCCTGCTGGATTTCGCCGATCGTGCGGAAGCCCTTGTTGTTGCCCAGCCGATAGACGGCATACTTGTCAGTGAACGCCGGCGCACCCGTGCCGTCGATCCATTGCGCAAAGAACGCGGTCAACTGCTGCTGGCTCTGCGCCTCGGCCACCTTCACAAAGTCCGAGCTTCTCATGCTGCTGTCGGCGTACTGGCTCAGAGCCCCCTTCAGCGTGGCCAGGAAGGCCTTGTCGCCAATTTCCCAGCGGAGCATGTGGAAGACCATGGCGCCCTTTTCCAGCGTCGCCGACTGGAACTCAGGCGAGAACGGGCTCAGCCGTGCGTCGCTCGACAAGGGAATGGTGTCGTACGCCAAAGCTCCGGCCGACACGTCCTGCAGCGCAGCCCGCATCGCACTCTTGCCGCTCTCATCTTCCAGGTACATCAGCTCGCCGTAGCGAGCCATGCCGTTGGTAATCCACGCGTCGTTCATGGTGCGCGGGCTCACTTCAGAACCCCACCACTGGTGGGCAATGGTGTTGGCCAAGAGGCGCACGCCGCTCTTGTCGCTCACCCGCGAACCAAGAATCGCCGCCAGCTCAGGCGCCCACACGGCAGGCAAGGTATCGTCCGGCAGCTCGACCACATTCAAATGGCTCGTCTCCGCCGCGCCAAAGCTGTCAGTAAAGAAGTCGTACTCCCTGGCCGCCGTCTGTGCCAACTGGTTAGCCGCCCCCTGGTGGCTCACGGTCAGATAGACCTTCACGTTTCCCGGGCCGGCCGTCACCGGGCCCACATAGCGCCCGGCAATCACCGTCCCCGGAAATCCCGGCTTGGTCCAGTTAAAGTCGTACTGGTCGCCCGTTTTCCCGTTGGCCAGAGTTACCGGCTTTGAAGCTCCCGTGCTGCCGCTGGCAAAGACCCGCATCCCCTGCGGAACGCGGATATGCATCTCCGCCGTGAATCGGTCGGTCAGGTAGCCGGTCATGGGAAACCAGCGCGCCGGATAGAGCAGGTAGGTGATGGGCTCCTGGATTGCGGCCAGCTTCAGCCCCTCCACCGGGCCGTCCTCGTTGCCGGTAATTGTGCCTTCGTACACGAAAGTCCAGTGCAATACTTGGCCTTTCGTAATGGGCGCAGCCGGGCTCACGCGAATGGTGCCGTCTGCCGACCGCTCGCCGGTGAGCACTTTGCCGCTCTCGTCGGAGATTTTCGTCACCTTCAGCGCAGGGTGAAAGCCAAAGCTCACCAGCTCCAGGTTCTCCGGCGCAGTAAAGCTCACCACCGCCTTGGCCGACAGGTGGTGCGTGGCTGGTTCCAGCTCGGCGTCGATCACGTAGCCGGTGATGGAAAGGGCAGGGCGCTCAGGGCGTTGCCCAGCCACGGGGAAAACCTGCGCCCCGATCAGGAGAACGCCGGCCAAACCGCCCGCCAAACGCAACATTCGCTGTTTTCTGCGCATCGCAGTCATTATCGCAGTCACCGGCCTGGTTTCCTTCATAGATGCACGGTTTCCTCTGTCGGCGCTGGGGAAGCGGCTCCAAGCTCGACTCCAAGCTGGACTCCAAGCTCATCGAGCGTAATCGCCGCCACCCGATCAATGGCGCCCCCGCTTTCCCAGTCCCGTTCAGCCGGCCGGGTGTTCAGCAGACCCCGAATCGCCTTGAGCTCCTTCATCATGGACTGGCGAGGGGCCTTGTCCGGTAGCAGCCGCTCAAGCTGTTGGACGATTTTTGTGGCTGTGAAGTCATGCTGGATCAGTTCCGGCGTCACACGCTTGCCGGCAATCAGGTTGGCCATGGCCACGTGCGGCACCTTCACCACCCGTTTGACAATGGCATACGTGACGGCCGAAACCCGGTACACAACCACAAATGGGTTGCCGATCAGCGCCGCCTCCACGGTGGCCGTGCCGCTGGCCACCACCGAGGCTCGTGCATGCAAAAGCGCCGCGCGGGCATCCTCAACCAGCCGGATGTTCAACCCGCACCCCAACTCTTCCACCATATCCAGCACCGCCGCGCGCTGTTCCGCGTTCAGGGTGGGGGCCAGGGGCACCAGGTATTCAAAGTCGCCCAGTTCTCGATGCCCCCGCAATTCCAGCTCTTCCAGGCCCCACGCCGCCTCCAGCATCTCCGGCAGGTTGTCGCGAATCTCTTTTGGCCGGCTGCCCGGCAACAGGCCAATCCAGGTGCGGGTGGGCTCCAATCCGTTCTCTGCGGCGAACTGCTCGCGGCTGATGGCCGGCAGCGGCAACTCGGCCAGCGGGTGGCCCACAAACTCCGCCTCCACGCCACGCTCCTTGTAGAACGGCTCCTCGAACGGGAAGATCACCAGCATCCGGCGAACATATTGCTGCACCAGCTTGATGCGCTTCTTCTTCCAGGCCCACAACTGCGGGCTGACGAAGAAAATCACCGGAACGCCCAGCCGGTGGAGCTCCTTGGCCAACTTGAAGTGAATGTCGGGAAAGTCGATGAGCACGGCCACGTCCGGCCGCCGCTCGCGTATGGACTGCTTCAGCTTGCGGAACTCGCGGTAAATGCGGGGCAGGTGGCGGAGGACCTCGGTAATGCCCATCACCGCCATATCGTCCGAGCGCACCACACGCTCCAGGCCGGTCTCCGCCATCCGCTCCCCGCCCATGCCGAAGAACTGCGCTGTTTGCCCAGCCGCCGCCAGCCGCTTTTTCAGCGCCTCAATCAGCAGCGCTCCGTAGTGCTCGCCGCTTGCCTCGCCTGCGGAAATGAAGATGGTGGGTGACATCGTCGCGCCAGCGCCGCCGGTGCCTGCGCTGGTCACCATCATAGCGGCTTCGCTGTGGATGCGCGGTGATCTCCTGTCCGGTTGCCGGTTCAGCCGGACGCCAAAGTACCTTGGGCAAGAGCAACTACAGGTCCTGAATTGCGCTACGCAATCACCGGCAGCGTCGGCATTGCGCCGAAATCTTTGGCTTCGGCTACCACGGCGTCCAGGTGGTCCAGCACCTCGGCGACGGTCATGGTGTAGATCTCGCGGCGCGAGTCGTAGCCTTCTTCGACCAACTGTTTGAGGTAGCGGCCGGCGATCTGCGCCGCCAACTGATCGGTAATCACCTTGCCGGAGCGCTGTTTCTGCTCCACCCACGCGGTGCAGGGCAGGGCAATCCACATGGGGCGGCCGTTCACGTCGTAGCGGACATCGACGGCGTCGGCGTGGCGGGTGGCGATGGCCACTATGGTGCCCTTCCAGCGGCAGTGCAGATCTTCGCCGCTCCAGCGGTCGCTTACGTGGAAGTCTTCGTACATGACACTAGCCTATCGCTCCGGGAAGGCAAGGGCAAGGGCAACGGCGAAATGAAGGAGCAGGATTGCCGGGGTACGGGTGCATTTATTCTCCTCATGAACCTGGGTCCGGCTTGAGAGCGGCATCTCCTCGGCGGCTGCCCTGTTCTGACACTTGCCCTCTGTAACCGCTTCGAGCTGCCGATAAGCCCGGCAGGGGAATCGCCAATCATGCAGATTACAGTCACTATTTCCGACGCAATCGTCCGCGAAGCTGCGGCTCGCAGCCTTCCTGTGATCGATTTTGTAGAATCGCTGATCGACAAGGGTATGTTGGCCGCGTCGGAACCTCCGGTCTTCGACAGCGCCATCGAGCGCATCCGCCGCCTGCGTTCCGGGACGCCCGCTTCCAGACAGTAGGCCTTCCAGCCGGCGGGGCCTGCAGGCGTTCCACCATTCGCCCTCCGCGTTTACCATGAGATTGAGGCGCCCACACCGGTCGGGCTGACGATCCCCATGCTAAGAGTCGGATACCCAGCAATATTTGCAGCGGAGTTGTTGAGCGATTTCCCCAAGGAGGTCGAACTCATTCCGCTGCCGGATTCATTGGACCACGAGGTAGACATCGATGTCTGGATTCCCGATCCTTATACGGGGCGGGCCATGAGGACCTGGCCGCATTTGCGCGGAGTGCGCCTGGTGCTTGCGCTGCTGGCCGGCACGGAGTGGATTCCTGAAGTGGTTGGGCCGCACGTGACCATTTGCAACGCCCACGGAGCGCACAACATCTCCACCGCCGAGTGGACCGTGGCCTCCATTCTGGCCATGCTCAAGTACTTTCCCTTTTATCTTGAAGTCCAACGCGCCGGCCAGTGGAAGCTCCGTTTCAAGGCAAGCCAACACTTCGTCGACCTCACCGGGGACACCCGCCCCATTTACCCCCCCGTCATGGTGGAGGAGCTGACCGGCAAGATCGTGCTTCTGGTGGGCTACGGCTCCATCGGGAAAGAGATTGAGCGGATGCTCGCGCCGTTCCACGTGGAATTGGTGCGTGTGGCTCGCAGCGCGCGCACTGAACCCAAGGTCCATGCCGTGGACGAACTCGACAGCCTGCTGCCGCAAGCCGAAATAGTGATTCTGATTCTGCCTTCCACCGCGGAGACACGCGGGCTGATTGGCGCGTCACAATTTGCGTTGATGCGCCAGGGCGCGCTGCTGGTGAATGCCGCTCGCGGGCCGATCGTCGACACAAACGCATTGATGGCCGCGCTGCAATCGGGCAAAATCCGCGCCGCCCTCGACGTGACCGATCCCGAGCCGCTGCCCGACGGCCACCCGCTGTGGAGCTGCCCCAACCTGCTGATCACGCCTCACGTTGGCGGATCAAGCCCGCAGTTTTCCCCTCGCGCCCTCCGCGTGGCAGCGGACGAACTGCGACGCTACATCAGCGGCGAACCGTTGCACAACGTTGTTCAGGCCGCTGTTTAGTCAGAGCATTTTCACTCGTGGCGTAAGGCCATGGGTGGGCACATTCGCCACGTCTTTGTTTTTGTGGCTAAGGTGGAATCCTGGATGCCGGGTCACCCAGGATTCGCTCCCGAGACCCGGGAACTTGCACGCCGCCAATCCACCAGGCCCACCACCGCCAGAATCACAAGCAGCAGGTAGAGCAAGGCTGTGGCCCACAGGTCTTTGTAGAGATACTCGCCGATGTAGATCGCGTCCACCGCAATCCACAGCCACCAATTGGCCGTGTGCTTGCGCGCCTGCCACCAACTCGCCACCAGGCTATAGCTGGTCAGCGCGGCGTCCAGGTGGGGCAGCGCCGCGCCCACGCGCACCATCAACCACCCCAGCAGCACCGCGCCCACCGCGCCGGCAGCCAGCCCTGCAAGCCAGCCACGCATGCCCAGCGGAACCACGCGCACCTCGCCCTCTTCGCGGATGCCGCGCCACCAGTGCCACCAGCCGTAAAGCGTAAAGGCCACGAAGAAAACCTGCAGCAGCGAATCGGAAAACAGCCGCGCGCGATAAAAAACCAGAAAGTAAATCAAGTCCGCAGCCAGCACTACCGGCCAGCAGATGAGCAAGCGGCGCGTGGTGAGCCAGATGCCGACGAGTGTGGTGATGAAGCCCGCAATCTCCAGCCAGTTTGCCGCAAGGTAGTTTGAAATCGCGATCCAGCTCATCGGTGTGGATCTCCGTGCGATTTCCGCGTGCGGTCTGCCGCCCATTGCCGCAACGCATCCAGCAGCTTTTCGCCGCCGGCGCCGCGGAACCAGCGCGCATGACCCACTAGCCAGCCCTCGCAGGCCATCGGCGCCTGATCCTCACGGTGCAGCACGCTCACGAAATAATCTGTCTCAGACAACGCAAACTCAGCGTGGCAGAGGGCAGTCATGGGAGCAAGCGCCGCGGCTTCTTCAGCTGAAAGCGGGCGCACCGACTCATAGCCGCCCAGCAGCGCGCTCAAATGATCCAGATGCACTGGTACGTTTTCCGCACCAGTCTCCACGCATTCTGATCCCTGATCTCTGATCCCTGATCCCTGTTTTCCTTCCGCCAGAGCAAGCCACTCCACGATGTTGCGCTCAATGGCATGTGCCAGATCGTGCACGGCATTGGTGCGGTCGGCCAAGCCGAAGTCGATGATCGCTTTGGCCTCGGCATCGTCGCCGGCATCGTTCCAGAGAATGTTAGAAGCGTGCAGGTCGTTGTGCGTCCACAGCGGTGCAAGCGCGGGCAGCAGCGGCAGAAGCTGCGCATGAAACGGTGCAAGCAAATCCAGTGCTTCTTCGCAGCAGGAGCGCGTACCGAGAAAACGCATGAGCGCAGGCCGTGCCGCAAGATAACGCTCCAACTCTGTTCGTGGATCCCGCGTGGCAAAGATCGTGAAACTGGCTACCAGCGGGCGAGGCTTGCGGCGCGGTGCTACGAATCCCTCCGACGCACAATGCAGGCGTGCCAATGCCTGACCCGCGGAGTGTGCGTGCGCCGCGGTGCGGAACGGCGTCCACGAGAGCGCGTCTCCGTACAGGTCCACGCCCTCGGGCGCTTCGTGTACCTCATAGGTCCACTGGCGCCTCTCGATTGCGGTCTCGCCGGATGTGGCGCGAAACACGCTCGGCACCGCCGCTCCGTGCGCCAGCAGATGCGCCATGAATCGATGCTCCTCCAGCAATCCCTCTCGATCGCGCACGGTCCGATGATGACGCTTGATGAAGATCCTTGCGCCGTGCGTCGCCACCACGCTGGCCGCTGAAAACGGCCGCGGGCTGACAGACAGTATCTCAACCGGCTCACCCAAACCGGGATACAAGCTCAACAGTGCGCGCACCTCGGCAAGGTCCAGTGGAAGCCAGTCGGGTTCCACCAGCGTGCCGTCCATTCCGTGCGCTCTTGCCGTTGTGCTCATTGCGGACTCATCCTTCAGCGGAGACAAAGAACCTAGAAAGTATAATGCGCCGACAAGCGCACCGTCGTCGGAGCGCCCAGGTGGATGAATGTGTCGCCGTAACTCGCTCCCGTATCTTTCCAGTAGCGTTTGTCGGTGATGTTATCGGCATAAAGTCTCAGAGTCACGCGCCCCTGCTCGCCGCCCGGTGTGTAGCGCGCCCCCAGATTGAAAAGGTTATAGCCAGGCACGGCCACAACATCGTCGCGCGTAGCCTCTTTGCGCCCTGTGTAACTCCAACCGGGCATCAGGTGCAGCCCGTGCGCATGTGGAAGTGCAATATCGGCAAAAGTCGACGTACGCAGATGCGGCACATTGAGCACCTGCTTGTTATCGAACGACGGCGTGCCCGTGTCGTCTGAGAGTGCACGGATGGCCGCTGCCGAAGCCGTCAACCGCAGCCACGAAGCAGCCTTTCCCTCCGCATTCACTTCGATGCCGTCGTGCGTCTCGCGGCCCTCCGACTCAAAGCACAAATCGCCCGGCCCATAGAACTCATCTGCCGTGCAAAAGTTGTCGGGCGCTTGAATCACCTTGGGATAGAAGAACGGCGCGCGCATGTGAAACAGCGCGGTGGTCAGCAGGATACGCTGGCCCGGCTGGTACTTCGCACCCACCTCCGCCTGGCGCGTCATAAAGGGCGCTAGAAACTGATTTGCGTTGTCCACCCACCACGGCCCCTGCGGTCCCAACGACAGCAGGACTCCGTAGTTGCCATAGAGCGTAAGGCTGCTCACCGGGTTGAAGGTGATCGCATACTGCGGCAGCCAGATATGCTTGTCGGTAATAATCGGCGGTGTTCCGGGGCTGGTGGCGCTCAGCGAATAGTTGTTGTCGCGCAGAGAATCGAAGCGCCCGCCAGCAAGCAGCTGAATGCGGCCCGGTAAATGAATCCTGTCCTGCACAATTACTGCCGACTGATGATTGTCTTCCCAGAGCGCGCGCGGCCCGGCGGATTGTAATGGAGATTCGATGGAAAAAGGCGCGATGGGCTGGTAGATGTTCTCTGAACCAACGTAGGTGTACACTGCGCCATCCTGCACGGTAGAGGCTGCGTTTGCCGGCGGCGCACCGGGTTGCTGCACGCTGCGCAGAAAAAGCTCGCCCCCGCCCGTCACATCCTGGCTGATCGAGCCGGTCTTGATATGCCCAGTTACAAGCGCCTCGGCCTGGGCATCGATGCGCAGCTCGCCGGGGTCGCGATAGTCGTAAATGTCATAGCCCCCATCGGGCGCAAAAAAGTAAGAAGGAGCAGTCCCGCCACTGCCCGTGCATAGCGCCTCATACGAGCAGCCATACGCGTAGATCACGTTGTCGTTGATCAACGAGTGGCTATAACTCACCGCCGCGAAGGCCCGCCACGCCGGCGTCAAATCATCATCCAGACGCGCCCCGGTGTTGATTGTGTCGAACGTGTTTGGCAGAGCCCACGGCTGCTCGCCCAGCATGGTCGAAGGATGAACCAGGTTCAAATCGGGCACCGTCGTTCCGCCCAGCAACTGATAGCCGCAGACCGAGCGCTCCACTTTGTGCTGGTATTCAAAGTCGCCTTTCAGAATTGCTTTCGGACTCATCTTCCAATCAGCCGCGCCTGCGCCCACCGCGCGCCAGCCATTCGCGTCGTTCACATAGCTCTCAATGTTTTCGCCGGCAGCATTCATCCGCGCCCCCACCTGCTTGCGGCTGCCGAACAGCCATCCCAGGTCCGCAGCTCCGTAAGCAGTACCGCGTTGATCCGTTGCCAGGTCCACGGCCTCGAGCGCCGCGGGCCGCTTGGTGACGTAGTTGATGAGGCCGCCGCCCGAGGCCACGCCGCTCTCCACGCCCGCAATGCCCTTGAGAAACTCGACGCGCTCCTTGTTTTCGAGAGGCACATCCTGCTCGCCGGCGATCGTCATGCCGTTGATCTGCAATCCCGTCGCCAGATCGATCGGGAATCCGCGTATCTCGAAGTCGCCGTAGTAGCCCACCGGCGCGTAGTCCTCGCCAATCGACGCGTCGTTCTTCACCACGTCGGAGAGCACACGCGCTCCCTGATCGGTCAGCAAGTCCCGCGTCACGATTGTGGCCGAAAGCGGCGTCTCCTTCAGCGTTGCGCCGTCCAGAGTGCCCACCTCAACAGTGTCGGGAAGATAATCGTCCTTCACCTCGCCATGAACGATTACGGTTGTGGTCACGGGCTGCATCTGTTGCGTCGCTGGCTTTGCACCCGCCTGGGGAGTTGTGTTTGTGGGTGTCGCGCTTTGTGAAAATGCGCCAAGCGAAGTGCCCAGCAAGCACGCAAACATCAGCGCCAAAGCACGCAGCTCATCGCGTGCGGAATCGGCGCTTGCAATAGATTGAGATGGAATGCTTGCGGTCACGGCGGCTTCGAGTTCGAGCATGGTCTCCCCTTGTTTCCAACAGAATGAAACAAGAGAACTCACGCTGCGAATCGAGGAAGAGGGCCGTTCGGCTTCGAAAACTTCCCACGCCGGTATTATCCGGATCGGGTTCTAGGGTATTTCTCAGCCCCACTTCGTGGAGCACCCCTGTTTCAATGTTCCGATTGAAACACTCCCGGCCCGGTTTTGCAAATGGGCCGGGGCTGCCGTGCTGTTATTTCCCAGTCCCCTCGGTGATCGTCACAATCCGGTCCACGCCCGGCACGGTGAACTTCTCCACCTTGCCGCTCGGCCAGTGTACCTCGATCGCATCCACCGTCGTAGCTTGGCCCAACCCAAAGTGCGGCCTCGGGTCGTTCGACGAGAGATAACTCCCACCGCTCAGCACATCCCCGCGTTGCTTCATGCCGTTGGCGGTCAAATAGACCGTAGCTCCCACGGCATCGCGCGGACTCTTTGGTCCGCCCACCAGCTTTAACTCCAACCAGTGGTTCTTATCTGGGTTCACATTGCGCAGCAACACCGGATGGCCGTCCATCACATTGATCACCGCGTCCAGCTTGCCGTCGTTGAACAGATCGCCCACAGCCATGCCGCGCCCCGGAACCACCACCGCCAATCCGGAACCCTCCACCGCCGGAACCACCTCAAACTTCTTGCCTTCGATGTTGTGGAAGAGCATGGGCCGCTGCGCCCAGCTTGTGCCCCACGCGTATTTGTCGGCTTCCGGGTAGACGTGGCCGTCGGACATCAGCAGATCCTTCCAGCCGTCGTTGTCGTAGTCCAAAAAAGCGTCGCCCCAGCTGAGGAAGGGAACTGAAATCTCGGCTATCCCCAACTGGTAGCTGATATCGGTCAGGTTGCCGTCGCCCTCGTTGCGGTAGAACGGCTTGTAGTCGTCGGAGAAGGTGGTGTCGAAGACGGACAGTTGGCCATTGTTCTGGTAGTCGCCCACCGCTATGCCCATTGAAGCGGTCTCGCGCCCCGCCTCGTTCAATGCGAATCCCGACGCATAACTCACATCCTCAAACGTGCCGTCGCCCTTGTTCAGGTACATGTAGTTGGGCGTCGAGTCGTTGCCCACCAGCAGATCGATCTTGCCGTCGTTATTGATGTCCACAAACACCGCGCCCAGGCCGTAGTAGCCCGGCTTGTCATCCACGCCGGCCTTCTCGCTCACATCGGTAAAGGTTCCGTCGCCGTTATTGTGAAACAAATGATCCGGCTCGCCCTTCAGGCCCCGCGGCCCGCAAGCCACAGCTTCGCCGCGGAAGGTGCAGAACGCATTGTTGCCCCCGCTCTCTTTGCTGTTTGGAAGATTGTTGCGATCCCAATGAATGTAGCCGGCAACAAACAGGTCCAGCCGCCCGTCACCGTCGTAGTCGCCCCACGTCGCGCCCGTCGACCAGTTGCCAAGCTGCACGCCGGCCTTCTCCGCCACATCGGTAAACGTGCCGTCGTGATTGTTGCGGTAAAGCCGGTTCTTTCCGTAATTCGATACATAAATGTCCGGCCAGCCATCGTTGTTGAAGTCGGCAATGGCCACGCCAAAGCCCCAGCGGTCGTTGGTCACGCCGGCCTTGGCCGCTACGTCGGTAAATGTTCCGTCATGGTTGTTGCGGAAGAGAGCGGCGTGAGGCGGCGTCTCCTTGCCCGTCAGGGCGTCCACCGTCGAGCCGTTTACCACGTAGATAGACAGCCATCCGCTGTTGTCGTAGTCGATCAGCCCCACGCCCGAGCCCTTGGTCTCGATGATGTAGCTCTTCTCCGGCGTGCCCATCTTGTGGGTCCAGTGGGTGAGTCCGGCCTTTTCCGAGTCGTCGATAAACACGATCGGCCCGCTCTTCACAAAGCCGCCCGCCGTGATGGGCCGGTGCTGCGCGTCGAGAACCGCGGGGTGTGGCGAACCGGTCTCCTGGCCCCCCGTAGCCGCGGGTGCCCCAGGTCTCGATTCTGAGACCTGGGAATCCACACCCTTCGCGGGCTTCTCAGGCTGTTGGTCAGGTTGCCGTTCTAGGGGAAGAGCAGCGGGACCGGTGGCTTGTGCGAAAAGAAGAGCGGGAATTCCCGCCGCCAGCAGTCCAAGGAAAGTGGTGGTGCGCAGTGCCTGAAACATAGGCAGCCAGTATACGGGGATAGGTGTGAGCAAGTATCGACCGAAAGGTTGAGGGAGTTCCTCGGTCATATTCTGCGGATTTTGATTGAGAAATCGACCCATCCACCATCCGGATTTTGCCCCAAACGGCTTCTATGGGCCGGCTCAAACATCGCACCAACGCACGTGAGCCTCATCACATTCGCCCGTTCAAGGACGCCTCTAGACTCAGAGACACTGCAAATGCTTTCAGGGGCGCCATGCATCTCTTTCCCGCAGTAGATCCCATTCCTTTGCCGGCCCCGATATGGCTGCTGAAACTGCTCCATGTCGTGACCCTGGCGCTGCACTTTGTTGCTGTGGAAATGCTGCTCGGCGGACTGCTGCTTGCGGTTCTGTTCAGTCTCTTCCGTGGCTCGCCGCAATCGCTGGTTACCGCGCGGGCGCTGGCGCGCCGGCTTACGGTCGTCATGACCTTCGTCATCAACCTGGCCGTCCCGCCGCTCCTGTTTGCACAGGTCTTGTATGGCCGCGCGCTGTACACGAGCAGCGTCCTCATCGGCCTCTATTGGATTTCGATCATCGCCATCCTCACCCTCACGTACTGGTTGCTCTATCGGTTCACGGCACGCCTGGAGGCAGGCAAGGCTGCCTGGTGGGTTGGCCTGAGCGCCTGGGTGCTGGCCGGCTTCATCGCCCGCCTGCTCTCCACCAATATGACGCTCATGCTGAGGCCCGAGGTCTGGCGGGAGATGTACTCCGCATCGTCAATGGGAGCTTATCTGCCCACTGGCGACCCCACGCTCACCCCGCGCTGGCTGCTCATGCTCGCCGGCGGCCTCTTCATCGGCGGGCTGTGGATGGTTTACCTTGCTGGCCGCAGCACCTTCACCGCGGAGGAGAAAAAGTTCGTCGCCGGCCTTGGCGGAAAGATCGCTGCGGTCTTCGGCCTGGTTTATCTGGCAGCCGGTTTGTGGGCCGCCAGCGTGCAGCCGGATGCGGTCAAAGCCGGCCTCGCTGGTCAGTCCATCTATCCGCTCTACAAGTTTGCTGGTTTCGCCGGCTACGGCTGGTTGGCTCTTGTGGTCGTCGCCGTCCTTCTAGGCGCATTTGCCGGCTTCGCCAACCTCTCTGCGCGCATGTCCGGTTGGTTGGCATGGTCCGCGGTTCTCGTCGCCGTGCTCACTGAGATCATGTTCGCCGTCTATCGCGACGGCGTGCGCGACATGACCTTGCTCAGCAAAGGCTACGACGTATGGGACCGCGTCGTGGTGACTAACTGGAGTGTTGTTGGCCTCTTCCTGGCCCTCTTTGTTGCCGGCCTGGGCGTGGTTGCATGGCTCGTGTCCGTTGTGGCGCGCGCAAAGAAAGTGATGGAGGGCGCGGCTTCTATATGAGCGAAGAAATCAGCGTTGCCACCTTTATTCCCGAGGACCCGGGCGAACTAAATACGCGCCGGGCCTTCCTGGCTGCAGCCGGCGCAGCGGGCCTGCTCTACGCCGCTGCCCTTGCCTATCCCATCTACCGATACCTGGCCTCGCCCGAGGAGATGGCGCTCTCTGCCACCGCCGTCACCGAGGTCACGCTCAAGGACGCGCAGAAGCTGCCCCTCGCCTCGGTGCTCATGTTCAAGTTCGGCACCGCGCCGGCCATGCTCATCCGCCATGCGGACGGCCGTTGGATTGCCTTGAGCGCGGTCTGCACGCACCTCGGCTGCACGGTGCAATATGAGCCCCAGGCCGACCGCATTCACTGCGCTTGCCACGGCGGCGTCTACAACGCCTACACCGGCGCCAACGTCAGCGGGCCGCCGCCCAAGCCGCTCAAACTTTTCAAAGTTTCCGTCAACGATACCGGCGTTGAGGTCTCGCGGACGTAGGCTGCTCGCGGCTCAAAACGTTTCAGCTTTCATGAAGGAGCAATTCCATGGCAATCCTCGATCTCTTCAGTCTCAAGGGCAAGAACGCGTTGGTCACAGGATCCGCGCAGGGCCTTGGCTCCGGCATCGCCATCGCATTTGCGCAGGCTGGCGCCAACGTCACGCTCCATGGCTACGACAACGTATTGGAATCGACCATCGAGGCTGTCAAGGAGACGGGCGTCAAATACATATCCATGACCGGCGATGTCTGCGACAAAGCTGTCTGTACAAGCCTCGTGGATGAAACGGTAAAGGCCTTCGGATCGATCGATATTCTTGTCAACAATGCAGGCACCATCCGCCGGGCTCCCGCTGCTGAACATTCTGAGGAGTTCTGGAACACCGTCATCGAAACCAATCTCAACAGTGTCTTTCGCATCAGCCAGTACGCGGGCAGAAAGATGCTGGCGCAGGGCTCGGGAAAAATCATCAACATCGCCTCGCTCCTTTCGTTTCAGGGCGGCATTCTGGTTCCGGGTTACGCGGCGGCCAAGGGCGCGGTTGCGCAATTGACCAAGGCGTTGGCCAATGAGTGGGCCGACAAGGGCCTGAACGTCAACGCCATCGCTCCCGGATATATGGCAACGGACAATACCGCGCCTTTGCGGGCCGATGCCGCCCGCTCCGCCGCCATTCTAGCCCGGATTCCCGCTGGAAGATGGGGCCTGCCTTCAGACCTGGCCGGCGCCGCGGTGTTTCTTGCCTCCGAGGCTGGCAGCTATGTGAACGGTCACATCCTGGTCGTGGATGGTGGTTGGCTCTGCCGATGAGCCGGTCCCTTTTGACGATCTGGAGCGATTTGGAAAGGAACCACGGATATCAAAGGATCATGGCATGACTGAAAGAACCATCACGAGTTCCGCTTATAACTGGATCGATGAACGCCTGGGCCTCAGCGAGCTGGCCGCCTTTGCGCGTCACAAGACCGTCCCCGTCCACTCCCAATCCTTCTGGTACTACTGGGGCGGGATCTCTCTGTTCCTCTTCCTCGTCCAATGCTTCACCGGCGTGCTGCTGCTGGTCTACTACCGGCCCGGCGCCGAAGCCTACGAATCGGTCCGCCAGATCACTTTCGTCATGCACTTTGGCTGGCTCATCCGCTCGGCGCACGCATGGGCCGCCAACTTGTTCATCTTCGCCATCCTGGTGCACATGTTCTCAGTCTTCTTCATGAAGGCCTACCGCAAGCCGCGTGAGTTCGGCTGGCTCAGCGGCATGGTGCTTCTCGGCATCGCCTCGGTCTTCGGCTTCTCCGGCTACCTGCTGCCCATGGATGAGCTCAGCTACTTTGCCACCAAGGTCGGCCTGCAGATTCCTGTGGCAATTCCTTTCGTCGGTCCGGCCATCGCCAACATGCTGCGCGGCGGTCCTGAGGTCAGCGAGTTCACCGTGCAGCGTTTCTTCGCTTTGCACGTCGTGGTGCTGCCTGCCTTGTTCCTGCCGCTGCTTGCGTTTCATTTGTGGCTTGTCCAGCGCCACGGCAACGCCTCCCCGCCCAGCGAAGATGCCAAGCCCGCCAGTGAGCGCAAGAGCATTCCCTTCATGCCCAACTTCCTGCGCAAGGACCTGGCCATGTGGCTCATCTCGCTCAACATTCTCGCCCTGCTGGCCTCGGTCTTTCCGTGGGCGCTGGGCAGGCAGGCCGATTCCCTTGTACCCGCACCCGCCGGCATTCATCCCGAGTGGTACTTCATGAGCCCCTTCGAGATGCTCAAACTGCTGGGAAATGTGCTCCCTGGCGAATTCGGCGAGATTGCGGGAATTCTGCTTTTCACCCTCGGCATTGCGCTGTGGATTTTGATTCCGTTCTACGACATCGGCAAGGAATCGGGTCAGCGCGCCCGTGCCGCACATTACTTCGGCCTGCTCGCGGTCTTCGCGCTGCTGGCCACCACCGTCATCGGCTATTGGACCATCCGGTAAGGAAGTGAACAGTGAGCAGTGAACAGTGCGCAGAGGGCGATACAGTGGGAAGCCCGAGAGTTCGATCCTTTCGCGATCTCCTGGTCTGGCAAAAGTCAATGAATCTGACCGTGGCCGTCTATCGCCTCACACAGAGTTTTCCGCGGGAAGAAGCATTTGGGCTCACGAGTCAGTTGCGGCGTTCCGCCATTTCGATCCCAAGCAACATCGCCGAAGGGCAGGGAAGGCTGAGCCCGCGCGAGTTTCGGCAGTTTCTGGGTATCGCTCGCGGCTCAACGTGCGAATTGCAGACGCAATTGGAAATCGCTCGCGGACTTGGGCTCGGGAACTCCCAACTTCTCAATGACGCCGAGAGCTTGTCGCATGAAATCGGCAAAATGATCTTCGCAATTCTAGGAAAGTTAAAGACATGAGCAACTGTTCACTGCCCACTGTCCACTGTCCACTGGAGCATCTATGAACTATCCATTCTGGAACATTCCCTATCTCGGCTCGGGCTGGGTGATTGGCATCATCGCCATCTTCCACGTCATGATCTCGCAGTTTGCCGTCGGCGGCGGACTTTATCTTCCCCTGGCCGAGCGCAAGGCCATGCGCATGGCCGACAAGCAGATGGGCGCCGAGTGGCTCAAGCAACTGGCTCGGCACTCCAAGTTCTTCCTCATCCTTACCGCTGTCTTCGGCACCGTCTCCGGCGTCGGCATCTGGTTCGCCATCGGCCTCACTAATCCTGAAGCCACCAGCACGCTCATCCACAACTTCGTCTTCGGCTGGGCCATGGAGTGGGTCTTCTTCATGATCGAGCTCGCCACCGTCGCGGTCTACTACTACACCTGGGACCGCATCGATCCCAAGCTGCACTTGAAAGTGGGCTGGGTCTATGCCGGCGCTTCCATCGCCACGCTTGTCATCATCAACGGCATTCTCACCTTCATGCTCACGCCGGGCGACACCTGGCTCGCCGTCGCCGGAACCGGCCACGAAGCCAGCAAGTTCTGGAACGCCTTCTTCAATCCCACCTACTGGCCCAGCCTTTTCCTGCGGGCCTGTGTGTGTGCTTCGCTGGCCGGCATCTGGGCGCTCATCACCTCCAGCCACATCGACGGCGACAAGCATCCCGCCCTCAAGACCTCGCTCGTCCAGTGGAGCGTCAAGTGGCTCGTGCCCTCCTTCGTCGCGATCCCGTTCCTGATGATCTGGTACCTCATGATGGTCCCCGAATCGCAGCGCGCACTTCTCTCCCTGGGCATTGACACCATCGGCGCCGGCACGTTCTCGATCATTACGCGCATCGCCCTGGTCATCATCGTTACATCGGCTACCATCGTCGGCGTCGCCTACTATCTGGCCTATCGCAACCCTGTGGAGTTCAATCTCTCCCACGCCATGGCCGTGCTGCTGCTGGCGCTCATCGCGACTGGATCGGGTGAATACGCGCGCGAGATGCTGCGCAAGCCCTACGTCATCGGCCGCTGGATGTATTCCAACGGCGTGCGGGTGCCCTACGTCGCCCGCATCAACCAGGAAGGCTACCTGGTCCATTCCGAGTGGGTCTGGAACAGCTCAACATCCAGCTACTCCCGAGGCGAAGCCATCTTCCGCGGCGAGTGCGGCTCATGCCACACGCTCTCCGGCTATCGCCCGCTCAAGACGCTCCTCGCCGGCCGCGACCAAGCCAACATCGGCAGCTTCATCACCATGCTCCACGACTACAAGCCCGACTCACCCTATCGCCGCTTCATGCCGCCCATGGTCGGGACGAAGCAAGACGTGGACGACCTCACCAACTATCTGAACGCTCAGGTCAACCCGCCAGCGCCAGCCAAGGTGCTGACGGCTCAGAAATAGAATGCCTGGTTTGTTTTGACGCCGCGTGCCCCATCCATCCGCGCTTTTTGCGGATGGGTGGGCGGCCACAAATCAAACAGAACTTGAGGCCTGGGAATCAGCGTCCCCTACTCTTCCCCTATCTCGTACGGTATTCCGAATCTGCCAATCTGAATCAGCGCCTTATCTCCCGGCGGCCAGATGTGCAAACTCTCCACGCGGCTCGACCCCGCAATCCGGTGCGCGTCCGCTGTTCCCACCAGTGAGCCCGTTGCCGCCTCGTGAAAGTGAACGCTGAGCGCATCTCCCCCCTGCGTCCGCGTCCATCCAAATGCATACTCCCCTGGCTTGAGTGCAATCCCGCCAATCCGCACTGGAACTTGCACAACCAGGTAGTGTGAATACTTGCCATCCGCCGAGTAGCCCGCCGTAAGCAGGACCACGCCCGCAATGAAGTGTCCTTTGCTGTTTACGATGCCCGATGCGGTGCGCATCTCAGTTTCGATGTGCTCCTTTTCGACCGGCGCACGCGCCGGCAACAGCGAAGCCAACTCCGCGTCCGTTGCCTGCCGCCATGCCGTCCTCTGCGCCCGCGCAAATGGAACAAGCACAAGCACAAGCGCAATCAAAAGAAAAACTCCGCAAGATATCGCTCTCTTCATCTGTACTTTCATCATGGTCTCGTCTTTCTCAAGGATTCGAGCGGAACAATCCCGCGCTGGATCGCCGCTGTAGCGGCCTGTGTCCGGTCGGTCACTCCCAACTTGCCCAGCAAGCTGTTGATGTGAGTCTTCACGGTGGCTTCTGAAATCTCCAGCTCGGTTCCAATCTCCTTGTTGCTCTTGCCGTGCACAATCTGCTCGAGCACGTCGAATTCCCGCGGCGTCAGCTCCTCGGTGCCCATGCGCTCCGCCAGCTTCTGGGCAATCGCCGGCGGAATGTGCGATTTGCCCGCGTGTACCGCGCGGATGGTCGTAATCAACTCTTCTGAAGTCATGCCCTTCAGCAGGTAGGCGCGCGCCCCGGCTTGCAATGCGCGGTAGATGTCCTCGTCGCCGTCGTAAGTGGTCAGCACGATGAGCCGCGCGTGCGGCGTCTCCATGCGGATGCGTTGAATTACGTCCACGCCGCTCATGCGCGGCAGCCGCAGGTCGATCAGCGTGATGTCCGGCTGATGCTTGCGAAACTGCGTGATCGCTTCTACGCCGTCCGCTGCTTCGCCCACAACTTCAAGGCCGTCCACCACGTTGAGCAGCGCAACCAGCCCCTGGCGCACCACGTGGTGGTCCTCGACAATCAGCACTCGAATCGATTCCTTCGTCACTGTTGCGCTCCCGTCTGCTCTCGTGTTTCTTTCGCCGCCGCCGCCCGCAGCCTCACGGTTGTTCCCGTCCCCTGCTCACTCGTCACTTCAAGCGTTCCGTCAATAGCCGCCGCCCGTTCTTTCATTCCGGTAAGTCCATAATGCCCCACCTGCGATTCCAGATTCTCGCCCGCAACAAACCCACGCCCATCATCCCGCACTTCCAGCGCAATCTCCCCCGGCCCGTACTCCAACTGCACAAGCAAATGCTTTGCCCCCGCGTGCTTCTTCACATTATGGATGGCCTCCTGCCCGACGCGCAGAATTTCGCGCTCCGTGCCTGGAGGCAGCGGCCGGTAGGCGCCAAAGATGCTGAAGCTTGCTTCAAGCCCAACCCCTCCCGATGCCTCCACCATGCGCCGCAGCCTCACTGGCAGCGTGGTCTCGCCCGAGTCCTGCGAGCGCAGCGCCCAAATCGACTGCCGCGCGTCGGCCAGTCCGTCGCGCACGTAGCCGCGGGTCAGGTCCAGATGCTTCGCCGCGGCCTCCATCTTGCTCATGCGCAGCAACTCCGCCAGCACTTCCAACTGCACTGAAATTCCCACGTAGCCCTGAGCCAGCGTGTCGTGAATCTCGCGCGCGATGCGGCTACGCTCACCCAGCACGGCGCGGAACTCGCTCTCCGCACGCTTGAGCCGCAGCCTAAGCAGCAGCACAATCAGTCCCACCAACGCCGCCAACACCAGAACGTAAAACCAGGCAGTCTGATAAAAATGCGGCCGCAGCTCAAACACCAGCGCCGCTCCCGCCGTGCTCCACAGCCCGTCGTTGTTCGCCGCTTGCACGCGGAAGGTGTACCGTCCCGGCGGAATGGTTGTGTAGTAAGCAGTGCGCCGCGTGCCAGCCTCGGTCCAACTCTTGTCGAAGCCCTCCAGCATATAGCGGTAGCGCACCTTCTGCGGCGCGGTAAAGCTCAGCCCCGCGTAGTCGAATTGAAAATGCACATGACCCGCCGGAACCACCACGGAAAGGCCTGCTACATGCAATGCCTGATCAACATCGTCTACCGCAAACCGCTCCAGCACCACCGGCGGCGGAACCATGTTCACCGGGAAGCGCTCCGGGTCCACTTCCACTAGGCCCTTCGGCGTGGCGAACCACAGGTGGCCGTCGCGGGAGCGCCAGGCCGAAGGGTGGCTGTTGATCGCAGTCTCCCGGCTGCGCAGCCCATCGGCCGCGCCAAACTCAATCCAATGCGAGCAGTCGGCCCCGCCCATTGCCCCGCCGCCGCTTGCAGTCTTGCCCATTCCACCGCAATCGCAGCGCGCAATCCCGTTTCCAGTGGCGAACCACAGATGGCCGCCGCCCCTCGCACCCATCTCGTCGAGAATCGCGTGGATGGTCGTCTGATCAAGCCCATCGTGCGTCACCGCGGAGAATCTTTGCCCATCCCACTGGTTCCATCCGTGGTCCTGCGTCCCGATCAGCAGCGTCCCATTTGACCGCGCCAAAAGCGCCGTAATCACGTTGCTTGAGAGCCCATTGGCGGTGGTGTAGTTCTGAATCTTGCCGCTGTGCAGCCGCGACAGCCCAGCAAACGTGGCCACCCACAGGTCTCCGTTGGAGTCCCTGGCCATCGCGCCCACCAGATCGCTGCCCAGCCCGTTCGCCTGGGTAAAGGTCTCCATCTGCGCGCCGGAATGCGCCCCGCCCGACGCCCCAGCCCAGTGCGTGAGTCCGCGCCGTGTGCCAATCCATAGCGACCCATCGGCGTCAGCCAGCAGCGAGCGGATGAAGTCGTCCGGCAGCCCGTCTGCCGAAGTGAACGCATCAATCCTGCTTCCGCGAATCCGGTTCAACCCATCCGGCGTTCCCACCCACAGGTCGCCGTTCGGCGCAGCGGCCAGCGACAGAATTACGTCGCTCAGCAGGCCGGTGTGCACCGAGTAAGTTTTCACCGCTCCCGCAACTGAACCTGACCCCGCCCCAGCGTTTCCACTCGCCCCCACTCCGCCCCGGCGCAGTGCATTCAAGCCGGCCCCGCCGGTTCCCACCCACAGCGTTCCAGCACCGTCCTCGACCACAGTGGTCGTTGCGTCGGAAGAGAGCCCATCCCGCGCGCCGATGGTAAGAAAGCGCTGGTCGCGCAAAATGTGCAGGCCGCCCGTCTCCGTCCCCACCCACAGATTGCCCTCGTGGTCCTCCATCAGCGACAGCACCGACGCCGTGGCCAGCGGATCGGTCACCGGCAGCAGTTGCACTTGGACGGGAAAAGCCCGCGCCAGCCCTCCGGCTGAGGCCATCGGATTCGTTTCGGGAGGCAGTAGCAGATGGCCGGGCAAGACCCGCGCCAGCCCTCCGTTGGTGCCGATCCACAAGCTGCCCTGGCGGTCGGCAAAAAGCGCTTGAATGCGGCTTCCGGGCAGCTCCTTACCCGCCGTCAGTCGCGCCAAAATCCCCTCGCGGATCAAGACCGCCGCAGTGTTCTTGCTGGCCACCGCCAGCGCTCCAGCCGCGGGAGACGTAAGAAGCTCCTCACCGGCGTTGGGAAAGACTCCCGTATAGATCGGTCCGTTCCAGCGATCCTTCGACCAACTGAAGAGCCCTTGCGCCGTGGCCGTCCAAAGTTCTCCGTGCCTGTCCGTTGAGAGCAGGCTGATCGCTCCGCCTTGCAGCCCGTCGTTGGCATGATCGGCGGCAAACCGCTTCCCATTCCGCCGCGCCAACCCCTCATCCGTCCAAACCCACAGCACGCCGTTCGCGGCCTCCGCCAGCGCGCGAATCCCATTCCCTGGCAGGCCGTCTTTAGTTGTGAATGCAGTGACGCTTCCGTCCTTCCACCGCGCCAGCCCCTCGCTGGTTCCAATCCACAGCGCCCCATCCTTGGCGGCCAGAAGGCAGTGCACATCGTTCCCCGGCAGCGCCGGCGTCGAGTTCCGGTCGAACACCTGAAACCCATTCCCGTCGAACCGCACCAGCCCCACCTCAGTCCCCAGCCAGACAAACCCATCCTGCGTCTGCGCCAGCGCCTGCACCGTATTCTGCGGTAGCCCATTCTCCATCACCCACGCCTGCTGCCCATAGTTTGCCAGCGGCGTAGACGGCTCCAGCGCCAGGCCTGCAAGCGCTCCGCCCGCGGCACAGCCCAGCATCATCGCCCCTGCATATATACTGCGACGGATGGTTCGAGCAAGGGATTGCCTGTCTTTGAAAGGGCGCGGCTTGAGCCGCGCCGCAAAGCTGAGAAGAAAATCTCCGGGCTTTAGCCCCTGAGGGACCGCCTGATTGATCGAATTGGCATGATCGTAGGCCATAAGAGGAGCAGAAGGTTCCCCACTGGGAACTCCGCCGCGCGCAAAACCCGCGCACCTCCACACTAATGCGGCAGAGCCCTGAATGCACAGCAGTTCAGCCACATTCCGGTCCAAAACCGGCCCGTCTCCACCCATTGATGGAGTCCAGGCTCACTCGAATGGCCCAAGACACGCCCCCAGGCTGCCGATACTCTGTGAATGTCTCCTGAACTGGTCAACTTCTTGAGTGTGACTTTCGGGTGGCCGCCCTTAAGCTGGCAGCCACCCGATTCCTTTTTTGGGGCTCCCGCAAGATGAGGCGCCGGGGAACTGCCTGATCTACTCGCTCCCGATCGTTGTCAATATCGTCGTAGCCCGATTCTTTGCGAAAGTAACCGTCCAGTGTTTCCCATCCTGGTCGTAAGTCACCGTGCGGTCGCCCTCTTTTTCGCCATCCGGGTGCATCTTCTGGCCGATTGCCATGCGCGTCTCCCGCTCACTCATGCCCTGCTTCACCTGGTGCGCATCGATGGCCGCCCACACATCCTTCGGCCAGTGGGTGTAAATCGCGTGCGGGTCGTCGTAGAAGAACAGGATATCTGTGTAATAGGCTTCCTCGTTTCCCTGCATGGCGCCAATTGGTGTGGCGAAGAGGCCCTTGCTGCCCGGGAGCGCAAACACCGCCAAAGCCTGGCGGCTGCCGTGCTCAATGCCGTCATCCACATTTGCAGGCACGCTCGCCTTGACGATCTTCTTCACATCCAGCCGCTGTGCCGAGGGGATCAGCCCCACCCGCTTGCTGAACTCCACTTGACCGCCCACGTAAGGGAAGTAGGGTATGGTGTAGCCGTTTTGCATCCACACCGTCGTCCCCTCCAGGCGCTGTAAATCGTCAAAGTGCGCCGGGAAAAACGAGCGCAGCACCACCAAGTCGTCTTGGCTCAGGGTCTGGCTGGCATTGTTCCGGCCGATCACTCCGGGGTCCTGGCGATGCTTCCACACTGAAAGCAGATAGAGGCCGCCGATGGCGAACGAGATCAGGGTAAGAATGAGGATTTTCTGCCACGTCTTCATGCAATCTCCCGGACGACTGTCACGAAGAGCTCCTCTTCGCAGGCCAGTCGCTTCAAGTCTCACCGGTTAAGCGTAATTTATGACGGCGCTACCGGCACAGCCCGCGGGCGCAGCCTCGCGGAACTCAGCTCGTCGGCGCGGCGCAGGTCGGGGAACAGCACGGCCCACAGCCCCGCCACGGCCAGCGCGCCCAGCCCGCCCGCTATCGTTGCCCGCACCACGCCCCACCACTGCGCGGTCAGCCCGCTCTCAAACTCGCCTAGCTCATTGGATGCGCCGATGAACAGCGAGTTCACCGCGCTGACTCTTCCGCGCATCTCCGGGGGCGTGGCCAGTTGCAGCAACGAGCCGCGGATAATCACGCTGATCGTGTCCGCCGCGCCGGCAAAGGCAAGCGCTCCCAGCGAAAGCCACAGATTGCGTGAGACGCCGAAAACCACCGTAGCAGCCCCATAGATCGCAACGCACACAAACAGCCGCAGTCCGGCCTTTCGCCGGAATGGGAACCGCGCCAGCAGCAGCGCCATGGTCAGCGCCCCGGCCGCTGGAGCCGCCCGCAGCAGCCCCAATCCCCGCGGCCCCTGGTGCAGAATATCGTGCGCAAAAAACGGCATCAGCGCCGTCGCTCCGCCCAGCAGCACCACAAAAAGGTCCAGGGATGACGCTCCCAGCAGCATCGGCGAGCGGCGCACATATTGGAACCCGGCCAGCACTACCTTCAGCGACGCGGCGCGGTGCTCCATCCGCCCCGGCCGCGTGTGCAGGCTGGCCACCAGCACCAGAAACCAGCCCAGCGAGCCCAGCGTAAACACATACACAATCCCTGCCCCTTGCAATGCTGTGTCGGGCACCCACTGCGCCAGCGGCAGCGTGAACAGCAGCCCCCCCAGCGCAGGTCCGGTGATGTTGGAGAACTGAAAGATAGCTCCGCCCCACGTCACCGCGTTCACAAAATGCGCCTCGGGAACCATGTGGGGAATCAGCGCCGAGCTGGCCGGCCCGGAGAATGCGCGCGCCGTCCCCATGAAGAACAGCACGCCATAAATGGGATAGACGGGATGAGCCCCGTGGAAGCCCATGCGCGTCAGCAACAGCAGCGCCGTGGTCGCAACCACCTGCAGTCCGTAGCAGACCAGAATGATCTGGCGCCGGTCGAAGCGATCGGCCACGTGTCCGGCCGGCAGCAGAAACAGCAACCCCGGCAAGAATAGCGCCAGCCCGGTAAACCCCAGGTCCAGCGGACGGTGGGTAATCGAGAACACCTGCCACGCCACAGCCACTGACTGAGCCTCGGCGCCCAGAATGGCCGTCACGCGTGCCAACTGGTACCGCCTGAAGTCGCGGGAGGCAAAAGCCTCCATGCCGCGTCTTGGCGCCTTTGGGGGAAGGGCTTCCATGTCTTGTTTCTAGGGTATATCGCTCGCCCCGCGCCGTGGCTGAAAACCGCCTCGGCTGACGGGCCATGACTGTCAGGTCTCGCTTTTGAGACCTGGCAGTCCACAGACCCCAACGAGCCGGGATATGGAAATCTCACGTTCCCGCCCGCATGTTAACCTGAAGTCCTGCCGGGCGGCCTGCCGCTCGTGCTGCGCGTCCAACTCTTCATGAGCACGTTTGCACCCTCGCCGCCTCCTGTCCCTGCCCCTCGCGTACATCATTCGCTGGTGCCGCAATGGCTCATGAAGCTCGGCCCCGTGGGACTGTTTTTGGTCGCGGTCGTCGATTCATCCATCGTCCCCATGCCCATCCCCGGCAGCACTGACCTGTTGCTGCTTCTGTTTGTCTCCCACCAGGGAAATCCCTGGCTCTTCGCCCTGACCGCCATCGCCGGCAGCATCGTGGGAGGATACACAACCTGGCACCTGGGCAGAAGAGGTGGCGAAGCGGCTCTGAACCGTTGGGTTTCCGCGCGCCTGCGTGCCCGCATCGTCTCGTGGGTACGGCTTCATCCCGTTCTCGCGGTCTTTCTTCCCGCCGTGCTGCCTCCGCCCATTCCACTTTCCCCCTTTATCCTCGCATCCGGTGCGCTGGGCGTCTCACGTCGCCGCTTCCTTATCGTCTTCACGACGGCGCGTAGCCTGCGTTATGGGCTCGTCGCGTGGCTCGCCGTGGTGTACGGACGCCATGTGGTGCGCCTTTGGAACACATTGCTTCAGAAGTGGTCCACTCCGCTGCTCTGGGTGTTCTCGGTGGTATTAGTTGCCGCCTTCGCGTACGCGGTCTGGAAACTCCGCCACCCGGCCAAATCCAAAATCGCTGAAGATCCCGCCGTCGACACAAGCAGAGCGCAGGCAAGCTGAGGCGTTCTCCGCATCATTCCGTGCAACTCCGCGGCATACAGTATTGCGATGAGCTTTGATTCTTATGAGGAGGGATTCTGCGCCCAATCGCGCGCGCGATCGAAGAACTGGCGATCCCGCCACACACCGCGCGTCCAGTGATCCCCAATCAGATTGAACTGCTGCCGCGCAAAGGCCGCATCGCGGAACTTGTAAGCCATATAGGCGATCCTGTTTTCTATCAAGTGCGTGGCTCCGTACTGCGCCGAAAGAGCCTGGTATCCCCTCTGAATCCGCTCCCAGTCCATCTCATGCACCGGAAAATTGCCGTTGCCACGGCTGATGAGCACGGTTGCAATCTGAAAATAAAGCTCATCGCCCGCATCACCGCCCAGATTATCCGCGGAAGTTTTGGCGAAAGCCGACGCATCGCCGGGTTTTCCGTCCCACTTGGGCAGAAGATAATTCGCGTATTGACGGTATAGATAGAAGTAGTCGGGCTCAGACCGGATGCCGCGATCGAATATATCCTTCATGCGCCCCGCGTCCCAACTCTGCGCCAGGCCGACGATCATCATCTCGGAATACCACTGCGGGCACAGCTTGAGCAGTTTTTCCGCGCTCTCAAGAATGGACTGGGACTGCTGCATTCGCTCATTGAAAAGACGCCAACCCTCTTCCGTCACCGTGGGCGCCAGGCCGTTGCCGCGTGCCACCCACGCCCAGCGGTGCAGGCTTGTGGACAGGGCAACACGCGCCGTGATGGACTCCGGGCGCTGTTGCATCCAGTGCTCCAGATGCGCAATGTGGTCGAGGGAGTCTTTATCGGTCAACTGCGGTGCGTCCAGCGCTCCATAGAATTCCCGAAGTTTCCACTCCCCGCCTGGGAAGCGGCTTTTCTCACTGCGATACTCGGCGGCCATGCGGTCCAGTTCATCGAATTTCTCTTGAATCAGATTGGATTCGACCAGGTGGACCCAATTGCTTCCGCTCAGAGCGGACTCATCGTTCTCTGAAGCTGTGTTTTCCGCGGCCGCCGGGGTCTGCGAAGAGAGAGGTTTAGAGACGAAAAGAAAGAGGGCAGGAGCCAATACAAGAATCCAGGCGAATTTAGAGACGGGCATGGTGAGCCTCCCCAAAACGACACCATCTTAGAACACTCCCTGCGCCAGTACAAGATGCTTGCAATGCCTGCCCAATAACTTGGCTTGCGCGAAGGGTACGGGCTTCACAGGCTGCGGAAAAACTCGGGACTTTCGCCCGTTTTGCTCCCTTTTTCCGCAGCCTGTTCAGTGGCGCCGCGTGGTCAGCGATAGAACTCATGGACCCTTCCCACCCCAAAGGGATCACTATAACTTCGCTGCTTCTGTGGGCTTGCTGACCTCGTGGCAGACTGGAGAGATTGCAGACTGATTGGCCGGCGTTTGGTCGGGGATCGAGTTGCTGGCCATGGGCGCACTCTTCATCGCCTTCAGCAGAGCGACGAGGCGCGAGAATCCTTGCTCGCGAGCGGTCTTGTTGCCGGGGACGGTGTTGCCGGGATCCTCGCCGGCCCGCATGAAGCCGTGGCCTGCGCCATCGTAAGTCACGGGCTCATATTTTTTGCCCGCGGCCTTCATCGCTTCCACGGTGGCCGGAACCGTTGCGCCGATGCGGGCATCGTTGCCTGCGTAGAAGCCGTACACCGGAGCAGTAATCGTGGTCACGTCCGACGGTCCGGGTCCGTAAAACACGAAGGCCGCGGAGAGGTCTTTGCGGTGGGTGGCGAAGGCGAAGGACTTGCCGCCGCCCCAGCAGAATCCAACCGTGGCGATCTTCCCGTTGCCTGCGGGAATGTGCTTTGCGTAGTCCGCCGCGGCGTCCAGGTCGGCGCTCACTCCGGCGGCATCAAGGCCGGAGACAGCCTTGACGGTGGCGTCCTGGCTGGGGAACTCGCTGGAGCCGCCCCCACCGGGCCCAAAGCCGGAGAGCAGGTCAGGCGCGACAACAATAAACCCCTCCGCGGCCAGTTCGTCGGCCATCTCCTTGGCCCAGTCGCTGAGGCCGAAGATCTCGTGAATCAGGATCACGACCGGCGCCTTGCCTTTCACTTCCGGATAGACAACGAAGGCCTGTACGGTGCGGTTGCCGTGCTTCAGGGCAACGTATTCGCGGTGGCGCGGCGAGGCTTCGAGGCGAGCTTTGGCCCAGTCCTGTGCTTGAACGGACACGGTGGCGAGGCAAAGAAGCAGAACGCCGGCGAAGAGCCTGAGGGGAAGGGGAATCGAAGTCTTCATGCGGAAGATGATAGTTCCACGGAACATCCTCACACAAGAGGGCGTAACAATTCTGTGCGACCCGGCCGCTCATCCATTTCAAACTTTCCTATTGCATCCCCATAGGAAAGTCGATATATTGCTCCTATGGGTTGGCAACAGGAGCAAGAGGAGAAAACAATGGGCGAAAAATCAGACGTCTGGCAAGGCACACTGGCGCTGATGGTCCTGCGCACGCTTGAGACTCTGGGGCCGCTCCATGGTTACGGCCTGGCGCGGCGCATTGAGCAAACCAGCGGCGATCTGCTGCAGTTGAACTACGGCACTCTCTATCCGTCGCTGCTCAAGTTGGAGCAGGAGGGATTCATCCGTTCACGCTGGGGCGTCTCGGAGAACAACCGCCGCGCCAAATTCTACGAACTGACCAAAGCCGGCCAGCGCCAGTTGAAGAAAGCCGCCGCCGAGTGGGAGCAGACCACCGGAATTCTGGCGCGCTTCCTCACCCCGGCTCAGGAAGGATAGGGAAGCGTGATGCCAAAAGTCAGAGCATTTTGGATTCGC
>PLFY01000051.1:48653-66276 GCA_003138365.1 Acidobacteriaceae bacterium
CGCCGCGGCCTGCCCTGGCTTGAATCGCTCTTGCAGGACATTCGATTTGGCCTGCGGATGCTCTACAAAAATCCTGCCTACACAACCTTCGCTGTCCTCACCCTAGCCCTCGGTATCGGAGCGAATTCCGCAGTGTTCACCGTTGCTGAGGCGGCCTTGTTGCGCTCCTGGCCGGCCCGCGAGCCGGAGAGACTGGTCAAATTGATCTCCACAACGCCGCAGGGCAGAAGCGACAACTTCTCCTACCCCGATTACCTCGATTTGTCCGAGCAGAGCAAATCGCTGGAGGGAATTCTCGCCTACTCGCGCCGCGGAAAGCTGCTCCGCATTGGGACGGAATCGCAGATGGTGCTGGACGATGTAGTTTCTCCCAATTATTTCTCGGTCATTGGGCTCGATGCCGAGCTCGGGCGCAGGTTTTTGGCCGAATCCCGGTCAGGCAGCGCGCCGGGAGTCGTGGTGAGCGAGTCGCTCTGGCGCCGTGTTTTCAACGCCGATCCGTCGCTGGTGGGAAAGCAAATTACGCTTACCGGGCACAGCTACACGGTTCTTGGCATTGCCCCGCCGCGCTTTCATGGTCTACAGCGCGGGATTCCGACCGACCTGTGGATTCCCATCACCGCCGAATATCATGAAAGGATTCCGACCACCACCGAATATCATGAAGGCGACGAGATCGCGGCCCGGGACTTCCGCGATTTCGAGCTTTTGGGACGATTGCGGACCGGCGCAATCGAGGCAGAGGCCCAGGCAGAGCTGGACACAATAGGACGCCGCCTGGCGCGGGCGTATCCGGCCGTCGACACAGCGAGAGGCATTGCATTCCTCTCCGAGAGTGCGCGCTTGCGCGAAGCGGCGGTTCCCACGCTGCTGCTCATGACGGCCGTTGGCCTGGTGCTTCTCATCTGCTGCGGCAATGTTGCCGGGCTGGTTCTGGCGCACTCCGACGCCAGGCAAAAAGAGGTTGCCATGCGGCTGGCGCTGGGAGCAAAATCGCTTCGCGTGGCGCGTCAACTGCTCACCGAGAGCCTTCTGCTGGCTTTGCTTGGCGCCTCGCTCGGTCTGCTTCTGGCGGCCGGGTTGCTCAGACTGCAACCCGCATTGCTGCCCCCGGAGCAGGTAGCGCTGGGGCTCGATCTGCACCTCGACGGATCTGTGATTGCGTTTACGGCAGCCATTGCCGTGGCAGCGGTTTTGGTGTTCGGATTGGCGCCCGCGATCCAGATCTCAAGGATGAACTTTGCTTCGGCATTGAAGGGCGAGGAACTGGGCGCGGGCCGCGGCCTGCGGCGATGGACGATGAGAAACGCGCTGGTGGTGGGCGAGATCGCTTTGTCGATGGTGCTGGTGACTGCATCGTGGTTTGTCATGAGCAGCCTGCTCTTCAGCCGCGCCCTTCCGCTCGGATTCGACAACCGGAGGCACCTGATCTTTTTCGACTTGAATCCGGGGATCGCGGGATATGATTCCAAGCGCAGCGCGATCTTCTTCCAACATGTCGAGGAGAAAGTGGCAGCGCTGCAAGGCGTGCGGCATGCTGCGCTGGCGCAACGCGTACTGCTCTCCGATTCGGGAGGAGGAGCGCGGCAGCGGGTTGCGATCCCGGGCGTGGAACTGCCGCAAGGGCAGCCCAGCGTTTCAATTATGTACAACGAGGTCGACGGCAGTTATTTTCAAACCGTGGGAACGCGTCTGCTCAAGGGGCGCGAGTTTACCGCAGCCGACAATTCCTCAAGCGGCAGAGTCGCGATCGTCAGCCGAACCATGGCGGAACGCTTCTGGCCCGGCGAGGAGGCTCTGGGGCGTCAGTTCCTTGTTGAAGGGCAAGCATGCCAGATCGTCGGCGTTGTTGAGGACGCAAAGATCAACAACGTGCATGAGTCGCCTGAACCCTACATTTATTTCCTCTTCGCGCAGGCGCCCAGACAATATGGAACGCTGATCGTCGACGCGGAGGGCGACACGCGTCCCATCGTGGCCAGGACGCTCAGTGAAATCCAGCGTGAGGACCGGAATGTCCCGCTCGATGTCCGCACCTTGGATTATCTGATGCAGCAGGCGTTCTGGGCCGACCAGATAGCCGCGGGCTCTGTAGGTACGCTCGGTCTGCTGGGAATCTTCCTCGGGGCCGTTGGACTTTATGGCGTCATCGCTTATGTAGTGAACCGGCGCAGCCGCGAGATCGGTATTCGTATTGCCCTGGGCGCGGAACGGCGGAATATATTGCGGCTGGTGCTCGGCCAGGGACTGACGCTAGCCGCAATTGGAACAGGCATTGGCCTGATCGCTTCGCTGATGGTCGCGCGGCTGATGTCGAGCATGCTCTATGGCGTCACGCCGACCGACCCCGTCGCCTTTGCCGGTAGCGCGGCCCTGGTCATTTTGGTGGCTCTCGCAGCCTCCTGGATTCCCGCCCGCCGCGCCGCCTCCATCGATCCCATGCAGGCGCTGCGAACGGAATAGGAGCCTCTGCCCAGGCTCAGTCCATTGTTAAGCGCGTCTCAACACGGTTCCCCACGCACAACGGGCCGGTGTCGAATGCGACACCGGCCCGTTGATACGACTCAAGTTTCTTGCTGCTGACCTATTTGCTTTCTAACTTCTTGATGTACAGCCAAAGCCCAACCAGCATCATCGCAATGGCGATGAGGCATATGCCGAGCCCGATCCGGCGATGATTGCGCTCCACCATCGCATCCTGTCCGGCTTTCAGGTTCGCGTCGGCGATTTTCATCCCGGCTTGAACATCCTCATTTACCAAGGCCGCCTGGAAGGTATGGATGGTGACGCGAGCTTTCGTCAGCGAATCCCGCGCCTGATCCTGGCTGAGGCGGGCTGCGCTCACTTCCATGCCTGCGGACTCGGCGAGGCGCAGAGACTGATCCGCATCCTTGATCGACGCGTCCAGGCGGGTCAGGTTGTCCAGGATGTCCGCCCTTGCCCGATCGCAATGGTCGCCCGCCGTATGACACCTCATGCAAACCCCGCTCGGACCCGTGCCAAGCATCGCATCGGACGGAAGGTGAATGGCATGGTTGCTGTGACACACGACGCATCCTGGAAGAGAAGCATCCTGAAAGGCTTTGGCGTGGGTGCTCTTCGCGTACATCTGGGCCTGGAAGGCGTGGCAGGTCGCGCACACGTTCTGAACTTTGTCCACTCCCGGAGGCGCCGCGCCATGGTTGCCGTGACAGGTGGTGCAGGTGGGCGCGCTCAAATCGCCGCGAACCACCATCGCGTCGTAGTGAACGCTGGTGTTGTACTTGGCAAACTGATCGGTGGGAATCCCGTACTGCTTCATGTAAGCCGCGTCAGAGTGGCAGCGCGAGCAGGTCTTGGCGACGTTGACGGGGTTCACCGTGGAGCGGGGATCGCTGGGCGGCCTGAGATCGTGGACGCTATGACAATCCGTGCAGACGGCAACCTTGCTGTCTCCAGCCGCAAGCAGTTTGCCATGCACGCTGGTGTGGTACTGGTCCAACTGGTCGGTGCGCAGGCTCGGGTTGTACTGGCGCATGAGGGCCGGGTTGGAATGACACGACCCGCACAACTGCGGAATCTGCTTGCGATCGACCTTCCCTTTCCATCCCGCCTTGCGGCTCATGGCCTGGTCAGGATCGTAGCTGCTCGAGTCGCCTCCGTGACAACTGGTGCAGGTCAATCCCTTTTGTGAGTGAATGTCCTGGCTGAACTTCTCCGGTGTCACTTCAAGGCGTCCAGGCTGGGCGGAATGACAATCCAGGCAGGAGTTCACGGTTTGCCCATAACTCAGGCACGCTCCGAGCACGATGAGCCCGGCCAGCCAGACTGGGCGGGCTGAGACGAATGGTCGGACTTTAATGCGCAAGGTAGCCATAGACACTCATACCTATCACGTAAACCAGAGCAAAGATCGAAAGGCCGGTGATCCAACTTTTGGTGCGTGCGGGTGGGTCACTCTCAAAGAAAGGCAGCAGCAGCCACAACACGCCGGCCAGACTGCAACCCAGCACACCCAAAACCTCCCCGTCCACGAACCAGACTTTGGACGGAATGACCTTGAGGGTCTGGAACATGAACATGAAGTACCACTCGGGCTTGATTCCCGCCGGGGCAGAGACAAAAGGATCTGCTTTTACCCCGAGGTTCCATGGGAAGATAGCGGCCAACGCGCCCAGCACGCCCATCGCTACGTACCAAGCCATCATCTCCCGCAGCATGAAGTTGGGAAAGAACTTCATCTCCCGCCGTTCTGACGGATTCGCGGTCCACTTCACGTCCAGTTTGGGCGGAACGCTCATGCCCTGGCGTTGAACCAGAAACAGATGAATCGCGATGAGCACGGTGACCAATCCGGGCAGGACGGCCACATGGAATCCAAAGAATCTGCTCAGCGTGGCTCCGGTCACCTCTTCCCCGCCGCGGAGAAAGATCATCATAGGCTTGCCGATGATGGGAACCTGCCCGGCAATCTCAGTACCGACCTTGGTGGCGAAGAAAGCCAGCGTGTTCCACGGCAGCAGATAGCCGCTGAACCCAAATCCCATGACAAGGATGAGGAGAACTACTCCGGTGACCCACGTCAGCTCTCTGGGTTTGCGGTAGGCCTTGAGGAACAGCACGCTGAACATGTGCACAAAGGCCGTGAAGATCATCAGATTGGCCGACCATGCGTGGACGGAACGAATCAGCCAGCCAAACTGCACCCGCGTCACGATGTACTGCACGCTTTCGAAGGCCTCGTTGGCGCCAGGGCGGTAATAGAGGAGCAGCAGGATGCCGGTGAGCACCTGGATGATGAAGAGGAAGAGGGTGATACCGCCGAAAAAATACCAGTAGGACAGCCGATGCGTGGGAACGGTCTTATGTTTGAACGGAGCGATCAGACCGTCCAGATTGAGCCGTTCATCGAGCCAGTGTATGAGGGCGGAGATCACGGTCACGCCTCCCGCTTCCGGTTGACGACAATCTCATCGCCACGCAGGTGGACATCGAACACAGTGAGCGGTCTGGGGGGAGGACCTGAAACGTTGCGGCCATTGAGATCGTAAATGCCGTTGTGGCAGGCACACCAGATCTCGCGCAGATCGGGACGATACTGCACGGTGCAGCCGAGGTGGGTACAGGTAGCGGAAAGAGCGCGATACGTGCCGTCGTTGTTCAGGATCAACAAGCCCGGACGGCTGCCGAAACGGAAAATCTTCCCGGAATTCGGCTTGATGTCGCCGACTTTGGCGGCCACTACCTCGTCCCCGCCAAGATCGATCACCGCCGGCGGGACAAGAAAGCGAAGCACTGGATAAATAAACGAAGCCAGAGAGGCGAGCAGACCGCCCCCGAGAAAGAGTTCAATTGCACGGCGGCGCGAAGTCTTGGGTTGGGCAGTCTGGTCAGCGCACATGGTCCGCACCCCCTGCCGCACTTGTCAGTCCGAAGACCATGAACGCGTGGACACTTGTAGCCAAAAGCCGCGACCTCCCGCAGTAAATGCTAACGTACAAATCCATCAAGACAAATCCATCGAGAGCGTTCCTTGGCCGAAACACCCCGTCAGCACACCGTGAGAAAACCCTAGAGATTCTCGGGTATTCCAGTCTGTGACCAAGATCACATCCTGAGAAGATCAGAGAACCACTTTTCCGCAGCGGAGAACCAGGACTGGTGAGCCAGAACCCAAAAGACGGCCAAGACCAAAGACGGACCCACCAACGAGCGAGTCCGCCCATGAGACGGAGAGTGATCCATTACAAAAGCGGGATGGTCGCCGTCCATTTTTACCGAGCCTGCCGAATACACTCTCAATTCTTTCGATTGCTTCCTGTTTCAGCCCTATTTCTGTAGCGTGCGGACATAGGCAATGACATCCTTGATTTGGGCGTCAGTCAAGCTGGCGCTAACTGAAGCCTTCATATTGCCCTTGCCATGCTTGACGGCCGCGATCAGTTGCGCGTCCGGAGCCTTGACGAGCGCCGGGTCCTTGAAAGACGCGGCCTTCAGGTTCTTGCCGGCCGGGGTGTTGCCCAGGCCGTCTGCGCCGTGGCACATGGCACACTTCGCTTTATAGGTATCCGCCCCAGCGTTTTGCGCAAACGCCGGAGTGACGGTGGAGGCAGCAATGCAAAAGACTGCAACATAAATCAGATTCAATTTCACTGAATAGCTCCTTCATGCCGGAATTCTGATTTGCTTTCCCGGCTCCGCGTCAGTATACCCCCGGCGACCCACATTCGGTGGCTGCCGGGTTGATGAATTCGTACCGGCAAACGCGCCGATCCCCGCCCATCAGCCATCTGATCCGCCAATCGGCTATCCTAAGCATTGGAACTCCACGCCCAACCGGACCGCCCATCTCCCAGCCCTTGGGCCGCGGCGGCTGTAACCCTCTGCGGCGTCTGCGCCTTTCTCCAGCTTTACTGCACGCAGCCGCTGCTCCCGCTGCTTACGCACCTCTTCCATGCCTCCAAAACCGGTGTTGGAATGACTGTCTCCGCCGCCACGCTGGGAGTTGCCTTGTCCGCCCCGCTTTTTGGCGCGCTCACTGAGCGCCTGGCCCGCAAGCGCGTCATCGTCGGCTCGCTCATTGGCATCTCCATCCCCACCCTGCTCGCCGCCACGTCCACATCGCTCGGCCAGCTCATTTTCTGGCGCTTTCTGCAGGGCATCATGGTGCCCGGAATCGTCGCTGTCATCGTCACCTACATCGGCGAGGAGTGGCCCCCCCACCGAGTCGCTCTCATCATGAGCTTTTACGTCAGCGGAACCGCCCTCGGCGGTTTTCTCGGCCGCATCTCCGCCGGCGTTCTGGCTGATTGGTTCAGTTGGCGCGTCAGCTTTCTTTCCCTCGGCGCCGCATCGCTGGCCGGAGCGGCTGCCGTGACCGCCTGGCTGCCTCACGGCCGCCCCCGCCCGCCCGCGCCGGTCCCATCCCCTGGATCGGCCTCGTATTCATCCTTCATGGATCAGGTTTTGGCGCTGTTCCGCAACCGCCGCCTCGTCGCCACCTTTGCTGTAGGCTTCAACGTGCTCTTCTCGCTGGTGGGGGTCTTCACATGGATCACCTTTCACCTCAGCGCCCCACCGTTCAGCCTCTCCACCACCGCTCTCAGCTCGCTGTTCTTTGTCTATCTGATCGGCCTCGTTGTTACCCCGGCCGCCGGCTTCCTCATCACCAGGGTTGGCCTGCGTGCGGGCATCGCCGGCGCCATCTGCTGCTCCATCCTGGGCGTACTCCTCACCCTCGCCCCGTCGCTGCCGGTCGTCATCCTGGGCTTGGCTATGCTTTCCAGCGGCGTGTTCATCGCTCAGACCGCAACCCAAAGCCATCTGCGCGTCGCGGCGCCCGCTGGAGCGCGTGTCACCGCTGCCGGCCTCTACCTCACCTGCTACTATCTCGGCGGTACCGCTGCCGGCGTCCTTCCCGGAGCCTTCTGGGCGCTCGGCAAGTGGCCTGCCTGCGTTGCCTTCATTGTTTCCATGCAGCTTGCGGCGCTGGCCATTGCCTTGGTCGGATGGCGCACGCCCAGGGCAATCGCATCGAATGCTGTCTGAAGGGTCAGGGGCTTACAGCCTGCGGAAAAACTCGATCCGGAGGGAGGCGCGGTTTCAACCCTCGCATAAAGCCAACAGAATTGGGCTGAAAGCCCATGACTTCAGAGGCTCATTATACGTCGAGGTTCTTTACGTCGAGCGCATTGTCCTCGATGAACTTCCGCCGCGCTTCAACGTCTTCGCCCATCAGGGTGGTGAAGATCAGATCGGTTTCGGCGAGGTCTTCAAGTTTGACCTGGAGCAGCGTGCGGTGGTCGGGGTCCATGGTGGTTTCCCAAAGCTGCGTGGAGGTCATCTCGCCCAGGCCCTTGTAGCGCTGGACCGAGTATTCCTTCTTGCCCTGTTCGACGATGTGGGTGAAGAGTTCCCGGGCGGTCTGTTTCTCGACCGGCTCGCGCGGAGTGCGGGCGGTGCGGCGGGCTGCTTTGGCTTCGGCCTGGGCTTCGGCGCTGTCGGCTTCAGCAGTCTCGGCGTCGTCTGAACTTGCTTCAGGGCTTGCTTCGACAACGGCGCCCTTGGTGGCGTACTCGATGAGGAAGGGCGGCTCCAGAAATTCCTTGATGAGGATGTACTTGGACATCATCTGTTTGAACTCGGGGCTTGAGGCCAGGGCCCAGTCGATGCAGCGCGTGGCGCCTTGCCCGTCTGTAAAGCAAACGGACCAGGTATGGTGCTCTTCATCCTCGACGGGAGCGCCGACGCCTTTGAATTGGAGTTCGTCTGCCAGTTCCGTCAGCTCGGTGTGGAGCAAAGCCAGCTTGGGCGGAACTTCGCTCTCGGATTGCGAAGCGAAATCGGCTCTGTGGATCAGCTCAGCGCGGGCCAGCAGTTCAGTGAGCCTTTCATTGCGGATGCGCTTGTCGACCTTTTCGACGAAGCCAAGGTACTCGTTGAGTGTGCCCATGAAGCGAGTCAGGTCTGCACCCTCGATGCGGCTGGCGGCCTCGCCGTGGCGCACAATCATGCCCTCGGAGGCGCGATTGACCATCACCTTCACAAACTCGCGGTCGTCCTTGATGTACTGCTCGAAGCGGCCCTTCTTGATTTTGTAGAGCGGCGGCTGAGCGATGTAAATGTTGTCGCGCTTGATCAGCTCCGTCATGTGGCGGAAAAAGAAGGTGAGCAGCAGGGTGCGGATGTGGGAGCCGTCGACGTCGGCGTCGGTCATGAGAATGATTTTGCCGTAGCGTATCTTGGTTGCGTCGAAGTCGTCCTTGCCGATGCCGCAGCCGAGCGCGGTGATCATNNAAGCGGCGATCGCGGCCCTGCTTGGCGGTGCCTCCGGCGCTCTCGCCCTCGACCAGATAAAGTTCGCAGCGGTCCGGGTTGCGCTCGCTGCAGTCAGCGAGCTTGCCAGGCAGGCCGCCGCCGTCCAACGCGCCCTTGCGGCGGGTCAGGTCGCGCGCTTTGCGGGCGGCCTCGCGGGCGCGGGATGCCTCGATGGCCTTGTTGATGATGCGCTTGGCGATGGGCGGATTCTGCTCGAGGAACATGCCCAGCCGCTCGTTGACGAAGGCCTGGACGGTGCCGGCGATGTCGGAGTTGAGCTTGCCCTTGGTCTGGCCCTCGAACTGCGGCTGCGACAGCTTGACGCTGACCACGGCCACCAGGCCCTCGCGCACGTCGTCGCCGCTCAGGTTCTCTTTCATGTCTTTGAAAAGGCCGAGCTGCTGACCAATGGCGTTGATCGTTCGAGTAAGAGAAGTCCGGAAGCCGGAGAGGTGCGACCCTCCGTCCACCGTGTTGATGTTGTTGGCAAAGCTGAACACAGTCTCGGAGTAGCTGTCGTTGTACTGGAGGGCGATCTCGATCTCGACGCCGTCGCGCGGAGCCTCCATCACGATCGGCTTTTCATGCAACACTTGCTTGCCGCGGTTGAGATGCTTCACAAACTCGGCGATGCCGCCGGCGTATTTAAACTCAGTCCGGCGGGCGTCGCCGGTCTTGGGGTCGGCGGTGCGCTCGTCGGTGAGCGTGATCTCCAGGCCCTTGTTCAGGAAGGCCATCTCGCGCAACCGCTGGGCGAGCGTGTCGTAGTTGAACTCAGTGGCGGCAAAGATGCTCTTGTCGGGCAGGAAGTGGACCTTTGTCCCGCGTCTCTTGCTGGTGCCTGCCTGGCGCAGCTCGCTGGTGGGTGCGCCGCAACTGAAATCCATCTCCCAGGTGTGACCGTCGCGCCAGATCTCAACATTGAACTCCTGCGAGAGGGCGTTGACGCAGCTTACGCCGACGCCGTGGAGGCCGCCGGAAACCTTATAGGTAGAGGCGTCGAACTTGCCGCCCGCGTGGAGCTTGGTGAGCACCACCTGCACGGCAGACATTTTCTCGCCGTTTGCCAAGTCCATCATGTCGACCGGGATGCCGCGGCCGTCGTCGACCACGGTGACCGAGTTGTCAACGTGGATGGTGACGTCTATCTTTTTGCAATAGCCGGCCAAGGCCTCGTCCACCGAGTTGTCGACCACCTCATAGACCAGGTGATGCAGCCCCATTTCGCCGGTTGAGCCGATGTACATGGCGGGGCGAAGGCGCACTGCCTCCAGGCCTTCGAGGATCTTGATATTTTCGCCGGTATAGCTGCCGTTGTCGCCGTTATCGCCGGGGAGGGGAAACTCGTCAGGTACTTCAATCGCCATAGGATTCCGATCGCAGGGCTTTCGCTTTGAGCTCCACACCGGGTGCGGTTGCCTTGACTCGGGTCCGGGCCAGGAATCGGAAAATGACCAGAACCAGATTAGTTACACGGGAAAACCAGTGCTGCAAGGCGCCGCTTTCCACGAGAAGCTTCTCCAGGAAGAACCCTCCAAGCTCAAGCTCAGCAGGTTCTACGATCGTTCCGATTCCGCTCTAACCGCTTGCAAGGTGTGGGTTTTGCGCGAAAATGCCTAGGTTGATTTTACCATGCGCGGAGGGTCTGGAGCACGCACGGCGAGGGGCGTTAAAACGGGCCTTTTAGTGCAAAATTAGTACAAAAGTCCAATCCCGCATGTGACGATAGTAATGTCATCTGCTATTACTTCCTTATATGGCTGAAAGATTTCGACTTAATTTCATGTATATTCCAGTCTTGAAGTGATTGGAGACGTGTCTCTGGTCAACAGAAATTCAGAAGAGGTTACCAACGATGAAACTCACGATCCGCATCATTGCCTTGTCTATCGTCTTCGCGGGCGCCGCTGCCGCTTCAGTCTCTTCCTCGACCGCCAGCCCCATCTCCAGCCATCAGTCGGCCACGGTCAGCAACCCGGTTCCGGTTTGCGGCGAAGGAATTCCGACCTGCCCGCCGAACGTCGTAGCCAAGTAAGAACCGCGGCAATGACACAAAAGTGTCAGACGGTTAGTTGGTTTTTAGGTTGAGTGGTACGGCATTCGGCGCTATTCTGTGAGAGTGTTCCCAGGATGGTGAGCGGCGCATATGTCTTCTCAACAGGCAATGTCGATAATGAGCACAGCAGAGTTCCTGCTGTCGGCCGCCTTGGGATTCGTCTTCTGGCGGAAGGGGCTGCATCGGCGGTTCCCGGCGATGGGGACTTACCTGGCGTTGCGCGTGGTATCGACGCCCGTGCTTTCCGTCTTGCTTTTAGGGCAGATGGGGCAATTGGCCGTCTCCCATCAACTGCAGGTCACATGCAGATTCGCCTACTTCTGCACGTACTATGCGGTCTATATCGCCAGCGCCATCCTGTTGTTTTTCATCTGCATGGAAGTCTTCCGCTCCGCACTTTCGGCGCTGCCTGGGCTGGCTAAGTTCGGCATCGTAATCTTCCGCTGGACCGTGCTTGCCTCAGTGATCGTGACCCTTTCGTCGATGTCTTTTGTGCATAAAGGTTTGATGGTCATCACGGATATTGCCTACGGGCTCATGCGCTCCGTGAGCATCCTTGAGCTGTGCCTGCTGGCTTTTCTCTGCTTGAGCATGAATGCTCTGCATCTCTCCGTTCGCGACATGTCCTTTGGGATCGCCCTGGGCTTTGGTTTGATGTCCGCCAACGACTTCTTCATCGCTGCATTGCTATCGCACAGCAGCTCGCTGACCGCCCCGTTGCAGTTCGTTTACCAGGCGCTGGTTCTGGTTGTGCTTGTCACCTGGGCTACCTACGCTGCACTGCCTGAGCCAGTCCGCAAGCCCCTCGTGGTGCCGGTGAACTCGACCATCTACCGCTGGAACGAGATCGCTTCGGCCCTGGGCCATACCGGGACGCAGGTAGCCGTGCACCAGCCGGCCAACAGCTTCTTCCTGACCGATGTGGAGAATGTGGTGGATCGAGTGCTGAGCAGGAACCTGAAGAATCGCGAATCCGAATCGTAGGCGCCCCAAAGAGATCAGGGGTCAGAGATCAGGGATCAGAACGCAAAAAGGCCACGGCTGGCGCCGTGGCCTTTTTGCGTGAATGAGGGCCGCATTTACTAGGCTGGTACGGGCTCGTTACTCCACTGCTACGGGCTCGATCGAGGCAAAGCGCCCGCGGTTGCCGCGGTCCACAAACTTTACCCGGCCGGTGACTTTGGCAAAGAGGGTGTCGTCGGAGCCCTTGCCCACGTTGACGCCGGGCTTGATGCGGGTGCCGCGCTGGCGCATGATGATGGAACCGCCGGTTACAAGTTCGCCGCCAAAGGCCTTTACGCCCAGCCGCTGTGCATTGGAGTCGCGTCCGTTTGTGGAGCTGCCTCCACCTTTCTTATGTGCCATGGCCTTGATCCCCTTCTTGAATTGCTGCGCTGCCGGTTGCTTAGCGAGCTAGCTGGCGGCGGTGTAGGTCACGCCGTCGGCCTCGATGGCCTTGATGCGAACCTCGGTAAAGTTTTGGCGGTGTCCCTGAAGCTTCTTGTATTGCTTTTTCCGCTTCAGGTGGAAGACCAGGATCTTGGTTCCCCGGCCCTCGCCGAGCACCTCGGCCGTGACCTTGGCAGTGGCCGGCTTGGTCATGGTTCCTGGCTCGCCGGAGACCGCAAGCACGTCGTTGAACTCCACGGTCTTATCCTCTGAAACCACGCTTTCAATCTTGACCACGTCGCCTGGAGCGACCCGGTACTGCTTACCACCGGTGCGAATGACTGCGTACATAACAAACCCTCCAGCGCTCTGGTCTCAAAACGAGGCGCATTCAAAAAAATCGGAAACCGTGTTCATTGGGGCGCATTCAGAGAGGGGCTGCATCGGGCGGCGGGCCGCACACACGCCCAAGCTGCGACGGTGAACCCAACCTGGCCCTGCACATCCTCAAAAGGGTGCATCGCCAAACTCTACAATTCTATCGTTAAACCGGGTTTCCGGTCAATTTGAGTGATTTTGCGGTAGAGCTGCACCTTCCGCATGGCCGACGAACCGGATCGTTCAGCGAAAAGCGGTCGAGTCTGGTCGCGGCGGTTCCAGCTATGGCAAGATTCGGTTGCATCCGCCGCGAGCGTAACGTTGGAAATCATTGCAGCAATGAAGTGCATCAGGCAACAATGAATACCAGCGAATGTCGGAGACAACCGTGCTAGGCAAATTGGAATTGATCGTCGGGCCCATGCGGAGCAACAAGACCGCTGAACTGTTGCGGAGAATCGAGACGCGGCGGCAGTACGCCAAGCAGTACGTCATGCTTCTGAAACCGAGCGACGACACCAAAGCGGCAGCAGGACTGGTGGAAAGCAGGAACCAGAACGGCTGCGGAAGGATGGAAGCGATTGAATTCCGGTCCGCGGACCCTTGGTCAGTTCTTCCGGTTTTGGCGGCCACAGAACAGCAGATCGGCAAGCACATCGAATGTGTTGCCATCGACGAGGGCCAGTTTGTTCAGGATCTCTTCCTGTTCACCAAGCGCCTGCTTGAGTCGGGCTACGATGTGATGGTCTCGGGTCTCGAACTCGATTTTCGCGGAATGCCGTTCGGCGAAATGATCGATATCTCCTGGCTGGTGCGCACGTACTCGGGAAACATCACCGAACTCGTTTCGTATTGCAGTTGCGGGGCCAAGGCGATCTACCCGCAGCGACTGGTAGATGGGAAACCAGCGTCCTACGAAAGCCCGATCATCATGGCCGGTGATTTTTACGAGCCACGCTGTGCGGAGCACTTTGTCTTGCCCGGTCGACCGCACTAGAGGGAGGATCGGGTGGACCGATTCTCAAAATCGCTGCTAGTTGTCGGACGGCCTCTCTACGAAGAAACAAGAATGCAAGTTCAACAAAACAAAAGCAAACCGCAGGACGTCCGTTTCATTCCCCGTGGGCAGGCGACGCCGGTACACGACTGACACGAGGCGGGAGCTTTACGCACGGCCTCTGAAGCCAGCACCCTTCAAGCGGACCCGCTACTGAATTCGCTCCGTTCCTTGCAGGCCGGAGCACTTCCCCGGCAGTCCCCAACTGGCCGGCCTGAATAATGCGTGCCAGCAAAAAAGATACCAATACGTGCCGGCTTTCAAGCGCAGACGAGGGCTAAGGCAGAGAGTCGCCGCACACATCACAGTGCCGGATAGAGCGTTGATCAAGGTTCGCAGGACGAGAAGGGAAGACACCGCAAGGAACACGGCCGGCTTGCGAGACTTTCTGAAGAAGGTCAGCTTGGAGCGCTGATACTCGACGCGTGACGGACCGCGAAAGCGATTGGCGGTGTGGCCTTGGCGATGGACGGCGCGCGCCTTGGGCAGATAGTAGACTTCCGCGCCGATTTGACCGGCACGCCGGCACCAATCGATCTCTTCGAAGAAAAAGAAGTACTCCTCGTCAAGAAGCCCAAGCCTGGGCAGGACGGAACTGCGTACGCAAAGGCAGGCGCCCAGAACACTCTCGGCAACCATGGGATTCTCCTCAAGCGTCTTCCTTCGAAAGCGATCCGGAGAAATCAATTTGAGGATGAAGAGCGGCAGAATCTCCTCGGCGAGGGTCGGAAGAGGCGCGAAGGCGCTTTGCAATCGTCCATCGGGATAATGGAGCTGCCCGCCGGCGATGGCCAGATTGGGCAGTGAGTCGAAGCCGTGGGCAAAGGCTTGCAAGGCGCCGGGCTCAAGCTGGGCATCGTTGTTGAGCAGCAGGATGAATTCGGCGGATGCCGGCTCCGCCAAAACTTGCCGAATCCCCTGATTGACCGCTCTTGCGAACCCGGCATTGCAAGGGTTTCGAATCACTAGAGTGCCGAGGATGCTTCTCTCCAGAGTTGGAATGGAATCGTCTCGGCTTCCGTTGTCCACGATGATGATTTGCGAGGATGGCACGCCCTCCCGCACAGCCGAAAGGACGCATTCCAGCAGCATGGCCCCGCCGTTATAGTTCACGATCACAACGGAGAACCGAGCGCCGACGGTGCTTGAATCCACGATCATGCCTGTTCTGGACTATGCAGTGTGTGACGAATCTCGAACGTAGGCATTTTGGCAGGTCAAGGCTTTAGCCCTGACACATGAGTGCCTAAAAAACGCCGGGCTTCAGCCCCTGAGGTATGCTTTTGGGGGCGGCGTTCTCTTCGCGATTCGATTCGTCAGACATTGCCTCGTCCGGAAGCATTTTGAGGAGACCTAATCATACTAGTTCTTTGGCCGTATGANNTCATCCGGTCACGGACCTAGTGGCCGCTGCGGCAATTCAATCAGGAGCGCGGCGGAACGACATAGAAGAGAATGGCAAAGTAGTGGGCGATGCTGCCGGCCAGAACAAACAGATGCCATACGGCGTGGAAGTAGCGCAGCCGGTCGAGGGCGAAGAATACGATGCCCAGCGTGTAGGCCAATCCGCCCGCGCCGAGCCAGAACATGCCGTGCCAGCCGATGGCATGGAGCAGCGGCCGGAAAGCAAAGACGACGAACCAGCCCTGAAACAGGTAGACCAATGCCGACGCAACGGCGAACCGGTCCACGGCAAAGCTCTTGAAGATTACTCCTGCGATGGCCAGCGACCAGACAACGCCAAACATCAACCATCCCACGGGGCCGTGCAGCGATACCAGCGTGAACGGTGTGTAGGTGCCGGCGATCAGCAAATAGATGGCCGCATGGTCGAGTACCTGGAAGACATGCCTTGCCCGCGTGCGCACCAGAGAGTGGTAAAGCGTGGAGCAGACGTAGACGAGCACGAGGGTAATGGCGAAGACGGCGCAGGTGACGATTTCCCATGCGCTGCCGCGCGACGATGCAGCGATGAGGTACACGGCTCCCACTAGAGCGAAGACGGCTCCGATCCCGTGAGTGATCGCGTTGGCCAGAATGTCGCCCAATTTGTAATGAGCTTCCACATGCTGATGATATTCCGCCCGGTCGCGCGCGAAGAACCTCTTGCTCTTCGACCGGGAAGTGCCTATAGGCGGAATCGTCAGGGCCGGGAAATGGCTTGATCTTGACACACGGCTTTTAGAGCGGCTTCAGAGATGGTGAAAATGCGTGCATCCTGCTACCCCACCCTGGGTGCAAAAGCAAAAACGCGCCGAGGGTGGGGCACCCACACTCCAGTCAATGCGAAGCCGCGCCGGCCGGCTTATTCCTTGTAAAGAGCCGCGCCGACAATGGCGCCGGCGACAACCTCGACGAAGCCGCCAGCGGTTGTGTAGAGCGCAAGGTGATGCGAGAAGAGACCGGACACACACATGACGCTGACGTTGGGAAGGAGTGTACCGACAATCCAGACGGCCACACCGGCACAGACCGCGGTTTTCACTCCAGCGCCAAGCCGGGGCCGAATGGCGGCGTAAATCCAGATCAGTACAATGCCGCCGATGATGCCGAGCACATTGAACCAAATCCACATGTTTGGCGAGAAATTGCTACGTCCGAGCGCCGTCATCCCGGCAGCCCATCGAGGCGCCAGCCATATGCCATCTACGAGGTAGCCCAAGACATCTGCAACGATCCCGGCGACAATGCCGCCGAGAATCACACGACCTAAATTGATTTTTCCCATACTGTCTCCTTTTCAACTCATTTGGGTGGAAGCTGCTGAAAACAAGGTTGTTCACGTAACTTCTCAAGCACACTGCCGGGGAATCGCGCAAGTATACGCACGCTGTGGGCGCTGGGCAAGGACATTCTTCGCGAATGCCGCACGCGATCGACTTATGATCCGCGCCTGCGGAGATACCCCCCTGCCGAAGGAGACTTAAGAGTCACGAAGCAGCTCTGAAAGTTCGTTCTATTTGACATTATGTAATCTGTGGCGTACATTTAGTTCGCTGGAAACGACTCAAGTAAATCTTCAGCGAACGGGGACAGAATGAAAGATGGCATTCCTTTAGCACCGCTTCAGAAACGGGCTTGGTTCAACCTGATCGTATTCGCCACGGCGGCGACTCTCTACCTGGTAAGTGTTCCGTTGTTTGCGTGGCATTTTCACAAGACACTGGCCACCGCTTCGGTGCCGGCACTGGCCATATTTGGATTGTGCGGCATTCTGGGGTTTAGCTCGTTCATCTGCGATCGTCGAAATCTGGACGAACGTGAAGAACTCATTGATCGGCGAGCGACCATGCTCGGCATGACCCTGTTCTGGGAGGTATTCGTCCTTTCGAGCATGGGAGTTTGGGCGGTCTTTAGCTACATTCGTCATCAGACCACGGTTCCGGTCGGCTTCTTCCCCTTCTTGGTCTGGGTCGGTTTCATCGTATTCTCAGTCACGCAGTCGGTTGCGATCCTCGTGCAATACGAGCGGAGTGCTAGCAATGACGCACTCTGAAATCGATCAACTCAAGAATCGCATCCGTAAGCTTCGGTTCGAGCACGGAGAGATAACCCAGCAGCAACTGGCGAATCGCGTAGGCGTAGCGCGCCAGACAATCGTCGCACTCGAAGCGGGAAAGTATGCTCCGTCGTTGTTGCTTGCGTTCCGGCTCGCCGCAGCCTTCGGTGTAAAGACCGAGGATGTATTTCAGTGGGAAAGCCAATGACGGCTTGCTCCAGGCTCTCCGCGTGGATCTTTTGCCNNGGGGTGGAAAGTTGGATGGCTTGGATCATGGTGGTATCTCCGACTGCGGTCTTTTTCTCGCCGCATTTTCGATTGTGCGCCGGGGGAGGCTAATTATGTGCAAGCGGGTCACGCGGGTTTGTGCCCCATTAGATCCAGGGCGCTGCGGCGTTTTCCGTTACTAGTCCACCCGAAACCTCCGGCCTGAAGCTGGATGAGTGCT
>PLFY01000155.1 GCA_003138365.1 Acidobacteriaceae bacterium
TTCGGTCGCAAGGGTAATAACAGATGCAGGAATATAAGAGCAGTTCGACAGTGCAAGATTACGGCAGCCTTCCGACTGAGACATCCGTGTGTATGGATGGCGCCTCCCGTCTGTTGCGACTCGGCAGACTGGCTCAGGAACTTGGGGCTGAGCCTGTCGCCGAGGAAGCACGTGAGCTCGCAGCGCGGGTTTCCGAAGGACGTTTCTATGTAGCTTGTATTGGTCAGTTCAAGCGAGGTAAATCCACCCTGCTGAATGCTCTGGTCGGCCACGCAGTTGTTCCGACCGGGTTTGTTCCGGTCACTGCGGTGCCTACCGTGATTCGGTATGGTGACGAACCTCGCGCGCGCGTTCGTATGCGGGACGGGGCCTGGCGAGACGTTGACCTGACCGACTTGAAGGAGTACGTGACCGAAGAACTCAACCCCGAAAACAAAAAGGCCGTGGACGGCGCGGAAGTGTTCGTGCCCAGCCCCTTGTTGTCCTCCGGCATGTGTTTTGTGGATACGCCGGGTTTGGGTTCGGTCTTCACTGGAAATACGGCAACCACGCAGGCGTTCATTCCTCACATTGATGCAGCATTGGTGGTGGTCGGAGCCGATCCGCCGATTGCGGGCGAGGAGTTGGCGCTGGTGGAAGAAGTTGGCAAGCAAGTTCAGGATTTAATCCTGGTGATCAACAAGGCCGACCGCACCACCGATCCGGAGCGTGCGGCAGCGGTTAAGTTCACGCGCGAAATCCTGGAAAAGAGGCTGCATCGCCCGATGGGCGAGGTTCTTGAGGTGAGTGCCGCCGAACGGATGGAAAACAGCGGGCCGTTGCGGGATTGGGAAAGACTACTGGCGAGTTTGCATCACCTCGTTGAAGACTCGGGCACAAATCTCGTTCGCGCCGCTTGCCACCGGGGCCTCCAGCGCCTAAGCGAGCAACTGCTTGCTATCATCAGTGAGGACCGAGATGCGCTCCAGCGGCCCATCGAAGAATCCGAACGGCGCATCGAGCTCATGAGGGAAACCATCAACGAGGCTGAGCGCTCNNATGCACGAGCTGGATTACCTCTTTATGGCGGAGCTGCACCGGATTTCAGACCTCTTCGGTGAAAGGCACAAGCGGTTCTTCCAATCCGCGTGGACGGAATCTGAAACAGAATTTAGTGAGGAGCTACCATCCGTGCCCCTCGGCTTTGGCCCACACTATCGGCGCCGAGTGATGCACCTCGCCCAGGAGATCTCGCGCCGCAACGTTGTGCCTTGGCTCAAACCTGAGCAGGAAGAGGGCGAGCGCCAATATCGCGCGGTGGCCCTTCGATTTGTGGAGATGGGAAACAACTTTCTGAAAAAGCTCGCCGGTGCGGGCCTTGGCGAACTGACGCGGATGCCCCATGCGCTCGATCCGGAAAAGGGCTTGCGCGTGCGTTCCACGTTCATTTTCGAGGACTTCATCGGAACTGCGCAACCCCCATCACCGCTGCGCTGGCTCGCTGACATTTTTTTGCCGCTTGTGGCTGGACGCAAACTTATCGCGAACGATGCTCGAGAATTTCTGCGGCATCTGTTGGAAGTGAACAGTTCGCGCGTACAAAACGATGTTCTCAATCGCATTCAGGATAGCCGCGCGCACTTGGAGGCTGAAATCCGCAAGCTGCTGCATGAAATCAGCCGGGTTGCAGAACAGGCGCTTGACCGGGCGCGCAAAGTCAAAGAAGAAGGATTTCCCGCCGTACAGTCGGCAGTTGAACGGCTCAACCGAATAGAACGGGACGTTTCGGCACTCGGCTAATCCCGTTCATGCGGAGTTCCAAGCTGGAGAGAGTACCTCAATTGGCCGTCACTGCCGAGGATTAAGGGGTAGTTCCGTGATCGCCTATTCTACACATTGCTGGACGGAGATCGACACAAAGACCGATCTATGTCCGCACTGTGGAACCGGCCAGGGCGCGGACCCTCGATCCTACGAAGAAAAGCTCGTTGCCGCATTGGCGCACCCCTTGCCGGAAGCGAGGGCTCGCATTTGCTGGCTCATCGGCGAAAACAGGATTCACGCGGCTGTTCCCTGCTTGATGCACATGGCGGAGCATGATCCGGACCTTTTTGTGCAGAAGGCTGGGGTGGAAGCATTGGGTCTCCCGCGGGATTCGCGTTCAATCGCCTTGTTAGATGCAATGAGCGGGAGCGCAAACCGGTTTCTTGCAGACGCCGCGAAGAAAAGCTCGATAGCTCCTCGATCTCCCGATCTTCCAGAATGGGGAGAGTCTGGATCCATGCAGGACTCCACCGTCAGACGTAAAACATAAATCGGCCTAACCTATACTGGCTGAACTCACTGCGGTGGATTGACTATTCTGGAACGTCCCCATCAAAGCTAAATATCTGGCTATACAAGTCTTCTCCATAACTCGCCTCCAGCGGCTCACCTTCGAGCAGCCTGAAAGTTCGCGTACCATCGGCCACTCTTTCGGCGCGCAAGAATAGGGCATCCTCGTTCTTTCTGTCATAGATGCCACGCGCGAATTCATGCAGATGCGTCACGAAGAATATCTTGATGTGCTTTTCCAGCATGGCAAGGACGATCTGCTTCGCAATCTCCGACCCTTCCCGTTCATTTGTTGCTGCAAACGACTCGTTGAAGAGCAGCATCGAATTCGGCGCGATGCGGTCTACGATCTCGCTCATTCTGGCGGGCTCCTCATCGAGCTTTCCGCTCTTCATCGTTGCATCTTCTTCCCGTCTGTAGTGAGTGAACAAAGCAGTGCAGAGTTCGGCATTAAAGGCTTCGGCCCCAACAAACATGCCGCATTGCATCATCATTTGCGCCAGACCTATGCCGCGCAGGATGCTCGACTTTCCGCCCTGATTCGCGCCGGTGACGATTGTGAGGTTCTTGCCGGCGGCGTCGGCCGCATTCCCCACCAGTCTGCGCTCCATGTTGAGCGAAAGGCAAACGTCATATAGCCCGCTGAATCGGTAACCACAGCCTGTTGAACGATCTTCTCCTCCAAGGCAGTAACCCCCAGCTGGGGTTGCCGCCCATCCGGTTTCGGGTGGAGAGGAGGCGCCAACCCGTCAATCAGCCAGTCTTGACAAGGACTGGGCAACGGTTCAATATACTTTCAGAACAGTTCGGATACGGTGATGGAAGTCCACCAATAACCGCCTTTACGGCTAATGATTCCTACTCTGACGAGGAGTCGCGCCGTGAAGAAAATTGTGCAGAAGCTCACACCAGGGCCGCAATATTCCGCTTCACATCTTCCCCTTCAAATCCTCCGGTACGTCAAGTCGCGGTTCGGAGCGTCGTTTAGCCTCCATGGGGCTTTCTGCGGATCGCTAAGCCAAGTAGCGATTCCTTCCAGTCCCGAAATATCAGCGAAAATTGTGACAGCATTATCAGGTGAGGCGCTCTGATGGCACATACTGTCGTGTACAACGTCATTCAACTTCTGTTCGTGATCGGCTTCGCCCCTTTGTACGCTGGTGTGCTCAGCCGGTTCAAAGAGAATGTCCAGAGCAAGCGCGGACCCAGCATCTTGCAGCCATACCGGGATCTCTGGAAGCTGTTCCACAAAGACGAGGTCATCTCTTCGGAGACAACGTGGATTTTCCGCTTCACTCCCTATCTGGTTTTTGTGATCCCCTTGTTCGTTGCGAGCCTGATCCCGGTACTCACCGATTATCCACTGGCGTTTGCTTTCATGGGGGATATGCTCGCGGGAGGTTTCTTCCTCGCGCTGGCCGGATTCTTCGCGGCTCTCGCCGCAGTCGATACCGGCAACCCTTATGGACCGATGGGAGCAAGCCGGACGCGCATGGTCGGATTCCTGGCGGAGCCGGTGTTCATGATTGTGTTTTTCACGGTATCGTTTGTGGCGCAATCGACCATACCGTACATCGTTCAGAAGAAATGGGTCGCCAGCCCCGCCGCCTTTTTCTCTCCGGCGCATATCCTCCTGCTGATTGCGTTTTTCATGCTGATTCTGGCTGAAGGGGGAAGGATCCCCGTGGACAATCCGACCGGGCACTTCGAATTGGCGATGATCGATGAATCCAAGGGCTTGGAATACTCCGGCCGTGGAGCGGCACTGATGAAGTGGGGCGGACAGATGAAATTCCTGGTGCTCACCTGCATCTTTCTGAATGTATTGGTTGCACCCTGGGGCTTAGCCGATGACCTGCAACCCGGACATGTTTTGCTTGCAATCCCACTGATTCTCGTCAAGATACTTCTGTTCACTGTGGTTCTGGTCATCATCGAGTCATCGCTGGCCAAACTGCGCCTTTTCCGCATCAGCGAGTTTCTCGGAGCCGCTTTCATTATTTCCGTTGCGGCCATGATTGCCAGCATCTTTTCAACTTCGGCTGTCTAAAAAGGAGGGTAGCAGTGGCCGGCGCTCAGACACAGCTGATAGAAGGACTCAACGCGTTATCCGCAGGGCTGATTCTGCTCACCGCATTCGGGATGGTGGCGACGCGCCAGGTGCAGGGCGTAATGCGATTCTTTGTCGTGCAGTCTGCTTTTCTGGCTGCTTCCGCATTCCTGATCGGGTTCGACCGCGGTTCCATTCATCTTTTGGCCCTTGGCGTGATCACCATTGCCGCTAAAGTCATTGCCATCCCGTGGGTTCTCAAGCGTACTCTCCCGGGCGACCTCTATGAACGCCGGGAGATCAACCAGGTCATCAACATTCCCTCGTCTCTGTTGCTCGCTCTGCTGCTGGCCATCGCAGCGGAGTTTTTGGTCAGTCCTCTGCTCGCGACTACGCCAGACCCTGTAATCCACGTGAATTTACCCATTGGCCTGGCCGGGATCCTTATCGGCGCGTACTCCCTGATTGCCCGCCGTGAAGCCATCCCCCAGTTGATCGGCATCCTCGCCATGGAAAATGGGGCCTTTTTTGCGGGCATCGCAATCGCTCCCGATCTTCCCCTGATTGCAGAACTGGCAATCGCGATCGATGTGGTTCTGATCGCTGTCGTCATTGGCGTACTCACTCGGAACATTACTCAAACGATGGGAACGACCGAAGCGGCAGCAATGAGCGAACTAAGAGAGGAGCCTCCGCCATGGCGCTGATCGTTGCGGTCTCGCTTCCGCTCCTTGCAGCGTTGCTCTGCTGGGTAAAGCCTCTGCGATCGATTGCCTGGGGCATAACCGTATTTTGCCTGTCGATCAGCTTCGCCACCTCGATTATGACTGCGGGGCAGGTTCTTCGGGACGGACGCGCCGTTGCAATTCCGGGCTGGATCGAAGTGGATGGCCTGAGCGCGTTGGTGGTCCTTCTAGTCAGCTTCGTGTGCACGCTGGCGGCAATCTTTGCCGGCGGCTACATGCGTCATGGCAGCCAGCAAACAGAGCGGTTGTGGCGGTTTTATTGCAATTACAACCTCCTTGCCTTCGCTTTGATTGTTGTGCCCGCGTTCGCCAGTCCGAATATGGTCTGGGTTGGAGTGGAGCTGATCACCCTTTTCGCCATCTTGCTGGTGGGGTTCGAGGGTACTCCGAGTGCGCTCGAGGCCGCCTGGAAATATGCGATCCTGACACTTATGGGAGCGCCGATCTCTCTGCTTGGGTTCCTGGTGCTGTACTGGGCATACCACAGCAGTGGCGGCGGGACAGCAGAAACCTGGCAGGGTCTAAGCGCGATGTCGTCGACCATGCCGCCCAATCTACTGAAGTTCGCTTTTCTGCTGGTGTTTGTAGGATTCGGTACGAAAGTCGGCCTCGCACCCATGCATACCTGGCTGCCGGATGCCCATAGTCAAGCGCCCACGCCAATATGCGCTGTATTGTCGGGTATCAAAACCACAGTACCCCTTTACGCGATTCTGCGGCTTCTTGCCATCATCCTGGCATCGCCCGAAGCGCGAATTGGGAACTGGATGGTGGTGATCGGCCTCTTCTCTGTTGGGATCGCCGCATTTCTGCTTCTGCAGGTCAGAGATTACAAGCGGATGTTTGCCTTCTCCACGGTGGAACATATGGGCATCATCCTTGTCGCGGCGGGCTTTGCAACACACGAAGCGGCCTATGGGGCCGTTGCCCAGATGCTGAATCATTCCATCACCAAGTCTCTTTGCTTCTATACGGCAGGTATGGTGTTACTGACTCTCGGAACCCGTCAGATCAGCGAGGTGCGTGGGCTCATCCGAACTTCGCCGTTCGTGGGCGGAGCGCTGCTGCTGTGCTCGCTGGCTATCGCCGGCGCTCCGCCGTTCCCGATATTCCTGAGCGAATTCTCGATTCTCGCCGCGGGTCTCCGTTCGGGACACAATGTTGCCGTCGCTATTCTCGCAACTCTTATCGTCGTTGCGTTTGTAGCGATTATGCGGCAGGTGAACGGCATGTTGTTTGGCAAGCCCGAGTCAACTGCGCCGGTCGAGCGGGTGCCGCTAAGCTGCCGGACGGCTGTAGTGCTGGCCGCGATACCGGTCTTTATCCTGGGCGTCTACATTCCCGGACCAGTGCATTCCCTTTTGACACTTGCGGCACAACAATTGGGAGGACATTGAAATGGCAGCCTATACCTCACATGTTGAGGGAGACGGAAGAACTGGTCTGAGCGATTTGACCGCCGCTGTCGGAGAGCGCTTCGGGAGCGCGGTCTCTCCGATGCCGGCTGGTCATGGCTATGTGCTTACGCTCTCCCTGGCCCAACTCAGTTCGCTGCCTTCTTTGTGCAGATTTCTGTTTTTGGACCGCGGCTGTCAGTTTGGCGGCATGATTGCCGAAGAGCACTCCAGCCAGTGGCAACTGCATTATGCGTTTCTTCTCCCCGGATCGGGATGGATCGACGTGCTGCTCTCCTTGCCCATCGAGACAACCACCGTTCCAAGCATTGTTGCCGAAGTGAATGCGGCCGACTGGCACGAACGCGAAGTGGAAGATATGTTCGGGATTCATTTCGAGGGACATCCGCGGCTGGGCGACTTTATCCTTCACGATCAGATCTGGTGCGAAGGCATTGAGCCGATGCGAAAGAAATTTTCCGCCACCGAGCCCGCGCCGGGGCGGCAACTCGACCTTGAGTGGAAGCCGCAGCTGATCGTTGCAGATCCCGGTTCGTTCGCCATGCCGGTGGGACCGGTATACGAGGGCGGCCTTGGCGAGTCAGTGCATTTTCTGCTGGAAACGGTTGGGGAAGACGTTATTCGCGCGTTACCGCGTCTTTTCTACAACTACCGCGCCGTCGAAAAGATTGCCGAAGGCCGCAGCGTCTCGGATGTCTTGTTGCTCGCGGAGCGCTTCGCCGCAACATCCGCGTTTGCACACTCGCTCGCATTCTGTCAGGCCGTTGAAACAATCCATTCGGTCGAGGCGCCGGCGAGGGCCGCGCACCTCCGTATCCTGATTGGGGAACTGGAGAGATTGAGGCATCACGCAGGCGCAATTGCCGCCATTTGCGAATCCACCGCATTGGCAGTTTCCACGGCACACGCCGCCATTATCGAGGAAGAATTGCTGCGCGCATCCTGTGTTTTTACCGGACATCGCTATCTCTTCGGGTTAAACGTTCCGGGCGGGTTAAGCAGCGACTTTGACGCGGAGCAATGTAGGAAGCTTCTCGTGTCCGTCGACAAAGCTGAGAAGGATCTGCGCATCCTTGAGAATCGGCTTCGTTACAGCAGCAGTTTCCTGGATCGTCTCGAAGATGTCGGGGTCGTTGATGGTAAGAGCGCACGCTATCTGAATCTCGTGGGTCCAATTGGCCGCGCCTCGGCGCAGCATTGCGACCTCCGTGGAGCCTGCCCGTATTCGGGTTACGAGGGATACGTGTTCGATATTCCTTATGAAACTGAAGGGGACGGATTTGCTCGGCTGCGCGTGTTGTTCGCGGAAGCAACCCAGTCAGTGAAGTTGATCCACCAGGCGATCGACGCCCTGGAGCCTGGCGCTATCTGTGTTCCCTGCGAGGGCGGTTACCCCGGCGCAGCGCTTGGATGGGCTGAGGCGCCAAGAGGCGCGGCTTTGCACTGGGTAAGTCTTGATGAAAAAGGTTTGGTCGAACGGTACCACGCGATCACGCCATCGTTCAGCAATTGGCACGGATTTCATGAGGCGGCCGAGGATTTCGCGTTTCAGGATTTTCCGATCATTCTCGCGACTTTTGGCCTGTCCGCGACCGAATGTGATCGGTAGAGGTGAACTGGAATGAGCTTTTGGTTCTGGCACGGTTTGCGCAGAGGCATTCAATCGACCGGCTATCCCCGAAAGGCGGAAGTGGCTCCCGGCATTTCTCCCGGCCGCCCGGTCAACACGGAATTTGAAACTTCAGGCGAGGCTCAGAGCGCTGCGGCCATCTGTCCTGTTGACGCGATCATTGCTCACGGCAGCTCGACTTTCGTGGATCAGGGAAAGTGTGTGCATTGCCAGCGTTGCCGCCTGTCGATCTCGTTGCCGATGAATTGGGATGCCGGGTACGAATGGACAAGGCTGCCTGCCAAGCAAACAGAGTGTGCGACTCTGCCCTCGTCATTCTCCAAATCCATGCATGTGATGGTGGTCGATGCCGGGGATTGCGGCGCCTGCCTGCATGAAGTCAAGCAGCTAAACAATCCTCTCTACAACATGCACCGGCTGGGATTCTTCTTTACGGCGACCCCGCGCACGGCCGATCTTCTGCTCATCGTAGGCCCGGTGAGTGAAAACATGCGAGGACCGTTGCTCAAGACCTGGGAGGCCATGCCGACTACCAGCCGGGTGATGGCTGTTGGCAGTTGCGCCATTACAGGCGGAGTGTTTGGCCGCAGCTTTATGTGCGCAGGAGGCGCCAGTTCGGTGTTGCCGGTGGATTTTGAAGTTCCGGGGAATCCGCCGCCCCCCCTGGCCATCTTGCATGGGCTGCTTGTTGCCACCGGACGCAAGTCTGTAACTAAAAACGAACTTGTTTCCGAAGGGAGATCTTGATTTATGGCTTCGGTAACCGGCGCTTCGCTGGTCTTGTTCTTCCTGGCCTGTGCAGGAGGAATCCTCCTTTCGGCGTTATCCGGCCGGAAGCGTGCCCCGCTGGTCATTGCCATCGTGGGGACGCTGTCGTCGTTACTCATGGTTCTTGCTGCTGCGACAGTACTTGTGACTGGCCAGAGTTACGAAGCCTCGCTCTGGACGCTCGATGGGTTCGGCAGGCTGACTCTTCGTCTCGATGCGCTGAGCTCCATATTTCTGCTGGCCGCGGGAATTGTTTATTTCTCGGTTTCAATTTTTGTAAGAAACTTCATCAATGACCAACTCGATGAAGCATATCCCACGCATCGCTACGGCGTCCTGTACTTTGCCCTGATGGCCTCGGTTGTGCTGATTCTCGTGGCCAGCGATGCTCCGCTCTTCCTGATCTGCTGGGAGTGCATGTCGATCCTGTGTTTTCTGCTGCTCAACTACGACCTGCGGCGGCAATCGGACAAGGCGGCGGGATACATCATGCTGGCTATGAGTGAGGCCGGCTTTCTGGCCGTTGTCGTCGCCTTTCTTGTTTTGGGCAGAACCGCGACGGATCTCTCGTTTTCCGCTCTGAGTGCGGCGGCTGCCGGGCTTTCGCCGCAAGCGCTGTGGAGTGTGTTTCTTCTCGGATTCTTCGGGTTTGGAGTAAAGGCCGGCTTGGTTCCCGTCAATTTCTGGCTTCCACGGTCTTATACGGCCGCCTCGCCGATCTTCATCCCTGTTTTCGCCGGCGTCACGCTCAATCTTGGCTTCTACGGAATTCTGCGGCTCAATGCCGACCTCATTCACACTGGGTACGGAACGGGCGTGCTCGCCTTGGTCGTTGGGAGCATCACGGCGCTGGTGGGAATCCTCTACGCCACAACAGACAACGACATGAAGACGATGCTTGCCCATAGTTCCATCGAGAATGCGGGAATCATCGTGGCCGGCCTGGGGGCCTTCCTGATCTATCGCGCCTCTGGGCATCCAGTTGCGGCTGCCATTGCCCTATCGGCGGCGCTCTATCACATGCTGAATCACTCCATATACAAGACGCTCCTTTTTCAGGGAACGGCCTATGTGGAGGCTGAAACCGGCACACGCGACATGGACCAACTAGGCGGACTGTCTCGACTGCTACCCGGATTGTCGATCATCTTCCTTGTGGGCTGTCTGGCGATTTCCGCTGTGCCTCCGTTCAACGGCTTCGTCAGCGAGTGGATGACGCTGCAAGCGCTGTTGCGCAGCGCGGTCTTGTCGTCAACCTCGGTCAGAATTGTCTTCGCCCTCTGTGGCGCCTCTCTCGCACTCACTGCCGCACTGGCGGTGACCTGTTTTGTGAAGGTGTACGCCATGAGCTTTCTCGGTTTTCGCAGAGGCACCTGGGAACCGCGGCTTAATGCGCGCGCGGGTACTCGATTTTCCCTGGGGTTTCTGGCCGCCGTCTGTTTGCTGCTGGGGACCCTCCCGACCTACGTCCTTCCCGTGCTCAACCGGACCGTGGAGCCACTGGCTGGCGCCAGCGTCACCACTTCCCTGGTACAGCCGTTCTTTACGGCGAATGCCGAGAACGGACAGCTTCCGGCGCCATTCCTCCAGGACTTCCACAACCTGGGTGCACAGTCGGGCAAGGGCCTCCTGCCTGGCCGCGGTCTGGTCGTGCTGCTGCGCGGACTGGAAGCGAATCCGGTGGTGTTTGCCATGTCACCCTCCTATAGTTTCGTGGCATTGGCGCTGCTATTGCTGCTGGCGTGGTTTGTCGTCACCCGGTTAACTCGACGGCGCGCGGTTGCGCGACGCGCGCTCTGGGCGGGCGGAATTCCGCGGCTTCTACCGCAGATGACCTACACCGCGACGGGATTTTCCAATCCGGTGCGCGTGGTCTTCCAAGCGATCTTCCAGCCCAACATTACGGAGGACACCCGTCAGACTGTCGCGGTGCATTTCCGCACCGCCATTCATCGGCAGCGCGAGGAAACGCACGTGGTGGATCGCCTATTCCTGCAGCCGGTGGGCGCGGCCACGCGATGGATCGCCGGATTCCTGGCGGGCATGCACCACGGCCGGCTCAACGCCTACGTTACCTATGTCCTCGCTTTCTTCCTGCTCATCCTTTTCCTGTACCGGGGGACGTAGACAAAACAATTCGCCCCCACGCCGCTGTTCATGGTATTCCGCGGAAGGTAACTTGCCCACGAGACAATGCGATGAACACAGGCGGAGGCTCCTGATGTAAAGGGGGTTCCATGAATGCTGTCGGGCTGGCATTAGCTCTGTTTTTTGCGGTATGTGGCGCAGGCATCGTGCTGGGAACGATACTTCCCGAAAGGCGCGTTCCGGTGGTGTTGGCTTGGGCTGGATCCCTGGCTGCGGTGCTGGCGCTCTGGGCCTCAGGGGCCGTACTCGCTTCAGGAGACGAATTCCGCCACTCCCTGTGGTCCATTCCTTCCATTGGCACACTTACGGTCCTGCTGGATCGTGTGTCTGCATTCTTCCTATTTATCGCGGCAATTGTCGTTCTCGCCAGCTCTGTCTTTTCGGCAGCTTATATGAAGCGATACGCCGGGCATTACAGTCTCGCTGCTTTCAATGGATGGTATCTGGTCTTGTGCGCGTCTATGCGGCGAGGATCAAAGAGGTTCGCTTTCGCATATCTCGAATGCACCTGCAAATGGATTTTTGATTGTTGGGTCCAGCACGGCAGGACACATTCTCAAACAGAGACAATGTCCTGCTGCATTCGGCTATTGAACTTTTCGTCTACCGGCTTCCAGTCAGGCTTTCCCTCCACCAGCCACCGCTGGTACAAGAATCGCCGGACACCCCCATACACCCTGCGGGCTTATAATGTTCAGTTCCCTTGTGGAGGAACATTCATGCCATCAAAGACCTCTCGCCGCGAATTCTTGTCTGCCGGATTGATGCTTCCTGTCGTGGGTGCGAGTTCCCGCATGGGGCTTTGGCCGCCGTCCGGGAAATCCACCGAAATGAATGCCGGTTCCTCAGTCAAACTCGACTACAAGACCCTGGGCCGCACGGGTCTGAAGGTAACCACGGTGGGATTTGGATGCATGATCACGTCGGACCCCAGCGTGATTGAGCGCGCCGCCGATCTCGGAATCAGCTACTTCGATACTGCGCGCGGCTATCAACACGGCAACAATGAACGCATGGTCGGCGCGGCCCTTGGAGCCAAGCGGAAGCAGATCGTACTCTCAACCAAGTCGGGCGCTCAAGACAAGGAAGGGTTGCAGAAAGATCTCGAAACCAGCCTGCGCGAACTCAACACGGATTACGTTGACATTTGGTATCTCCATGGCAAGGGCAGCCCGGCCGATATTCGCGACGACATGATCGAAGCGCAACAGCTTGCCAAGAAGCAGGGCAAGATCCGCTTTGCCGGCGTGAGCACGCACGGCGGCCAGCAGGAACTGCTGCCCTGGCTCGCGCAAAAGGGCGTCTTCGACGTAGTGCTGACGGCCTACAACTTTTCCATGGATACCGGCATGGAGCAGGCCATCGGGGTAGCCGCCAGGGCCGGTATGGGCGTGGTGGGGATGAAAGTGATGGCCGGAGGATTTCGCAGCCTGAAACCCGGCAATCCCCTCTATCGGAAGTTGCAGCAGGACGGCGCCCTGCTGGCAGCGCTGAAGTGGGTGATCAACAAGCCCAACGTCTCCACCACCATTCCCAGCATGACGGACATGGACCAACTGGACGAGAACCTGAAGGCCATGGCGCATCCTTTCTCCGAAGGCGACGCAAAGCTGCTGGCCGCGCATTTGGAGATGATTCGGCCGCTCTATTGCCGCATGTGCGGGAAGTGTGAGGGCGCCTGCCAAAAGGGCCTGCCGGTCGCCGATGTGTTGCGCTCCCTCACATACGCCGACGGTTATGGCCAGTTCGCGCTGGGGCGGGAGAGATTTCTGGAGTTGACCTCCGAGCAGGTTGCAGTCCGCTGCGGTGACTGTACCGAATGCACGGTGGAGTGTCCCTTCGGCGTCCAGGTATCGAGCCGGATGGCACGCGCCCAGGAATTGTTTGCATGAAGTCCCCCGGTTTGCTGCTTCCAATCCTGTTTGCGGCGGCCATGGCACATGCCCAGGACTACCTCAACTGCCAATTCGTACCCGGCTGGGAACAGTCCGAGTCAAAACGCCAGTACGCCGCCGACAACCTCTACGACTACAAGGATGGCTCTGCGGAAGGATACCTGATCTACGGCTTCGTGCAGATGCGGGGAATCACCTGCAAATCGGGCGGGGACACGCTGGTGATCGACGTTTCGGAGATGAGCGATGCCGACTCGGCCTACGGCATGTTCGCCGCCAACCGCGATCCCAGCCTGCCCATCGCCAGCATCGGGATGGGCGGGCAGGTGCAGCCGCAAAGCGCCAGCTTCGCAAAGGGCAAGTATTACGTCGAAATCGTCGTAATCTCCGATCGCCCGGACAGCGACCATACCCCAGTGCTGGAGACTTTCGTAACCAGGATGCAGGAACGGCTTGAGGGCCGGGCCACCGCCCCGGAGGCGTTGCAGTGGTTTCCAAAAGAGAACCTCGCCTCTGTCCGCCTGGTCCCCGAAAGCGTGCTTGGCCTGCGGTTGCTCAAGCGCGGCTACGTCGCTAAGTACAAGCAAGGGCAGGCATTTATCGTTCTGGAAGCCTCACCGGAATCCGCCGCGGCGGTCCTGAAGAAACTCCGCGAGCGATTTGACGGCGCTTCCCCGGCAAAGGTGGGTGACGAGGCATTCCAGGCGAAGGCGCAGTACCTGGATGGAATATGTATCTTTCGCAAGGGCCGTTACCTCGGGGGATACACCAACCTGTCCGATCCTCAGCAAGCTACTTCCCAGGCCACTCAACTTGCTGCACATCTCCCATAAGAGGCCGAGAAGCAATTGTCGTTTTGACATCGAATTGAACGATGGGGCAGCAGCATGGCATAGCATCGGACACCGTAAGAGAAACAAAGGTTGGGCGACTCCGTAAACCCAGGATTCCACGGAACAAACTCTCCAGACGAGAAACTCATGCAGGGGCTAGAGCATTTTCAACTCAAG
>PLFY01000059.1 GCA_003138365.1 Acidobacteriaceae bacterium
CAGACCATGGCATGGATCATGGACACCTACTCGATGCACATGGGCCACACCGTCACCAGCGTGGTCACCGGCAAGCCGCTGAACATCGGCGGTTCGCGCGGGCGCATCGAGGCCACCGGACGCGGCGTCATGCTGGCCTGCGACGAGAGCCTGCGCTATCTGAATATGCCCATCGACGGCTGTCGCGTTGTGATTCAGGGCTTCGGCAACGTCGGCTCCAACGCCGCGCGCCTCATGACCGAGCGCGGTTACAAGATCGTGGGCGTGGCCGAGCTGGATGGCGGCCTGTCCAATCCGAGTGGCATCGACATTCACCAACTGGTCGAGTACAAGTACCGCAACGGCACCACCCTTGGATTCCGCGGCGCCGAGGCCACGCCCAGCGATGAACTGCTGGTGATGGATTGCGACATTCTTATCCCCGCCGCCACTGAGAACGTGATCACCAGCCGCAATGCCGACGCCATCAAGGCGCGCATCGTTGTCGAGGGCGCCAACGGTCCCACCACCGCGGTGGCCGATGACATTCTCGCCGAGAAGCGCATCTTCATCGTGCCCGACATTCTGGCCAACGCCGGCGGCGTGACGGCCAGTTATTTTGAGTGGGTGCAGGACCGCCAGGGCTACTTCTGGAAGGAAGCCATCGTCAACGAGCAACTGGAAACCATCCTGCGCGACAGCTTCGACGATGTGGTCCGCTACGCTGAAGCGCACAACGTGAACAACCGCATCGCCGCCTACATGCTGGCCATCGACCGCGTATCGTTCACCATCCGCCAGCGCGGCATCTACGCATAGTTCGTGCTTTGGAAGGGCGTGGCTTTAGCCACGCCTTTCACTCAAACGAAAAGGGAATCCCTCGTCCCACTTCTACAGTGCAATAATGGAGCTAAGCCGGAGGCGCCTCTTCCGGCTCCGCGCAACCCGCATGAACCTGCCCAACTCCATCACGATGAGCCGGATCGTCATGATCCCGCTGCTGCTGTGGATCCTTTCGCCGCACTTTACGTGGCTGGGGTCCAACGGCGAGCAGGAGATTGCCGCATCGGTCTTGTTTGTGCTGGCTTCGATTACCGACGGCCTCGACGGCTACCTGGCCCGCAAACGCAAGCAGATCACCACCATCGGCATGTTGCTTGACCCCATCGCCGACAAGATCATGGTCACCGGCGCGCTGATCGCCCTGGTGGCCTATAACCCCCAGGTGGTAAAAGTCTGGATCGTGGTGGTCATCATCGGCCGCGAGTTCCTCATCTCAGGGCTGCGCGCCATCGCCTCGTCTGAAGGTTTTACCATCCAGGCCAGCGACCTGGGCAAGCTCAAGACAGTCGTCCAGATTGTGTCGGTGGTTTCCGCCATTCTGGCCCATCATTGGTTTCAGTGGCAGATCGGCGTCGTGATTATTCCCGTCAAGTGGATGGCCATCGCGGCCATGTACTTCACCGTGCTGGTGTCCACCATCTCCGCCATCGACTACTTTGTGGGCTTCTGGAAGCAGATCGACCACGCCTCAAAGGATCGCCGCAAGAAGTCGTTTGTGCTTACCCGGCGCAAGTCGGCGAGTACGCCTTAAGCTGCTTCGCTCATTTACAAATTGAAATAGAAGACGGGAGCCATCGATGCCGGGACAACTCGTGGACCTTTGTCTAAAATTTGCCAAAATCGATCGGAAGAGAGTCTGACTTTTTCTCTTCTTCTTGTTCCGGCTTTGCCTCAAACTCAATGAGGCCGAACGTGTTCGGTCCGGTCCTTGTAAAAATTCGGCGATCCTTCACGTATCCGCCAAGCGAACCACTCAGAGAAACGCGACTTTGTTTATCTAGTGGTTTCCCTATGAATTCCAGGATCGTCGAAATGTGTTGGGGACTGCCTTCGCGCTTCAGAAACACTTGAACCTGAGCAAGCGCACTTCCGGGCCGGAGCTCCCTTTGGGAATTCTGCGCCTGGTCTTCTTTGGGGAGGAGTTTGAAGGAATCCTGGACGGCCTGTGCATACACGCGAGCGTCCCTTAGTTGCTGTTCGAGCCTGTCTATTTCGGCGAGCTTGCGGTCAATCAGTTTTTGAAGGCTTTCTCGTGCTCCCATTTTCCATCCCTCTTTCCATAATGTACACGTGATGGGGAAGATGGGCAAGAATTGAATTTTAGTAACCAAGCCGTCTTGAATCTAGCAATCAAGGCGTCACGAATGTTGATACAATTCATGCGGAGAGGGCCCAATGGCTGAGAATGAACTGTTTCATCTAGGGTATATCGTCGATCAACTCGAACGGTCTAAGGCTGTTCACGCCAATGGGGCGGAAATTTGGGATGCTCGAACTCTTTTTGCAGTTTTGGGATATTCCGATTGGACGAATTTTAAAGCCGTCATTCAAAAGGCAATGACGGCTTGCGACAATTCCGGTGTTTTTTCTGCAAACCATTTCCGTGAGTTCACGGACATGGTTGGGATCGGAAGCGGGGCAAAGAGAAAGATTGAAAACTGCCACCTTTCACGGTACGCCTGCTACCTGATTGCCATGAACGGCTCCTCAGAGAAGCCGGAGATTGCGACCGCACAGACATATTTTGCTGCGCAGACACTTCGATCTGAGGCTGAACAGGCGTTGACAGAAGAGCAGCGTCGCCTGATGCTCCGTGACCGCGTAAAGGGAGCAAATATCAAGCTCGGCGGAGCAGCTAAGGAAGCCGGCGTCCAAAGCCAGAACTTTGGGATCTTCTAGGACGCGGGATATAAAGGTCTTTATGGCGGGATTGGAGTAAAGGCTATAAAAGAAAGAAAGGGGATCGGAGCAAAAGAGGAACTACTGGATTGCATCGGCCGTGCGGAGCTCGCTGCAAATGAGTTCCGGATTACTCAGACTGAAGAGAAACTTCGCATCGGCCAAATTCGCGGCGAACAGAATGCAATCAACACTCACCACGAAGTCGGCAAGAAGGTTCGGAAAGCGATTAAAGATATTGGCGCAACCATGCCTGAGAATCTACCTGCAGAGTCTTCGATTAAGAGGCTTGCGGCAACTGAAGCGAAGGCGGGCAAGAAGCGGCTAAGACCGAAGAGCGAAGGTTGAAAAGGAAAAATTCGACGTGCTGTTCGGTCGCCTGATGAAAGCATTCCCGGCAACGGCGAAGATCATAACCCCGAAGTGGGAGACTGATGAGCTTCGCGCCCCGAAACTGGCGCTGTGAGCTCCTGGTATTGAATCCCTTGCGGGCGCCCGAAGACCGTGCTTCCGATAGTTCAGAAGCCACATATCTTCGCAAAAGAGAAAAGCCCCGGCCATGGCCGGGGCTTTTTGCCTCAAAGGATGCGAGGGGCAGGTTGCTATGCCAGCGCAGGAACCGCTTCAGGCATGCGGAGGACCGGTGGTCCAACGGGCGCCGTCATCTGCGCCGGAACCGCCGCCGCGGGCTGCGCATGACCCGAGCGGGTCAAGCGGTGGACGAAGTGGTAGGGCGGCCACGGACCGGAGACCTGCATCTGGCACTCCCGCATCATGGCGCTGGTGGTCGAAAACTTGTTCTGGTAGCGCTCCACGCACTTGCGGTCGATCAGGTGCGCAATGTCCAGAACCATCTTGCCGCTTTCGGTGAGACGGCAACTCACTTCTTCATCCAGAGGCATAAAGAGCCGGTGCATCTGGAAGCTCACCGCCCGGGCACGTGTCTGCCGCTCCCTGGTGCGGGCCGCGTTCTCTCGCAGATTGCTCAGATACTCCCGGCCTACGCCTTCGGCCGGTTGATGTTTATCGGTCTCCCGGCCACAGCAGTCGTCCACGAAGATCTTCAGGTGCATTTCGGTCTTGCCGCGCAGCTTGTCGATGTTGCCAAGAAACTGCCGCTGGTTGGAGCGAATCGACTTGCGCAGAGTTTCGTCGTCGTTGAAGACGGTCCCAAACCGGAAGGGCAGCACCGTCGAATGCTGAAAGCAGTCGGCGATCACCCGTGCGTGATCCACGCCGGATTTCTGGTTCAGGGTCTCCGCGGGGTTGTGTTCGCTCACGATCACGGCCAGGTCGCTGGCAGGATAAAGAAAGACCTGGTTGCCGCTCACTCCGACGACAGATTCCATCGGAACAGGTTTGCGATGACGTGCCAATTCAGGAAATGCTTGCTTTTCACCGATGCAGTAGGCATACCATGCCATGACGAGACACTCCGATTGCGTGCGCTGGTAAGCGCCGCTCGTTGGTAAAACTTAGTGAACTTGGGATTAACTGCATAGTTGGCGAGGTGCCGGGCCATATTGAGCAGACCCGGGTGAACTATGCCGAATACTAGCCCTTTGAAAAGACGGCTGGCAATGATTCAAATCACTAAGTCGGGAAAAGGTAGCAAAATCAATCGAGTTCCTATTCATGCAATTGATAAAGCTATTGACACCATGAATACAAGTTTCATTTTGGACAGCCAGATCCGCTCGGAATATGCAATGCATTCACGCCGAAGCAAGGAGCTGCATCGATTGCCTGCAATGGAGGAACTTCTTTGAATGGCATAAACTCAAACCCTTCAGCGATGCCCTCCAGCTTTGGGCCTTACGGCAGCACCCGCCGGATGTGCAGATAGAGGATTACGTTCACGAGAATCGACACGGCCAGCAGGGCCAAGGCAAAGAACGCGAATGTAGTCACCTTGGTACCCACGGTCTTCAGATCTTCGAGAAGTTCCTGTTGCTCCAGCGTATTGCGGTCCGTAGCTTCGCGGACCATCTCCAACTGGTCCTCGACCCGTTTCAGCGACGTGTTCTGCTCGACGATCTGATTGCGCAGATCGCGATGCTGCGTCTGAAGCTCGGCCAGGCCGTCCTCCAGGGGCTCAAGATTCACCGGTGGCGGCGGCGGGTGCGGTTGCGGGTGCTGAGTCAGGACATTCGAGACGGCTGTCCCGATGTTTCCGTCCAGCAGAGGCAACAGCTTGTGGACAAACGGCAGCGCCAATTTCAGGGCATTGGCCGCCCACTGCAGGCTGGGGGGCAGTTCCCCCAGAGAGGGCGGGGTCGTATTGGCCAGCGCGCGCCCTGGCGGCGGAGGCGTCGCACCCAGACGCTGGGAATCGTCCTGAACCCCCATCAGCGAAGATGGGCTGCCGGTTCCAATCGGCAACGGGGACCCAACAGCGCGCGGTTGCAGGTCGCCGGGGGTCGGCGCGCGCCGGCCTTGGCCGTTCGGTCCCTTGAATCCAAAACCCTCTGAATCGTTCATGCCTTCCTTCTCCCTCCACTATATAAGGGATTGCCGCATCCTATAAGATTTCAGCCTCTTGGGTGAAATTCGCTGCGCTTCGCGCGTCCAGCAGCGAATGCCGGAGCCGGTGTGCCGTGCCTGAAGCCGTTCCCCTCGGAACCCCCCAGGCGCCCCCAAACGAAGTAGAAGCGCATCCGCAGGCAAAGGCTGAAGCGGTCTGTTATGAACAACCGCGAGGTCCGTGATCGCGTATCCTCGTAGCCAGGAGAAATGAGTGAATCCCGTTCTTGCCCGTTCGCTGCGCAGCCTGCAACGTAACATCCTGGCTGGCATCATCACCATCGGACCGCTGTTCGTTACCTACCTGATCTTCAGCTTCCTTCTGGGCATCCTGGCCAAAGCGGGTTTGCCCGTGGTGTGGCTCCTGGCCGCCATCTTCCCTGGGGATTGGCTCGCCCAGCCGTGGTTGCAGTCCGTGATGGCTGTCGTGTTGACCCTGGTGGTGCTTTTCGTGGTGGGTCGCGTCACCTCGCAGGTGGTGGGCCGTCAGGCGTTCAAGCTCTTTGAGGCCGCGCTTGACCGGCTGCCCTTTGTCGCAAAAGTCTACACGTCCGTGCGCCAGCTTCTTGACAGCATGATGGCCAAGAATGAATCCAGCCAACGCGTGGTGCTGGTCGACTTTCCCATCCCCGGCCAGAAGAGCATTGGCTTCCTTACCCGCACGATGACCGACGAAACCACCGGCGAACTGCTGGCTGCGGTTCTGCTGCCCAATTCCATCAACCCGACCTCTGCCTTTTTGCAGATCCTTCCCATCGACCGGGTCACCGAAACCGACATGAACATGGAGCAAGCCATGAGCATGTTGATGACCGGCGGCGCCGTCGGCCCGGATAAAATCCGGTTCACCAAGCCTGCGCTCCCAGCGCCTGAGGACCCTACGCCGCCTGCGCCCTCGGCTTGACCTTGGCGAGGGATTTGTTCTTCGCCGCAACCCAAATATCGTGATCCATCTGCAACCCAAGCAAGAGCTGTGCGGAAGTGCCAAAGTAGGCGCTGAGCCGCATGGCGGTATCCGCCGTAATCGACCGCTTGCCGCGCACCAGGTCGTTTACCCGCGGCGCGGAGACGTGCAGATCCTTGGCCAGCCGGTAGCTGGAGAGCCCTAGCGGCTCCATGAACTCTGTCTTGAGAATATCGCCGGGATGAATCGAGTATGCGAAAGGGATCTTCTTCATGGCGTCTCCTCGCTGACCGGTTCCTCCACCGCCAACTCCTCGCCCGCGTGCCCGCTTTCCTCCGTGATCTTGCGCAGGCTTACGTGCTCGAAGCGGGCCCAGATCAGGCCCACCGGCACGATGCTCAGGAAGGTGACCAGCAGCAGGGTAGCGGCGCAGGCGGTGGATGCCTCCGGCGAAGCGCCAAAGAAGCTGGCCATTGCAGCGGCCACAAATCCAATCTGCGAAAACCACCCCAAAATAGGCAGTTGAAACACGCTGGCAGTACCGCTGACGGCCAGCAGCAGGATGCACTTGGGAAGGTCCATCGCAGTCAGCGGCGGACTCGCTGTGAAGGCCCGCATCGTTTCCAGGTAGGCCAGCGTGATCAGCATCCACATGGTCAGCGAGAGCGTCGCGGCAATGGCGAAATCAGAGAACGACCGTATCGTGTCCAACCCGGCGCGGAAGGCGCGGATTCTGTTGCCTACGGCTGCCCCAAGCTTTTTTGAGATGAGCCCAAACGCGCCCTCCATGAACGAGGCGACCATGCCGCCGGCCAGCCGCACGGCCACCAGAAACAGACCAGCCAGAAGCGTGATCGCCAGTCCGCCGTAGCCGGCCTTCTTCAGCTCCTCAGGATGCGGCAAAGCGCCCGGCTGGCCGAACCAGACGGTGAACAGAATGACGGAAGAGATAATCAGCGCCATGGCGCCGAAGTCGAAGAGCCGCTCAACAATATAAACAGCGATCTGGGTGCTCAGCGGCAGGGCCGTCCTTTTCGAGACCAGGTAAGGCCGCACCGGGTCCGCGACCCGGCCAATCAGCGCCACCGCCGTAAAGCCGATTACCTGCGCCCCCAGCAGCGAGAACAGCGGGACCTTCTTGTTGTGCCTCATCAGCAAGGCCCAGCGCACCGCGCGAAAAACGTAGCCTACATAGATGCAGCCGACGGCAATGCCGATCTTGCGCCAGTCCGCGAGCGCCAGTTGTGCGCGGAAGACGCGAAAGTCGAAGTGAATCTTGTCGCGTCCCCAAAACAACAGCGCCGCCAGCGCCAGCACCACCACCAAGCCCACAATCCATTGCTTCTTCTTCAAGCGTTCTCCGTTCTGAATCCTTCCACAGCTCTCAAGTCTAGTTTCTCATCCTTGAATGAACGCGGAATGAAGCCTAGCGGGAACCCTTTTCTCCGGCTGAGGATGCAACCACCTGTTTCGCCTGCGCCTCGCGAGCCAGCACGCGGCGATTGAACTCGTGAATCACCCGCGCCACGTAAGCCTGCGTCTCCCGGTAAGGCGGAATGCCGCGATACTTGTCCACCGCCAACGGGCCGGCGTTGTAGGCGGCCAGCGCCAGCGCCAGGTTGTCGTGGTAGTGGGTGAGCAGGGAATCGAGATAAACCGATCCGCCGCGCACATTCTCTTCGGGCTTGAAGCTGTCTTCCACGCCCAGAGTGGCGGCTGTTGAGGGCATCAGCTGCATCAGCCCCCGGGCGCCGGCGTGGCTGACCGCGCGGGCGTTGCCGCCGCTCTCAGCTTTTACCAGGCTGGCCAGCAGGTCCACATCCAGGTTGTGCTCCTGGCCGGCTTTCGCCAGCATCTCGCCCAGGTCGGCCTCGCTGAGCCTGGCCCCCGTGCCGGCCTCAGGCCTGGGAGCCTTATCCTCAGGCCTTGCAGCCTGCAAGGTCGAAGCAGGCTCCGCCGCAGAGCCCGCCAGCGAAGGCGGATTGGGAACCCTCTCCACTGCGGCAACCTCCCGCGGCGCGAGTTCGATGTAGTTGTCTTCACCCGCGCTCAGGTAGAGCCGGACGCGGCCCTCGACCTCCGCGTGGTGGTCGCACTGCATCTCAAACCCGTTGCGCAAGGTTACCTGCTCAGCTGCCCGCGCGGCCGGAGCAAGCGCCGCAAAAACCGCCGCCAGGCAAGCCGCCGTAATGAATAATCTTGTGCGCATTCCCAACTTCACTTCCCCATCCTAATCATTCAGTGACACTTTCGCAGCAGAAACCTTTGCCACGGCAGCTTCCAACACTTGAGCCACGCCGTCCTCGTCGTTGGGCGGCGCCTGTTTCCAGCCGCGCATTTTGGCCATCGTCCGCAACTCGGCGGCCGCATTGCCCATCATCACGCCCTGTCCGGCCCACTCCAGCATGTCCACGTCGTTCCAGTTGTCGCCAATGGCCATGGTCTCCTTGCGATCCACGCCCAGCCGGGCAGCAAGTCTTTTCAGCGCCCAACCCTTTGAAACCCCAGGCGGCAACAGGTCCAGAATCGACAGATCGCGGCCCAGGTACTCAGTCCTCATGCACTCGCAACTGCCGCTCCACTCGCTGGCCTTGAGCGCCTGCTCGGCCTTTCTCATCTTGTCCAGATGCCCAGTCACCATGCCTTGAATGGGGTCCTCGCCATCGGCGAGCGCCAGTTCCAGCGGCTTCACCACCTCAATGGCGTTGCGGTTGGCCTCCACCCAAAGCGCGATCCTTCCCTGCGCCTTTTCCAGCTCCTCGAGCACCAGCTCGCCGCGCCCCAGCTTGTCAAAGGTAAAAACCAGCACTCCAAACGGCCTGAGCAGCCCGCACAGCCCTCGCGCCACCCGCGCCTCCATTTGGCACCGGTCGATCCGCTCGCCGCCCAGGGTTCGGGTCACTGCACCATTGGACGTCATAAGCGGCGTATCCGCTCGCAAGCCGAGCCCCTCAAGCAGCGGAGCCGTGTAAGCCGTGCGCCGCCCCGTGGCAATCGCGACAGTGATTCCGGCGTCCTGTGCGGCTTTGAGAGCCCGTGCGGTTCGCCGGCTCATCTCCTGCGCAAACGTCGGCAGCAGCGTTCCATCCATGTCAATTGCCACTAGCCGAACCGGAGGGTGCATGACAATAGTCTACCGGGCCACCTGCGGTGGGGCAGCCGGCGCTTGCGCGCCACGGATGCAGCCTGCGGGAAATCCGCCCAAGAACAGAGGGATGGGATATCGTTCAGATATGGAGCGAATTTGCAGTCACTGCCACGCCGAACTGAGCTTGAAGGTAGTCGCGGACTGGTGTCCCGCCTGCGGTGGCGCATTGATTGAGCGTTCAAGCCCGCCCGCACCCGGCCAGCCCGCCGCCCCGCCGCCTGAAGTCGATCATCGCGGCATCGTCCTGCCCCGCCGACACGCTCTGGGAGGGATCATTACGCCGCAATGAGTTTCTTTTGCCGGTGGGAGCTAGGGGTTCGTATCCAGTCCGACCGCCTCGGCAAGACGCGCCTGTCTGTCGTCGAAGGTCCAGAACGTCTGCGCCCTCAGCTCCATTGCGCAGGCCACATGAAGCGAGTCGAGAGTGCGGACGCCAAGAGCGGGCCCATATCGCTGGGCTAGATTTATGCTCGCGTCCCAGATCTTTTCCGGAAGACCGATGGAGATCCAGATTCCTTCTAGGCAATCTCGCCGGAAGCTATCCCAGTAACGTTGTGCTTCTGCCTGTGACAATGTTCGCCGAAATACGTACTGATGGAGCGCATGCGCCAGTTCCGACCTGTGAAGCGGGGTGATCCAAATTGAGGGCAGCAAAGCCATTCGACGAACAGCTTCCGCGGAATGCGCATCTTGTATGTAACCGGAGACTATGAAGCTTGAATCCGCATAGATCGTCAATAACGGCTATTCCTTTCCTCAATCAGAATATCCACGGCGGGGATCATGCGGCCGCCGAAATTCTCCTTGAGGCGAGCGGCGAAATCCGGCCACTCGACGGGCGTGGTCCGTGGCGATTCCGGCACAATTCGTGCCACAACGCGGTTGCGCTTACGTAGTTCGACGACTTCACCGGCTTCCAGCCAGGTCAGCAGTTGACGGGTGTCGCGGAGTTCGCGGAGGTTTACGCTTGGCATACATCAAATGTGGCACAAAATGTGTCACATTGTCAAATCAGGACCCCGCCCCGTTACTCATACCGCAGCGCCTCCGCCGGCAGCACCCGCGCCGCCGCGTACGACGGATATACCGTAGCCAGCAGCGAAATCCCGATGGAAACCGCAGCCACAATCACCCCATCCAGGGGTCGCGGCGCGAAGGGCAGGGTGTCGATCGAGTAGACCTCGGCCGAGAGATGGATGAACTGGTAATGCCCGCCTGCCCAGGCGGCGAGGTAGCCGACCGCCAGGCCCACCGCAGTGCCGATGAGGCTGATCAGGAGCCCTTGCAGCAGGAAGATGCGCCGCACTTGCCCCGGCTCCACGCCGAAGCTCATCATCACGGCGATATCGCGAGTCTTTTCCATCACCATCATGGTCAGTGCGATGAGAATGTTCAGCGCGGCCACGATCACGATGAGCGCAATCACGATGAATGTGACCACTTGTTCCAGCTTGAGGGCGCGGAACAGCTCGCGGTTCAGCTCCATCCAGTTGGTGGTCATGAAACCCCTGCCGGCTTCTTGCTCTATCGCCCGGCCAATGGCTGGAGCGCGGTCCAGATTGTCCACCTTGAAGCTGATCACCGACAGCAGGTCCGGTTCGCTGAACAACCTCTGGGCGTCGGCCAGCCGCAGAAATCCCATCTGTGCGTCGTACTGATAAAACCCGGATTGAAACGTCCCCGCCAGGCGAAAGCGCACGTACTTGGGGATGATGCCGAGCGGAGTCATCTCCCCCTGCGGACTGATAATCATCACCGAATCGCCTGCTTGTGCCCCGACGGTTTCCGCCAGATCTTTGCCCAGCACGATCGGCGGCAGGGCGGCATTCAGGTTCGAAGCCGCCGCCCGTTCCGGCTCCAATGCGCCGATCGACCCCGGCGTTGCCGTGCTCAGGATGTCGCTCACGGTCTTTTCCTGGTCAGGCAGAATGCCTTCCAGCAGTGCGCCTCCATCGCGGGCTCCGCGCGCAACCAGTACTTGCTCATAGAGCCCAGGAGAAGCCGCGGTCACATGCGGCACATGGCGCAGCCGTTCAAGCAGCGGCTGCCAGTCTCGGATGCCGTCGCCCGCCACACGCATCAGTTGCACGTGCGCGCTGTTTCCCAGCAGCCGGTCCTGCAAGTCGCGCCTCATGCCGTTGGTGATGGCCAGTGCAATCACCAGCGCAGCCACTCCGGCGGCAACTCCAGCAATGGAAATGGTGGTCACAACGCCCACCACGGCCTGTCTCCGCTTGGCCTTCAGGTATCGTCCCGCCAGAAAAAGTTCAAATCGCATCGCGCCTACTTCTTTGCCGGAACGGAAAATACCGCCTTGGCCACACCCACATTATCGTGCCGGTCATAAACCCGGACAGTGATCAAATGCTCGCCCGGCTTGCCCTCAAGACTCGAAACGGGGAGGCGCGCATCATAATGCTCGCGCTTGGAGTCGGAAAGGCCGCCCACCGGCTCGATGAACTGCCATGTCCCCGCGTCCAGCGAATACTCGGCGTGGGCGATGGGCGAAAATGCATCCTCAGCGTCAAAGGTCACGATAGCGGACTTCCAGCAAGGTGCGCTCCCACACGGGATGCCTTCGGTTACCGTTAGCCCGCTCACCACCGGCGGCGTTGTATCCACTTCGAATCGCTCGCTCTCCTTGGCGCCGGTCAACGCATCGCCGGGAGTGTGCGAAGGCGAATCCGAGGCCACCACCTTGATCTCATAGCCGCCGTCGGGAATCAGCGTTGCGTCAAAACTGTAGAACTTTTCGGTGATCTGATCCTTCAGCAGCCGCCATACTTTTTCGCCGTCCCCGCGCAGATAGAGGCCATACGTCAGATCGTCGCCGTCGTCGTCGTGGGCGGCCCAGCGCACGGTAATTGCGGTCCGGTCCTTTATTGCCTGCAAAGGTGCGCTCGTGGCTCCATCGTAGGTCACCGTCACGCCCTGGTTCGACGACGGGAACGCGATGCTGACCGTCTGTGCCGGGTTCTGAGCCAGGTTCTGAGCATTGACGCGCGCCCCTGGCGCCACCATCAACTCGTCCACCACCGGGGCCGAATTCACGGGCAGGTAGTTCACGCCCACGCTGCCCACGCTTCCATCCGCGTGCAGCACCGCCTTCCACTCAAAGAATCGACCCGCCGGAGAAGCCACTGCGCCGTCTTTCAACTGCTGCCATTCGGACCATCCCCAATCGCCCCGGCCGCGTGCCGGCTGCTCCACGTTGCCGGTGCGGGTCCATAGCTCATAGCCGGTCGAGCCGGGCTCAACCTCGATGCGCCCAAACCGGGCCAGAGCGCCGGCGTCCAGCACGTCGCTTGCGTATTCGTGTTGGCTGGTCGCCGCGCCAAAGCGAAACAGCTTGCCGGTATTGCCGCTGCCGATCAACACGCCGTTTTCCGCGACAGCCAGGCTCAGCCCCTGCTGTGCCTCCAGGTGGGCCACATCGGCGTAGCTGCCGTCGTCGGCGATCTTGAAGACATGTCCCCGATTCCCCGTCAGCGCCAACAGTCCGTCCGGCCGCGCCGCCAGTGCGTAGACAATCTCATCCTTGCCGGCCCAGAGCTTGCGCGGCGCCTGGGCCGAGTCTCCAGAGGCGGGGGTGAGCGCGTAGATCTCGCTCCCCTCGGGCAATGAAGTGCTGGTGTTGGCCGCCTGCAGCGATCCCGGCTGCACCACCGTGATGGTCACCGAGGCAACCCCTTGCACCGGCAGCGGAGGCAACGGATTGTGGCTCTTGTCGCCCACGCTGGCCGCGTAGATGGTTCCGTTNNCCCTTCGCGTCCCAAGCCAGGCACCGGATGTGCGCCTCGTCGCTCTTGAAAAACTCTTCCGCCGCCCTTGCCCCGCTCTTTGCGGCATCCACCCGATACACCGCCCCCGGTCCGCCCGTAGCAATATAAAGCCGCCCGGCCGCGTCGAAGGTCAGGTCCCAGATGTAGTGCGACTTCACATCCGCTTTCCCATCCTCCGGCCTGCCGCCGCCCTCTTTTGCCTTGTCCTGTCCCGCATGAGCGCCATCGAATGCAGCCGCGTCAAAGATCACGGTAGCGCTTGCATCATCCTGCTTGGCCGTCGCGTCGGCCTTCAGCCGGTAGACCTTGCCGCTGGGCAGCGTAGCCGCATAGAGCGCTCCATCCGGTCCCAGCCGCACCACCTGCACGCTCAGGTCTTTGCTCTCGAACAGCGTAAACGACTTGCCGTCCGCTCCCACCCGCAGCACTGTGGCTGGCGAGGCGGTTCCCAGGTAGGCCGTGCCATTTTTGTCCACGGCCACCGACCACACATAGCTCGACGGCGTGGTGAACACCTGGCTCAACGCCGGCCCCTCGCGCAGATGGCCGTCGCTGGTCAGCGCAACCCCNNGCTACGAAAACACAGCCAACGAGGGCAAGACTCCATCGGGAGCCAACGCAGCGAACAGATTGGTTAGAAACATTCATGCTGCCGTTGAGTCTACTAAAGTTGGCGGTAGTTAGGCAGCAGCGCCTGACCTCCTATACTGAAACTCCAAACGGAACATCCTATGACTGAGCTTCCAGGTACCGCGCATCCAGGACCGTGCCGATGAAGTTGATTGCCGCACTCGCTTTCTTGCTGTCCTCTGTCGCCCTCGCGCAACTGCCCTCCGCATCCGCGCCGCGGACGCCCTCCCTGCGCACGCAGTCCGATTTGGTTATTGTTCCGGCACTGGTGCGAAGCGCCGATGGAAAGCTCGTCTTCACGCTGAAGGCCGATGACTTCCGCATCACCGATGACGGCGTCGAGCAGAAGCTCACGTTGGATCAGGACACCGGCGATGAGCCGTTGGCGCTTGTGATCGCGGTTGAAACCGGCGGCGCTGGCGTGCGCAAATTCGACAGCTACCGCCATCTCGGCACGCTGATCGGGAACCTGATCGGCGACGTCCCTCATCAGGTCGCCGTGGTCGGCTTCGACAGTGCGCCCAGGCTGCTTCTGGACTTCACCTCCGACGCCGATGCCGCCGGAATCGCGCTTCGCGACCTCGACCCCGGAGATAAAGGCGCGGCCATCATCGATGCTCTCAGATTCTCCGTGGACCTGCTGCGCAAGCAGCCGCCCGCGTATCGTCGCGCCATCCTGCTCATCTCCGAGAC
>PLFY01000029.1 GCA_003138365.1 Acidobacteriaceae bacterium
TCTGAATTTGCGGAACCAGCTCAGAAATCGTGAATCTCCAGAAGTTCCTAGCAAGGTAGGGTGCATTTGAATGACTGCCTACGGACCGGACGATGCACCAATTACTTTCGAATACCTCGCGAAGCACCGGAAGCTTCTGAGGGAATTCTGTAGGTTTCACGTGCCGAGCCTAGCTCCGTTTGAGGCCAAGGAGCACGCAGTCTTTGCTGTAACGCTGGACAACAAACCTACCGGACTTAGACACATAACGAGCACATCTACCTGCTTTTCTTCTCTTGACCTCTGCCCGGACGAAATCGGCCACGGGAAGAAATCGCAGTTTCACGACTTGGGCAAGAAGTTTGCTGAAAGCGCAATTGGCGCGGACTTGGACCAATGGCGATCAGATAAGGCAGCTGTAGTTTACTGCAGCTGTCGCGGACTTCCTTACGTGCTTTCCCGCCTCGACGGGTGGGTCCCCAAAATCGACGAACACCTTCATAGAATCATTTATCAATTGCAACAGCCGACCGAAGTGCAAAAGCGATTCGCAATTGGCGAGGCAGCGCCCCCTGTCGGGACGGAGTCTCCAGAGGAGGCAAGGAAGGGATGGTATCCCCCAAACGCCTACCACACGTATTGGGCGCTGGAGATTCTGCGACTGCTGAGATCGGACAAATTCTCCAAAGGTCGCGAAGCAAGCGAAAACTACAGCGCCTTGTCCGGCGCTGAGGGACAAATGCGCCTTTGGGCACGACAGCAGCTGGGAGTTCAAATTGCGTTGCATGTGGGAGAGTCTTCAAAGCTAGATTCAGATCAGCTCGCCTGGTCTCTTGCGATTCTTCTGTGCGAACCGGCTACCTATGAATCTGATCTGATTGAGCAGGACCTTATAAGGCAGGCCTTCAAATGCCTTTTTGGAACCCAGGAGCCAATTGGGACGTGGCGCCATTACGGACCTCTTTTCCATTATCCGCACGTGGGAAACGCCTATTGCTATGTATTTGAGACATTTGCTGTCTTGCTCGAACAAGCCCTCAAGCCTAAAGCGGATTTTCTGCGAATTGTTCTGAAGGAGCACGCTTCCCACCTGATTCGACTTTGGCAATACGCCGATGCAACGAAGGCAGAGATTCATGACAGTGCAAACGTGAGTTTGGGCAGAGGTTTCGGTTGGACATCGGGGCACACAGTCATGCGCCGGGTCGAAAGCTGGGCCACCGCGAGTGTCTTTGCTTACTCCCAAACATTACGAATGTTGGTTGGCATCTGGGCTCGGGATGGGGCGTTGAGCACGCTCAATCATAAGGTGGCATTGCGAACCAAGGATGCTGCTCTGCTCGATCTTCATAGGCGCGCGAGAACGTGGACCCATCCAGATCTTCCCGACCTTCTGGCGTCGATGTTTATTAATCCGATGGTGCAAACGCCGGCTGTGGAGACAATTGATCCTGACAGGCCTCTCATTGGGCGGGATTCCTCACGCTCCGCGATTCTTTTTGGACCGCCAGGCACTGGGAAGACCTTCTTGATCAGCGCCGTTGCCGAGGCCATTGGTTGGAAATATGTAGAACTTCATCCGAGCCACTTTGTCTCTGAGGGCTTGCCGGACGTTCAGCGTACAGCGGACGGGATTTTCAGCAAGCTCATGGAGCTGGATCACGTAGTTATACTCTTCGACGAGATAGATGAGTTGGTTCGCGAGCGGGAGATTGAACCGGACCAATTCGGCCGTTTTTTGACGACTAGCATGCTTCCGAGATTAGCCGAGCTCTGGAAGGCTCGGAAGGTGATCTACTTTGTGGCCACCAATCACATCGAGTACTTTGATCGCGCTGTGACGAGGAGCGAGCGATTCGACGCAATAATCTTTCTCAGCCCACCTTCATTCGAGAGCAAGTGCAGTCAGATTCTCAATCTCCTGAAAGAGAAGTATGCAATCATCGCGGAATTTGGCGATGATGTGTCCGAGGCGTCAGTATTTGCTGCCCTCCCAAAAGCGAGTTGTGATAAAGCGGAGAAGATTAAGGACGGAGACAAGCGAAAGGAGGCGAAGGCCGCTCCACCACCACTATCAAGTGCAATGAGTAAGTTCGCGCTTATCCGGTGGGACGAACTGGACGGGGTGGCATTGCAGCTCTCGCGGCGTCTAGGCGATTCCAGCACAATCACAGCGAAGATTCTAAGTGAGAGCCTGAGGCTCTTGAAGGACGGGAAGAATCGAGGGCTTGGAGAGTACTGTCGCTTTCTTTCTGACCCGGATGGCTACGAGCGATTCGATGCGTCGAAGAATGCATCTTGGGTCGTGACCGATATAGAAGGCCGTGGCTTGAAGCTCGAAGAGTTGCCCGCTCCACTCAAGAGGGTTGGCGACGGCACAGTAATAGTCGAAGCTGCAATTGGAAACTATAGAAATGTCAACGTTATAGGATTTGCATCAGAGCCCGCTCAATCAAACGACGCAAAGCCCTTGCTTGGCGCAATCAGGTTGAGGAAGCTTCAAGCAACCGTTTAGCATTGGTCTTCTTAGGGCGGCCAGTGTTCATAGAAATTCACGAAAAGAATGTCGGCTGTTGCCGACACCCTACACGCTTAAGGTGATTCGGGAGGGACTGCAAGTTGCTGACGCGCTCTTCGATTGTCGTGTAACCGCTCGCGCCCTCACATGAATGTCACCGCTCGCTCTCTTTACAAGTTGTCACCGTTCGGTTACTCTTATGGGGACTGGAGGTGTGCGGCATGCGTATCCGAACCGCTACCGATTTGGGGGCCTTCATCCGAGAGCGCCGAACCAAGCTCGGTATGGATCAAATTGAGCTGGCTAAGAAGGCCGGTACGAGCCGGAAGTGGCTCGTCGAAGTGGAACAAGGGAAGCCTGGCGCCGAAATTGGTCTCATCTTGCGTACACTGAAGAGCCTCGAAATATCGGCTCTGCGCAAGAAAGTG
>PLFY01000115.1:0-17827 GCA_003138365.1 Acidobacteriaceae bacterium
CCGGGGAAGATCTTCATGGGCACGTCGCGGGGATCGTCCCCTACAAATTTTTCATAGATTTCAAGAATGCCTTCCAGTTTCCGATTCAGCGTGGCGCGGTCGATGTGGGTCAGGTCGAGATAGACCATTGGCTGACCATCGAGGCCCAGGCCGTACTCATACACAACTTTATGGATGGCGCGTGTGGCCACGTCGCGGGGGACGAGGTTGCCGTACTTGGGGAACCACTCCTCAAGGAAGTACCAGCGATCGGAGTCGGGGATCTGCTTGATGGGGCGTTTGTCGCCCGCGGTGCGGGGAACCCAGACGCGGCCGCCTTCGCCTCGGGCCGATTCTGACATGAGGCGCAGCTTGTCTTCGCCGGGGATGCAGGTGGGATGGACCTGGATGAACTCGCCGTTGGCGTAGTATGCGCCCTGCTGGAAGACGGCCGAGTTGGCAGAGCCGGTGCAGACGACGGAGTTGGTGCTTTTGCCGAAGAGGGCCCCGTTGCCGCCGGTGGCCAGAATGATGGCGTCGGCGGGAAAGCTGCGCAGCTCCATGGTGCGCAGGTCGAGGGCGGTGATGCCGCGGGCTACGCCGTTCGAGTCGAGCACGGCGGAGAGAAACTCCCAGCCTTCATATTTACGCACCTTGCCGTCGGACTCGTGGCGGCGGACCTGCTCGTCGAGGGCATACAACAATTGTTGCCCGGTTGTTGCTCCCGCGAATGCGGTGCGGTTGTAGAGCGTGCCGCCGAAGCGGCGGAAATCCAACAAACCTTCCGGTGTGCGATTGAAGGGCACGCCCATGCGGTCCAGCAGATCGATGATGGCCGGGGCGGCCTCGCACATGGCCTTGACGGGGGTCTGGTTGGCCAGGAAGTCGCCGCCGTAGATGGTGTCGTCGAAGTGCTTGTCGGTGGTGTCGCCCTCGCCCTTCAGATTCTTTGCGGCGTTGATGCCGCCTTGCGCGCAGACCGAGTGAGAACGCTTGACCGGGACGATGGAGAAGAGGTCAACGGTGCCGCCGGCTTCGGCGATCTTGATGACTGCGGCGAGTCCAGCGAGACCTCCGCCAACGACGATGATTCTGGGTGCTGCCATGAACGAATTTCCTTTCCAAGGGAAAACAGCTACTAGCTTCTAGCCTCTAGCTCCTAGCTCCTAGCTAAGAACGAATGGTCATTCCGATCGAGGCGCTGCCGGAATTGGCCGGGGCAACCGACATGGACACAGCCGGAGGCGGATTTTCCGGCGCGTTCTGGAACTTGGGACCGATGAAGGCCCAGATGCTGGCCAGTCCCATCACCGCGAGCACGACGCCGAGCGCGGCGCAGGCATAGCCGAAGCGCTTGCGGGCGGTTGCGCCGGGGGTGATGCCCCACTTGGCCGCGAAGAGCCATATGCCGTAAGAGAAGTGCCAGCAGATGGCGATCATGGCGATCACGTAGACGGCAACCATCCACGGGTTGGCCAGTTCGTGCTGCACCTTGGCGAAGGCCGCCATGGGGTGCTCAGGAAGGTCGATGCCCATGAAGCGCTGGCGTATGACGTGCTGGCCGATATACAGAACTGCAACCAGGCCGGTATAGCGCTGGGCTGTGTACATCCAGTTGCCGGCCCAGGGGTAGTAGACGATGTTCGACTTGCCGCGAAGCCAGATGTAGACACCGTAAATGCCGTGATAGAGGATGGGCAGAAAGATGAAGACCCACTCGAGCACGCGCACCAGGGGCAGGCTATTGAGGAATTTGACCTGGGCTCCGTAAGCGGCTGGGCCTTTGAGGGCCTCGAAGTTCGAGAGCAGGTGCTCGAGGAGGAATGCGCCGATGGGGATTACGCCGAGCAGCGAGTGCAGCTTGCGGAAGATGAAGGAGTTTCCCTCGGCTGCGCGGATCGGCCGAACGCCTGGCCGAACAGTTGGGCGGACAGGCGGATGAATCGGGGGCGCGGCAGGTTGTTGGGCAGTGGCCATGGAAGTGTTGACTCCTAAGGACTTCAGGTGGAGGCTGTTCCAGATTGAGGGACAGAGAATCAGTGTTTATTTCAACCTGCATTATTGGTGTCGCACATCACGTCCGTCAAGGCGCTCCGCGGGCTTTGACGTCTTGAACGAGATTTGCGGGGGTGTTCAGGCTTGGAGCATGGGCAACAGTGCCGCAATGGCGCGACCGCGATGGCTGAGGGTGTGCTTGGTTTCGAGGTCGAGTTCGGCCATGGTCTTGCCGAGGGCGGGCAGGTAGAAGAGCGGGTCGTAGCCAAAGCCGCCGGTGCCGCGAGGGGCTTCAAGGATGAGGCCCTCAACCGTGCCTTGAGCGGTAAGCAAGGGGAGGCCATCGCGAGCGGCCACCAGCACACAGCAGTAGCGGGCGGTTCGCTGGGGCAGGGGTACAGCGGCGAGACGCTGGAGGAGGATCATGTTGTTCCAGACATCGGAGTTGTCATTGGCGTCTGGCGAGTCGACCAGGCCGGAGTCGGCGGCGAAACGGGCCGAGCGGACGCCGGGAGCGCCGTCGAGGGCGTCGACTTCGAGGCCGGAGTCGTCGGCCAAAACCAGGATGCCGGGCGCGAAGCGAGAGTAGTACACGGCTTTGAGGGTGGCGTTGGCGGTGAAGGTGACGCCGTTTTCTTCGGGGGCGGGGATGTTGGCGAGCGCGGGAAGGGGATCGATGGCGATGGAATGCGCCTGGGCAGCGGTGCGGAAGTCGCGGAGCTTGCCTTGGCTGGTGGTGGCGGCGAAGAGGCGAAGGGCCATGGGGAGAGTGTAACGGGCGGAGGGCTTTGGGCGGGTCGGCAAGTCAGCAGGTCAGCAAGTCAGCGGGTCAGCNNGTCAGCGGGTCGGCAAGTCGGCGGGCGCTCTTCAGGAATGATTCATATTCGAACAGAAAGGCGCGTTCAAGACAAAGCGATGTTGATTGGCAATCCCCGGAGGTGATCTTTGACAAATTCTCGAGTACTTCTGCTCACTGCGTGTTTGTTGGCCTGCGGAGCAGTGCAGGCTTTCGGGCAATTCGAAACCGACCTTGTGAACCGGGAGGGCGCAACGGCGCCTTGTGTGGGCATTGGCCCGGTTGGCGCTCCGGTGGTGAAAAAGTGCGCTCAAATGGCTGAGCAGGCAGGCTTCATCCGGGTAAAAGAGTTGGGATACTCGGGCCTGACGATCGGTACCACGGGCAAGGACGACGGGGTGATCACCGCCATTGATGCGGATTCCGCGGCGGCTCATGCTGGCCTGGCGGTGGGCGATTCGATCACTGCTGTGGGAGACAAGCCTGTGAAGCCCACACCGGGAACGACGGCAGCGAAGGCCGTGTTTGGCCGGCGAGGCGAGGCATTGCAGTTGGCGGTGCGACGCAACGGCGCCGAGCAGGAGGTGAGTCTGGTGCGTTCCGCGCAAAACCCGCCCGCGGGTGGGCCGAAGTCTCCCAATATGTTCCTCATCGTCAGAGGTCTGGTCAATTGGCGCGGCGAATTCGTTCCCTGCATGGGCGCAGGGCCGCTGGCTCCGGCTTCACTGGATATTTGCGCCAACCATTTCAAGCCAAACGGTTACATCAAGGCTGGGGAATTTGGTTCGACGGGGTTTCAACTCGATCTTGCAGATAAAGACAGGGCGATCATCAGCGCAGTGGACCCCGGCTCAGCGGCGGCCAAAGCCGGAATTCAGCCGGGGGACGAGATTGTGGCAGTTGAGGGCCACCCGTTGACGGCGAGCACGGGAGAGGAAGCCAAAGAGCGCATCTTTGGCAAGGTTGGCGATCAGTTCCACGTCACAGTGCGGCGGGGGGAGACCGATAAGACGGTCGAACTGCAACTGGCGGCCAAGGCACAAAACTAGAGTTCCACCGAGGAGCCTCTTGCAAAACTCCATTGAGACTGCAAAAGTGTCAGGGCACGACTTCAGTCGTGCTGGAAAAGCCACAAAGTCATCTTGGGCTTNNTCGTGCCCTGACACAATCTATAGTCTGAAGGCAATTCTGCAAGCGGCTCCGAGGTTCATTCTTAATTCCGTTGAACCATGGGCCGTGCTCACCACACCGTGGGGACGGCCTTTGACATAGAGTCTGTTGGTTGTTTAAGGTTATCCCGTCCAGAAATTATTTCATTTGATAAATTTGCGCGAGGGTTCGCTTGGCGAGGCGCGATGGCTTCCCAAAGCAAGGCGGCAAGCTGCACAATGGACGGGTTTCTTTCAGACGAAGAGCGGGGACATGAACAAGGGAACGATGCGGGGGATAGCGTGTGGGCTGGTTCTTGCCGCGGCAGCAGTGCCGTTTGCAGCGTTTGCGGCTCCGGCATTTACAGGGCCGGTGGAGTTGCGCGTGGACAACCTGAAGACGCCACTGGGGATCGACGATCCTGCGCCGCGGTTTTCGTGGCAGTTGCAGGACCCGGCGCGAGGCGCGAAGCAGAGTGCGTACGAGGTATTGGTTGCTTCGCGCGAAGAACTGCTGCGCCAAGGCAAGGCGGACGTTTGGGATAGCGGGCGGATCGATTCGGGCGAGTCTTTGAATGTGCGCTACAAGGGGCCGGCAATTGCGGCGTCTACGCGCTCCTTCTGGCTGGTGAAAGTGTGGGACGCGGCAGGGAAGCCATATGCGCAGAGCGACATCAGTTGGTGGGAGACGGGGCTTGTGAGCCAAGAGGCCTGGCGCGCCCAGTGGATTGGCTACGAGACGCCGGAGGAGGATGCGGTGCGCCACGCCCCGTCGGTTTGGATTACCAGCCCGGACCTGAAGGTGCTCAATGCCGATAAGGCCGCGGAGCAGCATATTGCTTACAGGCAGACGGTGACACTGGCGAAGGCGGTGCAGCGGGCAGCGCTCTACGCGACCGGGCAGGACACCGTTTCAGCATGGATCAACGGCGCGCAGGTGCTGACGTCGGACAAGTTTCCGCCGTGGAAGCAAATGCCGTGGAAGAAGTTTGTACGCGCCGAAGTTACAGGCAAGCTGAGCGCCGGGGCCAACACGATCGCCATTGAGACGGTGCATTATGTTGACAATCACAGCGGAAAAGCCACGGCCGATGCGCCGCCGATGATTGCCACGCTGGTGGTGGAATACGCGGACGGAACCACGGCGACGTTTTCGAGCGGGACGGATTGGAAGTCGGCAATTCATGCGGCTTCGGGCTGGCAAGAGAAGGGATTTGACGACTCGGGATGGGACACGGCGGTTGTCTGGCCGCAGCAGGCGCCGGGACCGAGANNGACTATCGTCAGCGGGTCGTCTACCAGACGTACGATGTGACGAATCTGCTTGTGGTGGGCAAGAATGCGATCTCCTTTTGGCTGGCGCCGGGCTGGTACTCCACGCCGCTGGAGTGGTTCCAGCAGCCGAATAACTATGGAGATACGCCTCCGGCACTGCGGGCGCAGTTGCGCATTGAGCACACAGACGGAACCGTGGAGTGGGTGACCACCGATGCGAGCTGGCAGGCTGCCCGAAACGGTGTCCGCTCAGAGCTCTATGACGGGGAGTCATTTAACCTCGACGAGGGTTTCACAGGCGAATCAGATCCGCGGTTTCCCGACGTCATCAAGGACAAAGCGGCGATCATTCACCCCGCGCCAGTGCGGATCGTAGCCCAGGACTTTCAGCCAATCCGGATCGAGCGCGAGGTACACGCGGTTTCGATGACGGAGCCCAAGCCTGGGGTCTACGTGTACGACTTCGGGCAGAACCTTACTGGCTTAGAAAAAGTGAAGTTGCATGGACTCCACGATGGTTTTCGAGTCCGTATTCGCTTTGCGGAGATACTCAACCCAGATGGCACAATCTATACCGACAATCTTCGTACCGCAAAGGCTACAGACACTTTTGTGTCTACGTTCACCGAATCCGCCGAATCCGCCGATCGTGTTCACAGCAAGATTGGGTACGGGGTCGAGTTTCAGACAGCCTTCAGTTTCCACGGCTTCAGGTATGCCGAGGTCACGGGCCCGACAGCGGCGCCGGGCTTGGACGCGGTGAAGGCGGAAGTCATCCACACGGACGCGCCCTTCACGGCAAAGCTCGAAACCGGCAACGAGATGATCAACAAGCTGTGGAGCAATATTTTGTGGGGGCAGCGGTCGAATTTTGTCGGTGTGCCCACAGACTGCCCGCAGCGCGACGAGCGACTGGGATGGATGGCGGATGCGCAGGTATTCTGGCGCGCGGCGAGTTACAACATGGACCTGGCGGCATTCTCGCGGAAGTTTGCCGGAGATATGCGCGGGACACAGACCGGGACTCCGTACTATGGCATCTATGCGCCGGGAACCGCGCAAAGTTCATCGGGCTCCGGTGCAGGCTGGAGCGACGCTGGCGTGATCATTCCGTGGACATCGTGGCTGCAAACCGGCGACACCAGCGTCATCGAACAGAACTGGGCAGCGATGGAGAAGTATCTCAATGCTATCGAAGCCTCGAATCCCGATGGACTATGGATGAACAACTCCGGGACTCCGTTTGGGGATTGGCTCTCACCCGAGGGAAAGACGGACCANNCAGGATGCGGAGAAGTATGCGCAGTTGTTCGAGAAGATTCGCGCGGCATTCCAGAAGCAGTATGTTCACGACGACGGTTTTGTGGCTGGCGCGGACAACAGCCCCTCGCCCTTTGGCGCCATCAACAATCCCAACGCAAAGAGCAACGGTGGCGCTACGCAGACCGGGTATGTATTGGCGTTGCACATGAATCTTGTGCCGGACAGCCTACGCGCCGCTGCCGCACAAAAGCTGGTGGATAAGATCGAGGCCAACCATGGCCTGCTGAGCACGGGCTTTCTGGGCACGCCGTATCTGCTCGAGGAGTTGACCAGGAGCGGGCACTCGGAACTGGCTTACAAGCTGCTGCTCAATACGCAGTATCCGTCGTGGGGCTACCTGGTGGAGCACGGTGCGACGACGATGTGGGAGCGATGGAACGGCGACCAGATGAAGGACGATCCGAGCATGAACTCCTACAACCACTATGCCTACGGCGCGGTGGCGGACTGGATCTATCGCTATGCCGCGGGCGTGGATGCAACGCCGCTTGACGCGGGCTTCCACACGGTGGTGCTGCATCCGGTGTTCGATCAACGATTTGGGAGCGTGAAGTTCGACTACGCCTCAACGTATGGCATGATTCATTCGGATTGGTCGGTGAAGGGAACTACGGCGGTGTGGCATGTGACGATTCCCGCGAATACCACGGGCTGGCTTGGTTTGAATGCGAGCGAGGCTGGGCGGTACAAGCTGGAGGGCATTCCGCTTGCGGAGAGCAAGCAGGTCAAGGCAATGACTTCCGGCCAGCAGAATGGGTTTGAGTTAGCGGCGGGAAGTTACACTTTTGCAGTCGAGCTTTAGTTATTTTTTGAACCAGTTTTCCGGCATCGCATGAGATGTGCCGGGAGCGTGGAGAAGAGGAGAAACAATGCCGGTAATACTGGCTGGGATCGGATGGCACATCGTTGGCGCGGCAATGGCCGCATCGTTTTATGCGCCCATTGAGAAGGTGAGGAAATGGTCGTGGGAGACCACATGGGCCGTGGCCGGCATCTTCTCCTGGATACTGCTGCCGATTTCGGTGAGCCTGTTGCTGCTGCCGAACTTTCCAGGCTTCTATGAATCGATCGGCCCGCATGTGCTGTTGAAAGTTGCGCTCTTCGGAGCCATGTGGGGCGTGGGCAATGTGAGTTACGGCCTCACGATGCGCCATTTGGGGATTTCTTTGGGCGTCGGCGTCGCCATCGGCGTCACGCTCATGGTGGGCACGCTGATGCCTCCGCTGCTGCACGGCCAGGGCGCGATTTTATTTACGACCAAGAGCGGGCTGTTCACCATGGCGGGGGTGGTGGTTGCGCTGATTGGCGTAGCGGTCGTCTCCTATGCCGGCCATCAGAAAGAGCTGCAACTGCGCGGGGAACTCAGGGAATTCAATTTGAAGCTGGGGCTTCTGCTGGCGGTTCTGTGCGGCATATTTTCTTCGGGCATGTCGTTTGCCATCGACGCGGCCAAGCCGATGGAAGCCGCTGCGCTTCATCTTGGGGTGAACCCGCTGTATGCTGCGCTGCCGAGTTATGTATTCATCATGGGCGGGGGCGCGCTGATCAATCTGAGTTACTGCTTCATCCGGCTGGGCGCGCTGAAGAGGATATCCCTTCGCGCCGATCTTTCGCAGACTCGTGGAACGCTGCTCAAGAATGGCGCGCTGGCTGCAACCGGCGGAATCATGTGGTACCTGCAGTTCTTCTTTTACGCCTGGGGCGCGGCGAATATTCCGCAGCACCTGTCGTATGTGAACTGGATGCTGCACATGAGCATTTATGTTCTGTGCGCTGGCCTGGTGGGCCTGGCGATGGGCGAGTGGGCCGGGGTAGGACGCAGGCCGCTGCGCCTGCTTTGGGCCGGCATGATCATCATCATTGTTGCCGCCAACCTGGTGGGGCTGGGGTTGGCATCGTAAAGACAGGGGTCAGGGATCAGGGGTCAGGGGTCAAAGACAGGGGTCAGGGGTCAGGGATCAGGGGTCAGTTTGGTGTGCCTGGGTCGACGGGCCAGCCTTGCCCACTTGTCCGCAAAGTCAAAGGCGCGGCAATCTCATGGGGAACGAAAATGCCGGGGCAATAGCCCCGGCATTTCCGTGTAGAGGCAGGTTGCTCAGTCGATGGTTTGGTTGAGGCGCAAATCGCGAGACGATGCGCCGACGCTGACGGTGCGCTTGCCGGTTGCGGTGACCCACTTGCCGCTGGCCGTGGACCAGTACTGCAACTGGCGCTCCGGCACGTGGAGGGTGACGGTTTTGGCTTCGCCGGCTGCCAGGTGAATGCGATCGAAGGCGACGAGAGCCCGCACCGGGAACTGAACGCCCGCGGGAATCTCGGCGGGCGCTCCCAGGTAGACTTGCGGAACCTCGTCCGAGTCCGCCCTGCCGGTGTTCTTGATATGGACCTGCACGTCGAGGCCGCCGCCGGAGACCTTTTCGATCTTCAGCCCGGAGTATTCGAAGGTGGTGTAGCTGAGCCCGTAGCCAAAGGCGAAGAGCGGGGCAGTGTTTTCCTTGTCGAACCAGCGATAGCCCACATTGACGCCTTCGCTGTAGGTGGTTTTTCCGTCCACGCCCTTGCGGGAGCGTTCGGGGTGTTTGGGGTCGGTGGCAGGGTAGTCTTCCAGGCTCTTGCCCCAGGTGACCGGCAGACGACCGGCGGGGCTGGCTTTTCCCAGCAATAGATTGGCCGTGGACCAGCCGCCTTCATCGCCGGGCCACCACATCTCAAGGACTGCCTTCACCTTGTCGACCCAGGGCAGGGCAACGGGTTGGCTGGTGTTGAGAACGACGATGGTGTTGGGGTTGACCGCGGCAATTTCCTCGACCAGTTTGTCCTGATCGCCGGGAAGGCCAAAGACAGGCGAGAGGCGCGTCCATACAAAGACCACCGCTGTTTTGGCGTTCTTGGCGGCGGCGATGGCTGCCTCGTGGTCGGCCTGGCGTTGTTCGGGGGTGTACCAGTTGAGGCGAACCTGGACCGGAGCATTGGAGCTGTCAAGGCTGGTATCGATCTCGATTTCGTGCGGTCCATTCGTCAGTTCAACGGCGCGGCGCACATTGTCGAGGTGGTCGGTGGTGGGAACGGCATTGTCCTGGTTAGCCTGGAGAATATCGCCATGAACGCCGCCCTGCGATGCGCCCGTGCTGGCCAGACGCTTGCCATCGAGGAAGATACTCGCGTTGGTGCCCATGGCCTGCAGATAGAGCCAGTAGGCGCCGGCATGAGGAGCTGTGAGCGAGCCCTTCCAGGTGACGACCGAGTCAGGGGCAAGGGCATTGCCGGCCGTGAAATCGACCTGGGTGTCGACTTTGGGGTCGCCACTGCCGGTGCGAAGCAGGCCGGGTTTGCCGTCGTGACTGAATGCGCTGGCCGGAACAGGCGTGCCGGTCATGTCGTCGTTTACGGCATACTTGATGTTGGGGTTGCCGGAGATTTTCTTGAGGGCTTCGAGCGGGCCGACCTGCCGCTGGGGCAGGCCAACGGAGCGCTCGCCGTTGATGCCNNGCGGCGCCTTCGTTCTTCAGAAGGACGGCGGCTTCTTCGCCGGTCTTCTCAATGATTTTGGCGTTGGCCTCGATGGACTGCTCGGTGACGTCGTGTTTCTGCTGGCCGTCCATGTAGCCGAAGTGGACGATCTCATAGAGCACCCGGCCGGCAGCGCGCGTGATGGTGGCTTCGTTGACGGTGCCATCCTTGAGGGCTTCAGCCATCTTTTTAGGATCAAGCTTGACGCCGAAGTTGCCGCCGTCTCCACGGCCTCTGGCTGGCTCTTCGGGGATGTGACCGCCAAACATGTCGCCCCCTCCGCCGCCTCCACCCGCGCGACGTACCGGAGGCGGTGGTGAAACTGGCTGCAAGTCAAAGAATGAGGGCAGGGAGAAACCGCCGGCCCCTGGCGCCGGTTCGCCGGGCATTTCCATATCGAGTCCGGCGTTGATGAAGGTGACTGCGTGGACCGCACCCCAGTCCGAGGTCACGAAGCCTTTGAAGCCGATCTCGTCGCGCAGGATTTTGGTCAGAGTGGATTCGTTGCCGCAGGCGAACGTGCCATTCAGGCGGTTGTAGGAGCACATGATCGACGAGACGCCGGCCTTGATGGCTGCGTCGAACGGGGCGACATAGACCTCGTGCAGCGTCTGGTCATCGATGTAGGTGCTGGCGCCATTGGAGTCGTAACCGACGAAGTGCTTGACCTGGGCCATGACGTGCTGGGACTGGATGCCCTTGATCTCGGCCGCGCCGATCTCGCTGGTCAGGAATGGATCTTCGCCGAAGGTGTTGTAGCCGCGGCCGAACTCGAGGTCGCGATCGATGTTCACAAACGGCTGAAGGGAGACGTCCATGCCAAGCGCACGATCTTCGCGGCCGATCACCAGACCATTGTCCTCAGCCGACTTGCGGCTGAAGGTGGCGGCCACACCCATGGTGGCGGTTTCGCCCTGGGACGGATGGCGCGTGAGCACTCCCGGCGGCCCATCGGCAAAGCGCAGCCCCGGAATGCCGAGACGCGGAATCCCGGCCATGTAGCCGGCCTGTCCCTGATATACCGCTGGATCTTCATGCGTGCCGTGGATCAGCGTCAGCTTTTCATTGAGCGTCATCTGGCTGAGCAGCTTGTCCACCCGTGCGTCGCCCGTGACCACGGGCACGCTCTGGGCCAGCGTCATGGTCGAAGCCAGCAGGAGACAAGCGGCTCCCATGAATGCCCGCATCGGCACGGTCATTTTGTCCGTGCGCAGATTTGTTGCTTTTTGAATTGAATGCATTCGTCGAACTCCTCAGGTATGTCTGGACGGATCAGCGTGACTTCAGGAGGCGGCCGTCTCAATTTTGGCTCGCGGTCCCGTGTAAAACGATTCAGTTGGCTGCGGACCAGACCCAAACAAGTGTAAAGCACTCAGCCAGCGGTTGTATTTGAGGGGAGGACGGGCCCCGTTGCGGCGAGGCCCCGGAACGCAGATTCACCGGCTTGCCAGGATGGCAACTTGTTCATCATGAGCGTGATGCACTTTTCTGGAAGCGGCCGGATCTGGGGGCGCGGTGGCAGGGAGCAGGCAATGAAGAATGGTATGTGTCCAGCCTGGAAGCTCATGCTATATTGGTCGCACCGGTTGGTTCATTCTTGATTGCCAGGGCTTGGCCTATCCACAACAACTTTCCAGGAGAACTCTTGTCTTTCAATCCAGTTTTTGAGTCCGTCGTCGCACCGCGAAAGTGTGCGCGCAGCTTTGGCCTCAATTGCCTTGCGATTCTGGCCGCGCTTTGCCTTTTTCCGCCGCAACTAGCGCACTCCCAGTTGACAGAGACCGGGGTGGCTACAAACCCCCGGCTGGTCTCGAACGCTCCGGCAGAGACGGAGACTGCGCTCGAGACAAATGCCCCGCCGATGTCAAACAGCCTGGCGGGCACTGAGGCCGCGGCAACGGCGAATATCTCGTTGCCACCGGACGTCCCGCTGGCGGTGAATCCTCCGCCGGAGAATGAGACCACAGTGGTTCCGAATTCCCCTGCGGAATTTGACACTGGGGAGACGCCGAAGACCCGCGCGAAAAAACCGGTGGAGAGCGAGATCGCCGTGAATGGAATGATCTCCTATGGCGATCACCAACTCTTTGGCGCCGCTTTGCAGTGCGATCTCTGGACAGCCGGGGTGGAGTACGACCGTCATTTCTGGCCCAACGTCCTGAAAGCACGGATGGATTATGTGGTGGAGTTCCTCCCTGTTGTGATTCTGAGCGAACCGACTGTCGCCGATTTTTGGGGCAATCCACGGTCCAACACCAACAAGCTGGTGCCTGGGATAGGAATCACACCCTTCGGCTTTCGCGCGCTTTGGCGGAGCGACAGGAGAATCAAGCCATTCCTGACCGGCAAGGCGGGGGTTGTCGCCTTTCCCATCAAGGTTTTATCGCCAGATGCGTCCTATGTGAGCCTTGCTTTTCAGGGTGAGTTCGGCTTGGAAATCAGACTGACTCGCAACGTTGAACTGCGCGCGGACCCCTTTACCTATTTTCATTTCTCGAATGCCTTCATCGTGGCCAGCAACCCTGGGCTTGACGAATTCGCCGCGAAAGTCGGAATCAGCTACCACCTGAACAAGTAGGGCCTGAAGCAGGCTGTGTAAAAAGGCCTGTTCTGGGTCAATAGCGGCAAAAAGCATACCTCAGGGGCTAAAGCCCGCGCTGATTCTGCTGCCTTTGTGCCAGGGATAAATCCCTGGCCTACCGCCCGAACGAGTTTTTCCGCAGCCTGTGAAGAGGGTTGCGGCAAACGCAGGTCTGGCCAGGGAATCGCGTCAGGGAAGCGGGAGTTCGCTATCCAGGCCTGAGCGGATCAAATCGGCGCGGAGCCGGTCGACGGTGGAGAACTGGAGCGCCTGGATTCCCAGTGCCCGCGCGGCGTCGACATTGACCAGCCTGTCGTCGAGAAAGAGAGTCTCCCCCGGAAGAGTGCCGAGCTCTTTGAGCACAAAGTTATAAATGGCGGGGTCGGGCTTGGCGATGCGGAGTTGATAGCTCCAGACCAGCACATCGAAGTCCTGTATCCAGGCGTACTCGCGCTCGATGCTGGCCAATACGGTGTCCCCCATGTTGGAGAGGATCGCGGTGAGCAGACCACGCTGCTTGAGCTGCTGTTGCCAGGCCAGCATGGCGAGGTTCTGTGTGGTCCACAAGCGGGCATCCCACTGATTCAGCTCTTCGGCCGCGCCCGGTGAAAGGCTCAGGCCGGCATCCAAAAGGAATTTCCGCCAGAAGGCGATGCCGCTGAGCGACCCCAAGTCATAGGCGTGGCGGTCCGCCCAATAGAGGCTCTCGAAGCGGTCGAGGGGCAAGCCGGTGATGCGCAGCAGGGCGGCGTGAGCCTCGGGGTCAGGCGGACCGGTCAATACCATTCCATAGTCGAAGACAACCGCGCGCAGACCCAATGTTCCTCCTCGATAGCGCCCGTGTATGGTTGAAAAGGACGCCTGTGCTTATTGTGCATGAGCCAAATGCGGCACATGAGGTAAAGGCGATGAGCGGCTGACAGGATTCAAGTTATGAGCTTTTCGCGCAGGACGAACTGGAATACCGAGGAGAGCGAGTTGGCGCGGGCTCATCGGCTGCGCGTAGAGGCTGGGCTTCCGATTGCCGACCTGACGGCCTCGAATCCAACCCGGTGCGGCTTTCAGTACGCTCCGGAGTTGTTGGCGGCTCTCGCCAATCCTGCCGCACTCGACTACGATCCGCAACCCTGCGGGAGCCCGCGTGCGCGGGAGGCGATTTGCGAGTACTATGCGGAGCACGGAGCTCTGGTTAAGCCTGAACAAATCATTCTAACCACAAGCACCAGCGAGGCTTATAGTTTTCTGTTTCGCCTGCTCTGCGATCCGGGGAACGAGATCGTGGTACCGCAGCCGGGTTATCCCCTCTTTGATTTTCTCGCGGTTCTGGACGATGTGCGGCTGAAGTTCGCGCCCTTGATCTACGACCAGGGCTGGCAGGCCGATCCGGAGGGATTTCGACGGGCAATTACGCCCGAGACGCGCGCGATTGTGCTGGTGCATCCCAACAATCCGACCGGGCACTTCACCAAGTGGTGGGAAGCCCAGTGGCTGGAACGGTTGTGCTGGGAAAACGATCTTTCGCTGATTGTGGATGAGGTGTTTCTCGATTACGGCCTGGGAGGAGCGGAACGGAGCTTTGCCGCAGGTCTTCAGGGCGTTCGAGTGTTCGTTGTGAGCGGGCTGAGCAAGATAGCCGGGCTGCCGCAGATGAAGGCTGCGTGGATTGCGGCGATTGGACCGGAAGCCGCCTTGGCAATGGGGCGACTCGAGGTGATCGCGGACACCTTTCTTTCCATGAATGCGCCGGTGCAGTGCGCACTGCCGGCATGGCTCGAGGGGCGTCAGGCGATTCAAGACCAGATTCGGGATCGGTTGGCATTGAATCTAACGGAGCTGGACCGGCAACTGGCGAAGGTACCGGCGGTGCAGCGGCTCGATTCGGAGGGCGGATGGTACGCGGTGCTGCGGATTCCTGCCCTCCAGCCCGACGAGCAGACAGTCTTGGAGCTGTTGGAGCTTGGCGTCTGGGTCCATCCGGGGTACTTTTTCGGGTTTGCGGAGTCCGGCTGGCTGGTGGTGAGCCTGCTGGGGCCGGAGAGGGAGTTTTCCACAGGAGTCACCGGCCTTGTTAACTATTTGAAAACGAATCAAGGTGGTAATAATCCTGGGTCTATGGCGTAAGCGTTGCTTGAAAGATTGTTTGTAAGTTATTGAAAAATAAATTACTACAAAGAAACAAAAAATGCAAGTTCAACAAAACAAGACGTCGTCATGGAGTTCTACGGACTCCCACCCATCGGACAANNGATGGATGGGGCACAGTTTCATCTCCCGCGGGTCGGTAACGCCGGTGGAGGACTAAAATGATTCAATTTTGGCCTGATTACAGTGCGCGAAGGAACGGGTTGCTGAGGCGCTCCTCGCCGATGGTGGTTGCGGGGCCGTGGCCGGGCAATACCCTGGTTTCCTCGGGGAGAGCCAACAGTCGAGACTGAATTGAATCCAGAAGCTGCCTGGAGTTTCCGCCGGGCAGGTCGGTGCGCCCAATGCTGCCGGCGAAGAGCGTGTCGCCGGCAATGACCATCTTGAGCGGCGCAAAGTGGAGGCAGACCGAGCCCTGGGTGTGACCGGGGGTGTAGAGAACCTCGGCTGGGTAGCGTTCAAGGCCTACAACGAGGCCGTCGGCCAGGTTGGCGTCGGGGGGCGCGGTCTCCGGCGTTTCCACACCGAGCCAGCCGGCTTGCATCTCCATCATCTTGAGCAGGGGCAGGTCGTTCTGGTTGAGCAGGATGGGCGCGCCGGTGAGGCGTTTGAGCTTGAGCGCGCCGCCCACGTGATCGATGTGGGCGTGCGTGACCAGAATCTGCTTGAGCTTGAGGCCGAGCGCGGCGAGGCGGCGGTGAATGCGGCCCACCTCGTCGCCGGGATCGATGACGATAGCCTCGCCGGCCTCTTCGTCGCCCAGGATGGTGCAGTTGCATTGCAGAGGGCCGACGGGAAAGGTCTCAAGGATCATGGTTCTATTCTAGGGCCTGAAGCGGCTTGCGGAAGGTGAGCATGTACCATTCGCCGGTTCTCCCAATTTCGAGATGGATCTCCAGCATCTCGGGCGGGACCAGATCGACGGGCGCGCTGACCGGTGCCTTGCGATTCTTGTAGAGGTAGCCGCCAGGGCCTTTCTCATAGACTCCCTTCACATGCTTCTCCGTTTCATCGGCGATGAGCAGCAGGCTTCCCGGCTTGGCCACGCGTATCATTTCGCGGATGGCTTTGGCGCGGTCGTTGAAGAAGTTGATTCCGCCCACGTGGAAGACGACATCGAAGCTGGAATCGGTGAAGGGCAGGCTCTCGGCATTGCCGAGGTAGAGATCGGCGTTCATCTCCCAGCGGCGCAGGTTGGCCTGGCAGTTAACCAGCATTTCAGGGGACAGATCGAGGCCTGAAAGCTTGACGCTGCGGGGCAGGTATTTGAAGTTGAGGCCGGTGCCGACTGAGGTCTCAAGCACGGAGTCGCCGGGTTTGACTTCGAGCAGGCTCATGTAGCTGCGGAAGTAAGCATCGCGGTTGAAGCCTTTGAGAGCAATGAAGATGCGCTGGGTGTCGTCGTAGAAGCCGCCAATAACTTGATACAAGTGGTTGTATTTTCCGTTGTCTCCGGTTAGGTCTTCCGGCTTGAGGAATGTGGGGATTCCGTTTCGGATGGGGAAGCGCTCGCCGGAACTGCTGAGCAAGGTTTCGCGGCCTCCTTCGGTGACGACATGCAGAGGGTTGCCGGTGGCGGGGCTTTGCAGGAGGGCGACGGTCTGCGGCCGCTCGGCCCAGGTGAGGTGTTTACCGGCATTGAGAATCGCAAAAATGCTCAGGGCTATGGCTCCGGCAAGGCATACCCAAGCGAAGGCCGTGGCGATGGGCAATGACGCAGGCAGTAATGCGGCGTTGAGCCGATGGAAAAATCCATAAGCTGCCAGGGCGTAGGCCGCCGCAAAGGGGAGTGCGGCCAAGGCGATTCTGGCGGTCTTGAATTCTCGGTTCCACATCCAGATGAGCGTTGCCGCAAACCAGGAGATGAGGAATAGTGGGATGGTTGCCGAAGGAGCTGCGGCGATGTGCAGCGGCGGCGAGATCAGGATTTTGAACGCGACGACAGCAAGCGGAAATGGAAGCGTGGAAAGCAGTCCAGGAAGACGCGGGCTGACGAGGCGATGGAAGGTAAATGGCAGAATGCCGAGGACGGAGACGAGCAGCGTCATGCCGAGATAGTGGAATGCGGGTCCGGGGCCTGAGAGAGGAAATTTGCGCCAGCCGATGAGCAGGCTGGGAATGAAATAGAAGGCCAGCATCCACAGGAATCCGCGGCGAGGCTTTTGCGTGCCGACGAACCAGACGCCGGAGATTGGGCCGGTCCAGGTTCCGATGCGAGAAAAGAAAAAGCCGAGAATGAAGAGGCTGGCGATGGCCCAGGCCAGGAGTTGCGACCAGCGGTTGGGGCGAAGAGTGTCTTGCATTTTGCGTTCTCCTTTGGTGCGCGTGCTGTGCGCCGGTTCAGGACCTCCGGTTGCGGAATGCCGGTTGTGGAAATCAAGGGAAGCTCAGGGCTTGTCGGCGGTGTTGGCTGGTGGTTGCGGACTTGCGGTCTTCGGGTCAATGCCGACTTCGGTGGAGGAAAGCATGGCCAGGGCGGCTTCGCTCCATTCCAACGCGGAACGGAGTTGCGCCACGCCAAAGGTGAGTGTGAGCATCCAGAACGGAAAGCCGGGATAGTGAGAGCTGTGGACACGCGCCAGGCCTTCTACTTCCAGTAAGGTGTCGAGCAAGCGGCGGTGCTTCTCCTGGAACTTGCGGATGTGTGCGATAGAGACACTCGGTGCGGCTTTGTCGCCAAAGAAGAGCTTGAGCAGAAACTCGTCACGGGGCGGATCATCGCGGTAGGGAACGGCCAGCCACTCCTGAAGGCAGGCGAGCCCGGCTGCGGTAATCGAGTATTCTTGCCGCCTTGGCCTGGGCGCGGAGGTTGACTTGCTCGGAACAATCAGGCCATCGGCAGCCAGCTTCTTGAGGGTGGGGTAGATTTGGCCGAAGCTCTCGCCCCAGAAGAAGCCGACGGTCTGCTGGATGGTCCTGCGGATCTCATAACCGGACTGGTTGTCATGGATGGCGAGGATTCCGAGGATGACATAGGCGGTTTGGTTTCGTTTCATATAGCTGCAAGATATATCTGTAAGATACAATTGTCAACGGAATTCTTCAGGAATAAGCAAACGAGCTACTTGCAAAATTCGA
>PLFY01000115.1:17847-77854 GCA_003138365.1 Acidobacteriaceae bacterium
TTTTGCAGTCTCAATGGAATTTTGCAAGAGGCTCAAACTATAGGAATTGCAGGTCACAAATGAGAACGGCAGGCCGTGTGGCCTGCCGCTTGTGGAGGATCTTCAGGAAAAGCCGTCGGCCTTACTTGCCGGACTTGGCGGGTGCGGAGACCGGGGCGGGCTTGGCGCCTTCAAGCACCGAGTGCGAGCCGGTAGAGCGCACGTAAAGCACGGTCAGGCTGATCGAGGTGAGCATGAAGATGATGGCAGACCAGGTGGTGAGCCGGGTGAGTACGTTTGCCGCGGCGCGGGGACCAAAGGCGGTTTGCGAACCCTGGCCGCCGAAGGCGCCTGCCAGGTCGGCTGAGCGGCCCTGCTGCAGGAGGACGACACCAATCAAAAAGAGGCACACGGCCACGTGCAGGACGATGACAACGTAAAGAATGATCTGCATTTCTTAATCTGCTTTCCAGGTCTGTCCGGGTCTGCCGGACAGGAGAATCGTTGGTGCGGAAGAGGGGACTTGAACCCCTATGCCTTTTGGGCGCCAGCACCTCAAGCTGGTGCGTCTGCCAATTTCGCCACCTCCGCACTGGAGTGAACTCTACGAGTATAGCAAAAGTGGAGAATGTTGCGAAATGGGTCTCCCTCTTCGGTAATGGGGCGGTTGCAGGATAGGCGGCTATCCGAGTCGCATCGCTACCATGCATTACCTCGCAAACAGCCTTTCATCCCACGCCACAGGCTCAGGCCGGGAGTGGGCGATGCACGCGAAGTCTGGATGAGCGGGGTTGAGCAGGACGTTGTGTTCGCGGCCCTGCGTGACCAGGGAGGGAACCAGCAGGACAGAGGTGCGGGCATCGTCGAGCCAGCGGTCGCCGAAGGCTCGGCTTATGGCTTGATTGGGAAGGTCCCAACCGGGAAGATCGGAGGCGGCTAGGCGTTCCACCGTAACATCGGCGGGGACTTCGATGGTGAGGAGGGCGTGGGTGCGGGGCAAGCGGTTCAGGTTGGCATGGACCAGGATTTCGAGGATTGCGCCGGAGTAGGTTTCGGCGGCGTAGATTACGGCGCGGCCAGGGGAGTTCCAGCGTCCGCCGTAGAGACGCGCGCCCGTGGCGTCAAAGAGAGGAAAGCGGGCGTCGCCGATGCGGAAGCAATGCATGAGTCGATTATGTTACCCCTTTGTGAATTGGAGACAAATTCACGTTCTATTAACAAGGCCGCCGCTTTTGTTTTTAGGTGAATCGCCGAGTCTGTAATACAGCGCAATGTCAGAAGTTCGCATGATTAGCAAGATGCTTTTCGGTCGCTATAGGATTTTCAGGCGGGAATGCCGTAGAAGAGGCGGTCAAGCAACTCTTCGGCGCGGCGTGCGCCCAGTTCGGTCAGGGCGGCCTCAAGGGGCGGCCGGTTTTCCAACTCGGGGTGTGGCTTGGCGAGCCATTCGCGGGCGTCGTCGCGGCTGTCCCACACATACTCTGCCGTGGCAATCACCCTGGCCAGGCGCTCAGTGCGTTCACTTTCAGAAGGTGTGAGGCGGGTGCGGCGCTTGTAGGTGGCTTCGGGAACTACGCGGTAAAGCAGCGCGCGCGCGTACTGGGCAGAGGAGCAGGCGCGAGCAAGCGTCAGGCGCAGAGCGCGTTTGGGCAGGCCGGTTACCACGGCGGCTTCAAGATCCTGCACGGAGAGAACACGGCTGCCCAGGATTGCCCTTCCACCCATCACATCGGCAACGCGGTCTGGATGCATCATGGAGTACCTCCGGTATCAGTATAGCGCATTTCTGGTATCAAATGATACTTTCGGTATCGAGTCTCGCCATCCAGCCGGCGAGGGCTTGCTGGTCGGGGGTTCCGGCGGCGTTTGCGGCGTGGACGTTGCTGCGCTCAGTTTCGTCGCGGTTCTGACTGATTTTGAATTTGCCTTCAATGCGGGTGATTTGGATGCGGAAGCCAACGATCCCCGCCAACATGGTCCGGCGGAAGCCGTCGGGCATGGTGCGCCATTTATCTGCGAAGGCCGGCTCGTTGGACTGGATGAGGCCGGCCAGCAACTCGTCTTTGCCGGGTTCGTCTTCGACGAGCGACAGGGTTCCATAGGCATGGATGGCGATGTAGTTCCAGGTGGGAACGGAGAGCGGATCGACGTAAAGGGTGGGCGAGACGTAGCTGTGCGGTCCGGAGAAGACTACGAGGGTTTCGCGCCCGGCGAGGGATTGCCAGTGGCGATTGGCCTTGGCGAAGTGGCCTTCGATGAGACCGTGTTCGCCCTCGTCTTTGACGACGAGGGGGAGGTGGGTGGCAACGAGAGGCGCCGGAGCCTGCGGGGTCGATTGCGGGCCAAAGAGTATGGCGAAGGGGTATGCCTGCATAGCCTCGATGAGGACGGCGCGGTCGGCGACCTGGTTGAATTTTGGCGAGTACATAGGACTCCTGGAAAACATACGCTGTCGAGGTTTATTGTCTCCCAGGTCTCAAAAGCGAGACCTGGGGCACCCAGTATTTTGGTGCGTCTGGCCGGATCTCAATGCCTAAAAGATTGCTCCGAGTTTGGCGAAGGAATCGAGTTCGAGCAGGTGCTGGCCTTGGGGGGCGGGGTCGGGGGCGGCGTGTTCCAGGACCCAGGTGTCTTTGTGGAAGAGGAAGACGGCGTGGAGGCCGGCGGCAAGGGCGGGGTTGATGTCGCTCTTGATGCTGTTGCCGATCATCCAGCTCGTGTTGGGGGCGAGCTCATGGCGGGCGATGACCTGGCGGTAGGTCTGTGGGTCTTTTTCGGCGACGATTTCGACGGCGGCAAAGTGGCTGGAGAGGCCGGAGCGGGAGAGCTTGTCGGCCTGCTCGGCCTGGTCGCCTTTGGTCATGAGGATAAGCCGGTGGCGGCCGGCCAACTCGGCCAGAGTCTCGGCGACGCCGGGGAGCAGCTCGATCTCCTGCTCGGCGATGGAACGGGCGAAGCCGAGAATGCGCTGGGCCTTTTCTTCGGTGACCGGAGCGGGGCTGAGGCGCTGAAAGCACGTGACCAGCGAACGGGTGAAGCTGGTGAGGCCGTAGCCGTGGGCGAGGATGGTTTCACGCTCGACGGCGTTGAGGGCCTGGCGCACTTCGGCGGGCGAGTACTCGTGGTGGTTCAGGTAGCTGATGAATGCGGCTATGGCGCGCTCGAAGTAGATGTTGTTTTCCCAGAGGGTATCGTCGGCATCGATGAGCAGCGTTTGGCCGGGAGGGAATTGGGGCATGGGATTTATGGTAACGAATCGAGCGGCCAGTGACCTTGCACGATCAGTGAAAACGCTCTATTCTCCCCCGACGGCGGCCAGGACGCCTTCCGCGCCCTGGGGCCGGAAGTAGCCCCATCCGTTCTTGGCCGCCGCCTGAAGCAGCGCGGGCGAGGGATTGACAGGGAAGGCCCGGCGTGCGATTTGGAGCATGGCCAGATCGTGGATGGAGTTGCCGAAGACGGCGTCGGGAACCGTGATCCCTACCCGCCTTAATGTGGCGACCTTGCCTTCGTCAGTGGGCACGTCCAGTATTTGGCTGGAGATCACGCCGTCGGTGACGCGGACCTCCGCGGCCAGAATTCGCTCCTCTGGAATACCAAAGTCGCGCACGCCCTCAGCAACCACCCAGCGGTTGGTGGAGCTGACGGCCCAAATCTCGACGCCAGTCTGGAGCAGGGTGGCCACCAGCGAGGCCATCTCAGGAAATACACGGGGGCGCACAAACTCCTGCACATACTGGGCCGCGGCGGCGCGCAACTCCTGGTCGCGCAGGTTGGCGTAGATCCGCACCATCTCGCCGCACATCTCCGATTCGCTCACCTTGCCGGACTGGTAGCCCCGGTAGCGGGTATCGATCCAGTCGCTGGTGGAGCGCGAAACCAAGCCCTGCTCAAGAGACCAGATCATGAATCCGTAGCCCGCGTCGCCGCTCCAAAGCGTTCCATCACAATCGAAAACCGCAATCTTTGGACTGCCATCGAGAACCAGCCGCTCGAACTGCTGGGCGTTCCACTTGGGAATTTCTATCTGCGTGGGTGTCAAGCGTTCCTCAATCCTTTGGGAAAATCTCTCCAACTCTATTCTTATCCAAACGGGCCGGGTTTTGCACGTAAAGGTTTGAAGAAGGACCCATGGAAGCAACGCCATCCAACGTTTTGGGCTACAGGGCTGGAGAATCTCCGAACAGGTTCTTCCCGGCGACAAACATTCCCTCAGGAGCCAAAGCCCGCGTTGCGTTTGCAGCATTTGCGGCGCCCTAATTCTCGAGCAAGAGCAACCGTGCTGGATCGAGCTTGACCCGCCATGGCTGAGGCTCAACGCTCAGCTTGCGCCAAAGCTCTTTTGGGACATCAGCCTGCAGATGGGGCGGCTCGCCTGCATGAGGTGCGGCGTGCAAGCGCAAATAAAGAGTCATCTCGTGCGGCGCTTCGCTGGTGGTCACAAGCCAACATGGAAAAGTGTTTTCCCCATCCGCAGTTGGCTGGAACACGACCTGATGGGAGCGAATCCCGACGTGTGTCAGCGCATCGAGGCCCTGGTCCATAGTCTGGAGTTCGCAGTTCCAGGCGTCCACAGCGATCCGATCCGCACCGATGCGGCGGGCAGCAACAATATTCTTGCACCCGGTCAACCTTGCTGTAGCCACCGTCCGCGGCCGCTCGAAGATCTGGTGTTTCGGGCCGCCGGCAATCACCCTCCCGCGATCCAGGACGAGCAGATCGGTGCAGAAGCGAAAAGCCTCTTCCATATCGTGGGTTACAAAAATGACCACGCCGTTGTAGGTCGCCAGGGTCTCGCGAAGCTGTTCTTCCGTCTGCCGCCGCAGGTGCGGATCCAGGGCCGCAAACGGCTCATCGAAGAGCAGCGCATCCGGTTCAATGGCCATGCACCGCGCAATGGCCACGCGTTGCCGCTGGCCGCCTGAAATTTGCGCCGGATTGCAGTCGGCGAGTTCGGCAATGTGCATTCGTTCGAGCTGCTTGCTGACACGCGCCTGCCGCTCGCGCGCCGGCAGGGCTCTCAACCCGAAGCCGACATTCTCGGCCACAGTCATGTTTGGAAAGAGGGCGTAGTCCTGGAACACGACGCCGATTTTTCTACGCGCTGCGGGAATGTTCCTGCCAGCTTCGCTGTCATAGAGAACGCGGCTGTTCAGGACAATTCGACCATGATCGGGCGCGACAATCCCGGCAATCATTCGCAGCGTCATGGATTTTCCAGCGCCGGAGGCGCCCAGCAAGCCAAGCGCTCCCTTGCCGGCACGGAACTTCACCTTCAATTCGAATTGGTCGAGGGTCTTGAGGAGGTCGATATCGAGCGTCGCGGAGGGCGCAGTCTCATCCAGTTTGACCGGCAACGGAGTAACCGGAGCTGGAGCCAAGGTTGAAACCACCTGGTTGTGGGCGGGCCTGCGCAATGCGTTCTCACGATTCAAGAGACGAATGATTGCCAGCGATATAACCACGATCAGACCGACCCAGAGAAAGGCCTCCCGCATGTCTCCGCCCGCGGCGGCAGAGAAGATGGCGATCGGCATGGTCTGGGTGCGGCCCGGTATATTGCCGGCAAGCATCAGCGTCGCTCCGAATTCACCCATCGCACGGGCAAATGCCAGCACCGTTCCCGCGATCACGCCGGGCGCAGCCAGCGGCAAAAGCACCCGGCGGAAGACCACGCGCTCCGAGGCTCCAAGAGTTCGTGCCGCATCGAGAAGATTCTGATTGACCTGGTCGAAAGCTCCCAGAGTGGTCCGATACATCAGCGGAAAAGCCACCACGGTTGCGGCAATGACCGTTGCCGGCCAGGAGAAGACGATGGTGATGCCGATCTGTTGCAGCGCATGGCCGATGAAACTTCGCCGGCCTAGAAGCAGGAGCAGCAAGAAGCCGACAACGGTGGGCGGCAGAACCAGGGGAAGCGTCAACAGGCCATCGATCCAGGCGCGCAGGCTGCCGCGTACGCCATACATCAGCCTGGCCGCGGCCATTCCGAGAAAGAACGTGGCGATGGTGGCTGCGCATGTGGTGGCCAGCGAGATATAGAGCGGGGACAGATCGATGGGCAGAGTCACGGTGCCGCTATTGTAAATCCATGCTTCACGAAGATGGCTTTGGCGGCGGGGCCGCTGAGATACTCCACAAAACTTCGCGCGGCCGCTTCAGTGCGGCTTCCCTTGACCACTGCGACGGGATAAACGATGGGATCATGCGTCGAATCGGGAGCTGTTGCCACAACGCGAACCTTGCTGGAGATCTGTGCATCGGTGGCATACACAAGGCCCGCATCCGCATTTCCAGTCTCGACATAAGTGAGAACCTGGCGAACATCCTTGGCAAGGACAAGCTTGGCGTTGAGACTGGCAAGCAGATGAAGCGACGATAGCGTCTGCCGTCCATATTGCCCTGCCGGAACGCTGGCCGGGTCACCAAGAGCAATCACCCGCACGGAGTTCCCGGTGAGCCCCTGAAAGTCCTTGATTGCAGAATCGAGCGGAACGATCAGCACCAGCGAGTTTCGCAGCAGATTGCGGCGCGTTTCGGCAACGATCAACCCCTTTGCTTCCAGATCGTCCATCGGCTTGGGAGCAGCCGATAGAAATACGTCCGCCGGCGCGCCCTGGTCAATCTGCATGGCCAGGGTTCCCGAGGAACCGAAGTTATTGCTGAATTCGAGATGCGCGTGGCTCTGGTTATAGGCAGCCTCAGCCTCCGTAATCGCATCCTTCAGGCTGGCTGCCGCGGAGATGCTCAGGGTTGTTTGAGCCGAAGCGTGAATCGGGCAAGTTAGAGCCATTAACGCGACAAGCGCAACAGTGGAGCAAAGCAGCGATCGAGTTCTTCCGGCCTTGTTTTCCGATCTCACGTCATCTCCCAGTGCAGTATTTCATTCTGGCGCCACCCGGCAGACCTTCGAATCCGCAATAGCCGTCTTGAAGGCAGCGAATGCGGCCAATTTCACTCCTCGCGCTTTTCCCTCGAAGAGCCGCGAGGGATGGGCGCGCGGCAAAGGCTCGCCGTCGAGCAAACAGGGCGCTGTGGACGCCTGATTCTGCAGAAATCTCCGATTGGGCGAATTTTGCCATTGACACGCGCTATGCAATATTGCTACTTTCCATTCGCGGAAGAGGACTAAGAGAAATCCACCGCCAAATACAGGCCTTCGCTGATCGGGTGAGCGGAAACGCGGCTCGAGAGGCAATCTGACTGTGTTTGGGGTGGATTTTTTGTTTTTGATGAAGCCTTAACAATTGTAAAGAACAATCGCGAATTAGGAACTCTTGGAGGCGTCATGATTGCGAGGAATCGGCTTATGGGACAACAAGTCGGCACAATGCAGCTAGGACATTCTGAAGTCTGCGTTGAGGAGAGCACACAGCGGCACAGCGTATGCGAGGAAGCATCAGGCGGCAAGGCGAAATGCGGAAGTCGAGTTTCCGGGTGGATTCACCTGGCGATCGCGCTTTTGTTGATTTTCCCCGCACTCAATGCCTACGCCCAGTATGAAAATGGGAGCTTGGTGGGAACCATTCACGACATCAAAGGAGCCGTAGTCACCAACGCGAGCGTTACGGTTACCAACAATGCGACGGGAATTGCCTCCGCGGCAACGACGAACGACACGGGCGACTATGAGGTTCCGTCGCTTCGCTACGGCATCTACACCATCTCTGCCAAGGCCGCCGGATTCGCCGATGCCGTTGCAAAGGACATCACGATCCCGGTCGGCGGGCGCGTGCGCATCGATCTGGTTCTCAAGGTAGGCGCAGCCCAGACCACGGTGGAAGTAACCGGCGTCGCGCTGCAGCTTGAGACCGATTCCAGCCAGCGCGGCCAGACGGTCACCGAGTATCAAACTGAAGCTCTGCCCCTGGTGAGCCGGAACTTTTCCGACCTGGTGGATTACGTCACCGGCACGCGCCCAGCGCCGGCTGATGCAACAACCACCGCGGTTACCAGCCTGACGCGCGCAGGGTCGTTCAACGTCAACGGCCAGCGCAGCATGTTTAACAACTTCATGTTGGACGGCATGGATAACAATGCCTATGGCGAGAGCAATCAGGGGTTCGACAACCAGACCATCGCGCCGCCGCCGGACTCCGTCGCCCAGTTTGAAGTGGTGACCAACAATGAGAGTGCGGAATACGGCCGCTCCTCAGGCGCCACCGTCAACGTTGCCACCAAGAGCGGCAGCAATCAATTCCACACCACGCTCTACGAGTTCATTCGCAACACGGATCTGAACGCGTTCGGCTACATCAAGCCGGTCTCCAGCAATGCCGTCACCGGCGCTGTGTATCCGTTTTTCAAACCGGTCTTCAACCGCAATCAGTTTGGCGTGGACTTCGGCGGACCGTTCATGAAGAACAAGTTCTTCTACTTCCTCGATTATGAGGGGTTCCGGCAGACGCTCACGCCCACGGTGGTTGATACCGTTCCCACGCTGAATGAGCTCGGTGGCAGTCTTGCCGTCGCCGTGCAAGATCCGTGGCATCCGGGCACATACGTACCGGCGGGCACGCCGTTTGCCAGTTGGCCCGCTCAAGCCCAGGCCGACATTGACCCGACTTCCAAAACAATTGCATCACTCTTCAAGGGCGTACTGCCCGGGAAGTGCACGGTGCAATCTGGCTTATCCACAACGGGTGTGGCCACGAACGACTGCCCCTTGAATGCGCCCTTCACGGACGACGCTGACAAGGGCGACCTTCGCCTGGATTATCAGCAGAGCGCGAAGACCTCCTGGTTCCTGAAACTCAGCGATCGCAAGGAGACAGGGAGAAACTATCCCCTGATCCCCGAGCCGATCGATATGCAGACCAACGGCGAAATCAAGATTCACGATCAGCAGATTGCGCTCGGCTACACGCAGTTGATGGGCAGCAACAAGGTTCTCGACGCGCGCTTCGCGCTCTCCGGCACCGACGCCGGCAAGTGGACGTTCGCGATCGGCAGCACCGCGTTCCCGCAAAGCGCCATCCCCGGCCTGCCGAGCATCGCCAACGTTTCCGGCGGCCTGCCCTCGATGGCCATCTCAGGCGGTTTTACCTCCTTCGGACGCCAGAGCACGAATCCGCAATGGCAAAACCCGTCAGTGCTTGACCCCAAGGTGAACTTCTCCTGGGTCAAGGGCAAGCACTCTTTCAAGTTCGGCTATGAGTACGAGCATATCTGGATGGAAGTGGAGGACTCGAATCCGCTCTATGGCTCCTTCACCTTCAACCATGGCTACAGCGTTTGCCCGGCGACGGTTGGAGGGCTCTCCAACGCCGCAAACTGCCCCAATGGCACAAGCGCCGTTGCCGACACCTACTGGGCTGACTTCCTCTTCGGAGCAAGTGGCGCCTACTCGCTGTCGACCTACTTCGTCACCCACGTGCTCCAAACCATGGACGGCTTGTACGCCCAGGACGACTGGAAAATCAGCCCCAAGCTGACGCTGAATCTGGGCGTGCGCTGGGAGTACGGTTCGCCTTACTCGCAGAAGAACCTTCTCATTTCCAACTTCAACCCCTCAACGGGGACCATGCTGACGCTGACCCCCGGTTACAGTGCCCCCACCCTGTTATGCGGCGCATCTCCGTGCATTTCTACCTACACGGGGGGCGGCGTCTATGGCAACACCCTGGTCAATCCCGCACTGGGCGACTATGCTCCGCGCATCGGCTTTGCCTATGCGTTGACTCCTAGCATTGCAATCCGCGGCGGCTTCGGCAGCAGCTTTATCCACTACTGGCGCGCCGGTTCGGGTAACATGCTGGGCATCAACGCACCCAATGCGATGTTTACGTCGGTAACCAATCCCTCGGCCGTTACCACAGCTGGTTACGTGAGGCTTTCGCAGGGCTACCCGGCAGGGCTGGCCACTACCTTCAGCGCGGGCACTGACGACATCGACTATATCCCCCAAAACACCAAGGATGGATACGCTGAAAGCTACTTCCTGAGCGTGCAGAAGTCCCTGGCCAAGAACATACTTGTCGACGTGGCCTTTGTGGGCAACCACGGCGTTCATCTGCAGGGCTTCATCAACGCCAACCAGAAGAACCCCTCGCTCGGCTTCATTAACAACAACCCGGCGCTCGGCTGGTCGCGTCCCTACCCGAACTGGGGAGGTTACCTGCTGAATAATCCGACCCTCTATCCCACCTTCAACAACGGCGACATCACCGACGCTACGAACGAGTTCCACTCCCACTACAACTCACTGCAAGCCCGCTACGAGCAGCGTTTTGTCCACGGGTTGACTTTGCTGAACTCCTTCACCTGGTCTCACGCGTTGGATAATGCCTCGTCCACGCTCGAGGCCAACACGCCGGACCCGCAGGACGGCAATAACCTCAATGGCGACTACGGGCAATCGGACTATAACCTGCCTGTCGACAATGTCACCAGCCTGGTTTATGACCTGCCGGTTGGGCAGGGGCGCCGCTTCATGGGCAGCAGCAACAGTGCGGTGAATGCCGTGATCGGCGGATGGCAGATCAGCGCCATCAACACGATGCAGGCCGGAACGCCCTTCAACCTGACTTATGCGCCGGCATCGGCCAATCAAACATCGCCGATGCTTACTCAAAACTGGCGCGGAGAGAATCTGTATCGCCCCAACCTTGTTCCCGGATCGACCTATATCGCGAGGACGCAGCTCTCCAACGGGTACGTTCAATATATCAACCCGGCGGCTTTGACGATTCCTTCAACCTATGTGAGCAATACCGCTGCCGACGGGCCGTCGAGCCCGTTTGGCAACTTACCCAAGAACTATGGCCGTACGCCTGCGTTCTACGAAACCGATTTGGACTTCAACAAGCGGTTTAACACCCCGGTAGAAAGAATCAAGGTGGAGTTCCGCTCGGAGCTCTATAACATTTTCAACCACACAAACCTTTACATGCCCGGCGGCTCGGGCGGCGGCACCGTCTCGGGCACGGACAACAACACCTCCGCGCCCACCAGCATCGGTGGCGGCACAATCACCGGCACGTTTGAGCCGCGCATCATCCAGTTTGGATTGAAGGTCATCTACTAACCTGCACGAAACTTGTGTGCCGGCCAGTGTATCTGGCCGGCGCACAATTCATCCTGTTCCTGTAGCCATTGAGGTAGCCTGGGCTTTTCAGCCGCGCAATGAACGCAGAACGCTTCGGACCGCAGAAACATGCCCGGCAAGGGCGTGTAAAGAAGCAACGTCGCCGGAAAGCAATAGCTTCTAGCGCTTGATCAAGGCCTCGCCAGTTAGTGAGCCATGGGTATGGACGCCGCTGCACGCGCCAGATTGCGCCGCAGATGGTAACGTTCAGTGTGTCTCGCTTGAGGCTGGGAGTTACAGGTGTGACAATGAGAGCTGACATTCTGCGTCAACTAGGCCAACAAGCGAAGCCATGGGATGTGTTGGTGATCGGTGGCGGAGCCAGTGGACTGGGCGCCGCGGTTGATGCCGCCTCCAGGGGCTATCGCACCCTCTTGGTTGAGCGATTCGACTTTGCCAAGGGAACCTCAAGTCGAAGCACAAAGCTTGTGCATGGCGGGGTTCGCTACCTCGAACAGCTTAACCTGACGCTTGTTCTGGACGCTTTGCGCGAGCGCGGCCACATGTTGAGGAACGCTCCTCACCTGGTCCACGATTTATCGTTCGTTGTCCCGGCCTATAGCTATGCCGCGCTTCCCTACTATGGTCTCGGACTCAAGGTGTATGAGCGGCTGTCGGGAAACTTGTCGCTCGGACGGTCAGAATTCCTTTCCCGAGAAAGCACCCTTGAGCGGTTGCCGGGACTTATTGGGGAGGGCCTTCGCGGGGGCATTCTCTATCACGATGGGCAGTTTGACGATGCCCGCTATGCAATTGCGCTGATGCGCACATTTCAGGATCTCGGCGGCACTGCGATCAATTATGTGGAAGCCGTTGGCTTTCTGCAGCGCGGCGGCAAGACCATTGGCATCGAGGCGCGAGACCGGGAAGAGGACACCGTCTTTGACCTGCAAGCCAAGGTGGTGATCAACGCCTGCGGTGTGTATGTTCAGGATACGCTGGCCATGGATCATGGCGAATTTGGGTCGTTCCTTGCCGTGAGCCAGGGAACGCATTTCGTGTTGCCGCGCTCTTTTCTGGCGGGGAATACCGCGCTGATGATTCCCAAGACGGCTGACGGGCGAGTGCTCTTCGCTATCCCCTGGCACGGTGCGACACTGGTAGGAACCACGGATGAACCGGTTGATAGAGCGACCGCGGAACCGCACGCACTTGCGTCGGAAAAGAAGTTTCTCCTCGACCATATCGATCGCTACTTCGGTCATGCGCCACGTGCCACAGAGATCCTCAGCGTGTGGTCGGGCCTTCGGCCGCTTGTGCGAAAGGGCGGCGTCAAGACATCGAAGCTTTCCAGAGACCACACGATTCTGGTTTCGCAATCCGGCCTGGTTACGGTTACCGGCGGGAAGTGGACCACCTATCGGCGCATGGGGCAAGATACTGTCGATCAGGCCTGCGAAGTTGCCGCACTCCCGAAGGGACCGTCGCGAACATTGGAGTTGAAGCTTCACGGTTGGGCGATGGATTCAACTGGAACGGCAAGCGAGTGGGAGCGTGTGTACGGATCGGATCTGCCGATGCTTTGTGCGCTTTCAACGGAGGAGCCCGCTTTGGATGCGCTTCTCCACCCGCGTCTTCCTTTTCGCCTGCGCGAGGTAGTTTGGTCGGCGCGCTATGAAATGGCGCGCACGGTCGAGGACGTTCTTGCCCGGCGCACTCGTGCGCTTTTCCTTGATGCGCGTGCCGCCATTGAAGCAGCGCCTGTGGTCGCCAGCCTTCTGGCCAGGGAATTGAACAGGAGTGAAGCCTGGGCGGCCAAGGACCTGACCAGCTTTGTTGAGATTGCAAAAGGCTATCTCTACCAGGAAGGCAAAGCGGCATGAAAGAGTTGTCTGGCCCCGTTGCAACGTCTTTGGATTTGAGTCCATAAAACGATGAGGCGGCTTGAAAGCATCGAGCCGCCGCGCGCCACTTGCAACCTCTTTCCACGGTGATGTACAGGGATACTCTGCAAGTGAACCAAATGCATTAACCTTGAGACATCGAGGAAATCACTCCAGCCAGCTTTCGTGCCGAAAGCATGCGATTGTTTGTCATTCGACTGCAACAGGGGCAGATGTAGTGAGGCTATTCATGAGTTGGAACTTTCCATTCCTCAGGCCGGCCGCGCACATCGCCCGGCTCCCCGATGAGCAGGTGAAACGGCTTTATCCTAAACTAAGATGGCAGATTCTGGAATCTACTTTTATCGGTTACGCCATATTTTATCTGGTCAGAAACAATCTTCCAGTTGTCTCCCGGGAGATGGGGCAATCGCTTGGCTACAGCAAAGGACAGATCGGCGACCTGCTGGCGGCGACAGCAATCTCGTATGGCGTCGGCAAATTCATCATGGGTGCATGGTCGGACCGAAGCAACCCACGTTACTTCATGCCCATGGGATTGCTGTTTACCGCCTTTTGCAACTTGGCTTTTGCCACCGCTAGCAGTTACCCGATCCACCTTGCTCTGTGGTCCCTGAACGGGCTGGCACAAAGCATGGGATGGGCTCCTTGCGGGCGCTCGCTCGGCCACTGGTACAGCCTCAGCGAAAGGGGAACCAAGTTTGCGATCTGGAACGTCGCCCAGAACCTGGGAGGAGGACTGACCGGGCTGATTGTCGCCTACAGCACCACTTTGCTCGGGTGGCGCTCGGCATTTTATGTTCCCGGGATTTTGGCGGTACTATGCGCAGTTTATCTTCTTGTCCGTCTTAGAGACACACCCCAGTCAGTTGGGCTTCCGCCTATCGAGGAGTACCGGAACGACTACCCGGCCTCCGGCAATGAAAACAGCGAAAAGGAACTGGGCACTCGCGATTTGCTGGTGAATTACATTCTAAAGAATCGCTATGTCTGGCTTTTCGCCGGCGCCAATTTCTTTGTATACATTGCCAGGTACGCCATGCTCGATTGGGGACCGACCTACTTGAAAGAGGTAAAGCACGCCAGCCTGGGAGAGGGAGGAGTCAGCACGGCAGCGCTGGAGTTTTCCGCAATCTTCAGTAGTATCCTGGTGGGCTGGTTATCCGATAAGCTGGGTGGGCGCCGTGGAATGATGAGTACTGTGTGCATGGTTCCCGTCTTCCTTGCCTATATTGGCATTATTTATAGCCCCGACAACAAGTTATGGCTGGACCTTGTCTTATTTGGTGTTATAGGGTTCTTTGTTTATCCCACAATCCTGTTGTTAGTCGTCAGTGCGCTTGATTTCACTTCAAAGAAGGCGGTGGGAACCGCGGCTGGATTTATCGGGCTCTTTGGCTACATCGGGCGCATGATAGAAGGCAAAGGCATCGGCACGCTGGCTGAACGCTATGGCTGGAATGCCGCTCTTTATGCGGTCCTGATATGCACATTCCTGGCAATTGTATTGCTCTCGCTGTCTTGGAAGCTCTCACCGCGCACTGCGAGGATCGTCAAGTCCGAAAACTCATGAGATCGCCAATTGCTCGGGGAAACAGCCGCATTGCCGATTTTCCAGGCGGAAAGGCACGTGGCGCGGCGAGAATGGTGCGCCCACGACCTTGCGCGATCAGTGAAAACGCCCTAAGAGAACCGGGTTCGCCGCCATAACAATGTCCCGCAAACTCCCAGGGGCAAGATGGTGCCCACCGAGAGGACGATGATCCAGGGAATGCTGACGGAGATATGCTGGGCCTTGGTGCCCACGCCCAGCCAGACGAAGACTCCTACCGCGGCGCACATGACCAACACCTCCCACCAACGCCGTTGGTGTGGCTGTCCGGCGAGGGGGTCATCGCCGCGCACGACCGCTGCTACCTGCTCGGCATTCAAAGCATATCGGTTAACCTCCCGGTCCATGGCATGGTTCCAGTTTGCGAGTTCCGAAACCGGCGGTGCGGCCGTGCTGATGGATAAGGCGCCGGTGATCATGATCAACGATCCGGCGATGACCAGCACCTTCCCTGAGGGGCTCAATCCGGCGAGTTCGGCGAAGACCAGCGCACCCCACGCCAATCCCCACAACTGATTCGTATTGGAGAGAGGAATTCCGCGTCCGATGCCGATATACTTCGCGGCAAAGTTCTGGAACAGGTCGCCAATCACCCAGCAGAAGCCCCCGAGGAACGGCCAGAACAGCATGGGCCGGGCTCTTTCCAACTCAGTGGCCAGGTGGCCGACGCCACCATAAAAGATCGCACCCAGAGTAATCACGGTGCCTAACTCACCGAAGGTGAAGATGGTGACAAACGAGAGCGGGTTCATGCCGCTGATATAGGCCTTGCGGTAGGGAATATACATGGTGCCCAACAGAACGCCCGCTCCGAGCGCGGCCAGGATGCCCACGGCAGCCTTGCCCGGCGTATTGGAGGACTGTTGCGAAGTGGCATAGGCAAGAACGCCTGCGCCCCCGACAATGGCGAAGGCTCCTCCCAACACCTTGGCCCACCCCTTGAAACCGGAACCGCGCAGTTCCTTGAACAGCAGCCAGCCCCAGAAGAGGCCCACCAGGCTATTGGTGTTCCAGAGCGGAAAGGCAATGGCGAGGCCCACATTGCGAACTGCGAAGATGGTCAACGTGTTGGCCACGGCCCACAGCATTCCAGCCAACACCGCCCACACAATCAGGTGGGGTTTGTCGCGCAGATCCGTGAGCACAAAGCCGGTGCCCTTGAGCAGCATGGGAACCGTCCAGCGCGCCACGAACGCGCCCATGACCATGCCCAGCGATATGACGAACGGAGAGAATCCCGCGTTTACCAGTTTGGTGGGCGCTTCCGCGGTGCCGAGCCAAACGGCTGCAGCCAATCCGCAGAAAACGCCAAGCTTGTGCAATGAAAGCGTCGATCGCCCACTTGCGCCTGTTAAGCTGTCGCTCACAAAATCACCTCAGGGTCATAAGGAGGGCTATTCCAAGAATCAAGACAGCGACGGGCACCCAAAGATGCACGTCGGTAAGGATGGCTATCAGGCTTGATCGTTTCATGCAGTGATCTCTTCCGTGCAAACGTGGTTGTGTCGATCGTAGGGTTTCCGCGCACTTCCGATTCGCGGTGGGATTGAAGATGGTGGAGATTGTAGAGCGGGATGCGCTGTGCACATTCGCGACTGTGTCGATCGAGGCCTGCTTGGCATGATTGGGCGAGACTCTTTTGAATTTGACTGCACCGAGCCGTCGCACACGTGTGCACTCGACACGAAATGATTAACCTCAGCAGTCGTATCTGTCAATCACAAAATGTGGATGGTGAGGGCTTATCCTATCAGCGTAGCGACGATATCTTGCGGCTCCCGGATTCGTGCATGGAGGTGCGCTTCGCGATGGATTTGCGCAAGCAATCCGGTCCACCTTCATCATCTGGCAGATTGAGGAGTTGATGTGGCTTAGGGAGCTTCTGAACCAGTGTCGTTTTTGAAGCCGGCATTTTCTCAGGAGCTAAACAGCCTGCGGAAAAAGGCCTGTTCTGGGTCAAAGGCGGCAAAAAGCATACCTCAGGGGCTAAAGCCCGCGTTGATTCTGCTGCATTAGTGCCAGGGATAAATCCCTGGCCTACCGCCCGAACGAGTTTTTCCGCAGCCTGTAAAGCCCGCTCTTATTCTGATGGAGTCACGTTCGGGCCAAAACCCATACTCTTCAAAACTTCGACTTATTCACAGGATCCCTAAAAACGTTGCCAGAGCTTGGTTGCAGAAACTCTGGCCTTGGCCATGATCTCATCTTCGTCGATGCCGGGAAGTTTTCTATCCAGCATGACAATTCGTCCGCCGACGATGGTTGTCTGGACAGCTCGCCCGGAGACGCCGAACAGAATGTGGCCGTTGATATTGGAGGCGGTGAGAGGCGTTGGCGGATCATAGTCCACCACGATGATGTCGGCAAATGCGCCGGGAATGAGTTGGCCGATGGTGCGGGTGAAACACGCGCTGGCAATGGCTGCGTTTTGGCCAAACAGCATTGCGGGAGGCTCGGCCCAGGCGGCGCCCGGCTGGCCTGACTGATGTTTGTGGATCAGATTGGCTACCTTGAGCGATTCGAACATATCGCAGGTATAGCCATCGCTCCCCAGGCCGACCCTGACGCCGCGGCTGACCATCTTGAGCACTGGAGCACAGCCAACTGCATTCCCCATGTTGGATTCAGGGTTGTGGATCACGTTTGATTTACTGCTTTGCAATAGATCGATCTCGCGATCGTCGACATGGACACAGTGGGCGGCGATGGTCCTCGGGCCAAGAATGCCGAGGTCATGCAGCCGCTCGACCACGCGCTTGCCGTGCTCGCGTTGGCACTGGATCACATCCGATTCCGCTTCCGCGACATGGACGTGGAAGCCCGCGTCGAGTTCCGCGGCGAGTCGAGTGCAGCGGGCTAAAGTATGGTCGCTCAAGGTAAAGGAAGCATGAAGCCCAAAGAGCCCGCGCAGCAAGTCGTCCGGGGACCGCTTGCAACTCTCAAGGAATTCACGATTCTCCTCAATGCTTTGGTCCGCAACCTCAGTACCGTCGCGATCCGTAACTTCATAGCAGAGGCAACTGCGCAGGCCAGTGCGGTGCGCGGCCTCTGCGATACGGAACAGGCTGCCGGCGATGGCGCCGGGGCTGGAATGATGATCGAAGATTGTGGTCGTGCCGTTCTTGATGCAATCGATCATCGCGACCAAGGCGCTCAGATACACATCTTCCAGGGTAAGAACTTTATCCAGCCGCCACCAAAGGCGTTCCAGTATTTCGACAAAGTTACCTGGCGCATCGTCTTTCAGGGCCATTCCACGGGCAAATGTGCTGTACAGATGCATGTGGGTGTTGATCAGGCCGGGCATAATCAGCCGTCCTCGGGCATCGAGGAACTGTGCGGCAGGGTAGCTTTCCCGCAAGGCGGCAGTCGTGCCGATCGCAGCGATCAGGCCATCGCGAATGGCGACGCAACCGTTGTCAACAAGCGGCAGTCGATGATCGTGCGTGATCAGTTGCCCATTGCCGACCAACAGGATGGAAGAAGCTTGCATTGTGGAGGAATTCTAGCCAAAAGGCCAGCGTTTCAATGTGATGTGTATCACATCGGGGGTAATCGAAGGCCGACGACAATCGATCTACGGCTTTTCTGGATCTCCGGCAATCCCCAACGGACGGTGACCCCGCCAGAATAGAAACCAGCGATATCGCGCAGGTGAGCACCGGTTCGCAACCTATTGCTCGATCTTCCCGTGGAATGTCTCTGGAACGGAGTGAAATGGCGAAACTGAGTGTAAGAATTTGCGGAATCGAATTCTCGAACCCGATCCTGCCGGCCGCCGGGCCTCCTTCGAAGGATGGAGCCATTTTGCAGGCTGCCGCGAAAGGGGGAGCCGGAGGGTTGGTCACCAAGACAATCTCAGTGAAACCGGCGGAGGTGCCGCGGCCTTGCATGGCGGAGATCCGGGGCGGATTTCTGAATACGGAACTCTGGTCCGAGCTACCCAAAGAGCAATGGATCGAGACGGAATACAAGTTGGCCAGGTCCGCCGGACTTCCGGTGATCGTGGGGCTGGGATATACGGCCGATCAGATTCGGGAGCTAGCTCCATTGGTCAAGCCTTACGCGGATGCTCTTGAGCTTTCAACGCACTATGTCGGCAACGATATTTCTCCCATCATCAATGCGCTCAGGGCAGCAAAGGATGCGGTGGATGTGCCTGTGTTCATGAAGCTGAGCCCGCACCCCAACATCCAGCAGATTGCAGTTGCGCTGGAAGATGCGGGCGCCGATGGGCTGGTGATGATCAACTCCTTCGGCCCCTGCCTGAGCATCGATCTGGAGACGGGACTGCCGCTGATGGGGAGCAAGGACGGCTTTGGGTGGTTGTCCGGCGCGGCGATCAAGCCGCTGGCTCTGCGCTGTGTATATGAAGCTGCGCGCGTGGTGCGGATTCCCATCTTCGGTGTTGGCGGTGTCTCGAACGGCCGTGATGCGGCAGAAATGTTCATGGCGGGCGCGTCGGCGGTGCAGGTCTGCACGGAGGCGATTCTGCGCGGTCCCACCGTTTACGGGAAGATTGCCAAGGAACTCAATGCCTTCCTCGACGGGCACGGATACTCATCGGTGGAGGAGATCAAGGGCCTGACCATTCGCAAGATGGCGGAGCGAGGCGCACCCAAAGCCGAGGGCTCTCCAAGTGTGGACATGGAGCGGTGTTCTCTTTGTGGTCAATGTGAAATCAGTTGCCCGTACGGCGCTATCTCACAGGACGAAGAGTTGCATATCGACCAGGAAAAGTGCTTTATGTGCGGGCTGTGCGTAAGCCGCTGCAAGCGGCGCGCTCTAAGTATTGCGCAGTAGGTTGGTGCGGCGCGGCGGAGTAAGAAACGATGAGCTATTTCACCGGGCTTCGATGCGTTCATTGTGGACGCACCTACAACACGAATGAAGTGGAGTATTTTTGCTCGGCATGCGGCTACCATGACGGCATTCTCGACGTTGTGTACGACTACGAAGCGATCAAGAGGGAAGTGAACCCTCTTGCCCTGGCTCAGAATGCTGATTACTCGATGTGGCGTTACCTGCCTTTGCTGCCGGTGGCCGATGCAAGTTTGCTTCCGCATTTGCAGGTGGGTTGGACGCCGCTTTATGACGCTCCGCGGCTAGCGGACGAATTAGGCGTGGCGCGGTGCTGGGTAAAGGACGAGGGCCGCAACCCTACCGCATCGTTCAAAGACCGCGCCAGTGCGATGGGCGTTGTGAAGGCACTGGAAAAGAAAGCGAGCAAGATCACGTGCGCCTCGACCGGCAACGCTGCCTCTTCGCTGGCGGGATTCGCGGCCGCGGCGCAGATTCCGGCGGCAATCTTTGTCCCGGCGAACGCGCCGGCAGCGAAGGTGGCCCAGTTGCTGGTGTTCGGCGCGCAGGTGTTTGCCGTTCAGGGAACCTACGATCAAGCGTGGGAGCTTTGCATGCAGGCCAGCGCCGAGTTTGGCTGGTATAACCGCAACTGCGCCGTCAATCCCTACCTGATCGAGGGCAAGAAGACCGTGTCACTGGAACTTGGGGAGCAGTTCATGCGGCTCACGCCGGGGAGTTTTCCTGACTGGGTCGTGGTGAGCGTCGGCGATGGCTGCACGATCGGCGGAGTATGGAAGGGGCTGCGGGAGATGCATATCCTCGGCTTTATTCCCAGGCTGCCCCGCATCCTTGGCGTCCAGGCAGATGGATGCAGACCGTTTCTCACAGCATGGCGGGATCACAGCACATTGGTTCCATGCGAGGCTCATACCCTGGCCGACTCGATTGCGGTTGGTCATCCGCGCAACTTCAGCAAGGGCATGAGCGCGGTGACTGAGTCGGGCGGTGCATTCGTGTCCGTTTCCGACGAAGAGATTCTTCAGTCCATCCCCATGCTGGCTCGAAAGGCGGGGGTATTTGGCGAGCCGGCAGGAGTGGCCGGCGCGGCAGGAGTCAAACGGGCAGTGGAGTTGGGCGTGATCGGTGGTTCAGAAAGCGTTGCAATCATCATGACCGGGAACGGACTGAAAGACATTCAAAGCGCAATGCGCGCGGTGGGCCGAACGATTCAAGTGCGCCCCGACATAAGAGAAGTTCGCGAGGCGGTAGCAGTTGAACTGACTGCCTGATGAAGTAGATCGCTTGAGAGCGATGAAAGTGAGAAAAAGTTCACAATGACAAAGATTCCTTTCGGCCCTACTTACGATGAGATGCTCGATCCAGGTCTTCTCGGCAAGGATGTTCGCGACAAGGCCTTGACCGCTCTGAAGCAGAATGAGCTGGATCCCATCAACCTGTTCAACATTACCTGGAAGGACGCGTCCAACCGGGTGCGCAAAGTTGTGTTGCCGCGCGCGCTGACGGGCATCGATGCGAACATCGTGGTGATGCTGGGTTGCGGATTTCCGTCGGGATCGCACAAGGTGGGCCCAGCTTATAGCACGTTGATCGAAGGGATTGTGGACGGCGAAATCGTGCCCGGCAAACACACCATCCTTGGCCCCTCGACGGGAAATTTTGGGATTGGGACGGCCTACGTTTCGAAACTGCTCGGATTCCGCGCCATCGTCATCATGCCAGACAGCATGAGCAAGGAACGCTATGAGCGCATCAAGAGATATGGCGGGGAACTGGAACTGACGCCCGGCTCCGAATCGGATGTGATTCTGACCTTGGAGAAGACCAGGGAGCTGATGAAGGACCCAAACAATAAGGCCCTGGCTCAATTCGAACTGTTTCCCAACTATCGCTTCCATCGTCATGTTACCGGAAACAGCGCCATCGAAGCGGTGAAGGGTGTGGGCAACGGCCGTATCGCAGGCTTTACTTCAGCGCCGGGTTCCGCGGGAACGCTGGCGGCAGGCGACCAGATCAAGGCGATCTTCCCCGAAGCGAAGATTGCCGCGCTGGAGCCGTATGAATGTTCGACCCTGGCCAACGGAGGACGCGGGCAGCATCGCATTGAAGGAATCGGCGACAAGATGTGCACGCTGATTCACAATGTGCTACAGACCGATTTTGTCATTCTCATCAAAGATGAAGAGACGGTGCAGGGCGTGAAGATTTTTCACGACGGAGTGGATTCGCTGGTAAAGGTGGGCGTGGATCGGGACTTTGCCTTAAGTCTGCGCGATTCCTTTGGACCGTCCGGCATTTGCAATGTGTTGGGCGCCATCAAGCTGGCCAAGCATCTGCGGCTCGGGCCGGAAGACAATGTGGTGACCGTGGCGACTGACGGCTTCGATCGCTATAACTCCGTTCTGGAAGAGTTGAATGCCCGTTATCTCGAACTGGCCCCGCAAGTGTTGGATCGATGGACGCAGGATATCTTTCTTTGCGCTGCCGATGAACATGTATTCGACTTCCGCAAACCCGCAGTGAAGGAGCGGCTCTTTGCGCAAAAGGAAAGTGACTGGCTGAAGTTCGGCTACTCCAAGGCTTTCCTTGATTCCATGCGCAGCCAGGCGTTCTGGGATGCGCAGTATGCAAAGGTTGGCGAATATAACCGCAGAATCCTCGCCGCACGGTGATTCGCTTTGGAGGAGCAACGGCCATGTTCCAGTTCACGCTGAACCAGGATGATGTTACTGTGGCGGCGGATAAGAATCTGCTCGAGTATCTGCGTGAAGACGCACGCCTGACGTCGGTGAAGGATGGTTGTGCCGAAGGAGTCTGTGGCTCCTGCTCAGTGTTGGTGAACGGGAAGGCGTGGCGGGCCTGCACATTAACCGTAGCCAAAGTGCAAGGGAAAGCGGTCACAACCATCGAAGGCCTCTCGGCTCGCGAGAGGGAGGTTTATTCCTGGGCCTTCGGCGAAGTGGGAGCAGTGCAGTGCGGCTTCTGCATGCCGGGCGTGGTGATGAGCGCAAAATCATTGCTTGACCAGAACTCCGATCCCACTCCCGCTGAAGTCAAGAGCGCCATCCGGTATAACCTGTGCCGTTGTACAGGCTACCTGAAGATTGAGCGGGCAATCCAAATGGCCGCGGCGGCATTGCGCGATGGAGAGGCTCTTCACACGAACGGCGGTACAGCAAGAGTGGGTGAGCGGACGGTTCGCATGGATTCCACTGAGAAACTGCTGGGAACCGGCGAGTTCGTTGACGATATGCAGGTTCCGGGCATGTTGCACGGCGCGGTGCTGCGAACGAAATATCCCCGTGCGATGGTGAAGAAAATCGACATCTCCGCGGCACGGGCATTGCCGGGTGTTGAGGTTGTACTTACCGCAAAGGATGTGCCAGGCGAACGGTTGCTGGGGCATATCGTTCATGATTGGCCGGTGATGATTGCCGAAGGCGAAGAGACTCGCTATGTGGGCGACGCTCTGGTTGTGCTGGCTGCTACTTCGAAAGAAGCGGCTCGACAGGCTCTGGAGTTGATTCGCGTGGAGTATGAAGAGCTTCCGCCGCTGTTGTCTCCGGAGGCGGCCATGGCCGAGGGTGCGCCGCGTCTCCATCCCAAAGGGAATCTGCTTTCAGAAACTTCAGTCAAGCGCGGCAATGTGGATCAGGCGATCGCGGATGCAAAGTATGTGGTTACGCAGCGATACTCGACACCGCGTCAGGAACACGCTTTTCTTGAACCGGAGAGCGCACTGGCAGTTCCTTCGCAGGATGGCCCACTCACGGTGTATACCGCGGGCCAGGGCGTTTACGACGACCACCAAGGCATTGTAGAGATGCTTGGCGTGGCGAATGAAAAAGTTCGCGTGATCAGCAAGTTGGTTGGTGGAGGATTCGGAGGGAAGGAGGATCTCTCCGTGCAGCACCACGCAGCTTTGCTGGCATGGCATAGCGGGCGGCCCGTGAAGCTGACGTTTACCCGCAAGGAAAGTTTTCTTGTCCATCCCAAGCGCCACCCCATGGACATGGAGTACACCACAGCGTGCGATGAGAGTGGAAAGATTACGGCGGTGAAAGCTCGCATCGTGGCCGACACGGGCGCGTACGCCTCTCTGGGTGGTCCTGTTTTGCAGCGGGCCTGTACGCACGGCGCCGGGCCCTACCAGATCGACAACGTCGATATCGAGGGGCGCGCGGTCTACACCAACAATATTCCTTCCGGCGCGTTCCGAGGCTTTGGAGTGACGCAGACCTGCTTCGCCATGGAAAGCAACCTGAACCTGCTTGCGGCGAAGGCCGGAATTTCTCCCTGGGAGATTCGTTATCGCAATGCAATCGAACCTGGCGGTGTGCTTTCCAACGGACAGATTGCCGATGATGGAACTGCATTGAAGGAGACGCTGCTTGCGGTGAAGGAAGTTTTCGACGCTCATCCCAACGCGGGCATTGCGTGCTCATTCAAGAACAGCGGGAAAGGCGTCGGCGTGCCCGATGTGGGACGGGTGAAACTGAAGGTGGAGAACGGCGGCGTGATCATCTGTACCAGCGCGGCCTGCATGGGGCAGGGATTGGGGACTGTGTTGCAGCAGATCGTGGCTGAATCGACCGGGCTGCCAAAGGCCGCCATCGGCATTCATGCGCCGGACACCATGGTGACTCCCAACAGCGGCACCAGCACGGCATCGCGGCAGACCCTCATCACCGGCGAGGCAGCGCGCAGAGCGGGAGATGCGCTCAAGGAAGAATTGACCAACCATTCACTGGCCGAGCTGGAAGGCAACGAGTACTACCGCGAGTACGATTGCGTGACAGACTCAATGACCTCAGACAAACCGAACCGTGTGAGCCACGTTGCTTATGGTTACGCCACGCAGGTCGTCATTCTAGGCGACGATGGGAGAGTTAGGAAGGTCGTCGCCGCGCATGACGTGGGCAAGGCTATCAATCCGAATGGCATCGAGGGCCAGATTGAAGGCGGCGTGGTGATGGGATTGGGATATGCGCTCAGCGAAGAGTTTAAAGTTCGCGATGGCGCGCCGGCAGTCACGCTGGGCACTCTTGGACTGCTGCGTTCCACGCAAGTGCCAGAGATTGAGTGCCACATTATTGAGAAGAACTCCGCAACGCTGGCCTATGGAGCAAAGGGAATAGGAGAGATTGTGATGGTCACAACGGCGCCCGCGGTGGCGGGCGCATATTTCCAGCGGGACGGAAAGCTGCGCAACAGTCTTCCTCTCAAGGACACTCCTTACGGCCGTTGAAAGCGCCGGCAGGGGACTATCGCAAGAACAGATCGGAGTCACGAAATCATGCTGACAGCGGAACGAAAACAACTGGTGATTGCCTTGTGCCAGGAGCTCATTCAAAGGCAAAGCTATTCGGGAGATGAAAATGGCGTCGTTGAGCGCATGAAGCAGGCGTTCGAGGCGTTGACATTCGACGAGGTTTTTGTTGATGGCTACGGAAGTATTCTGGGGCGCATCAAAGGCAATCGCTCTGGTAAGGCGCTGCTGCTCGATGGACATATTGACATTGTTCCGGTTCCGGATGAATCCAAGTGGACGCACAAACCCTTTGGCGGCGAAGTGGTAGATGGAAAGATTTACGGTCGCGGCGCCTCAGACATGAAGGGCGCGGTCAGCGCCATGATCGCCGCCGCTGCTTTCTTTGCGGCGGACACACGAAGGGATTTTGCCGGAGAGATTTACGTTTCCGGAGTTGTTTTCGAGGAGTGCTTCGAAGGAGTTGCCGCCAGGAAAATCAGCGAACGCGTGAAGCCCGACTACGTTGTGATTGGAGAGTCTTCCGAACTGAATTTGAAACGCGGGCAGCGCGGCCGGGCGGAGATTGTGGTGGAGACCTTCGGCAAACCGGCGCACTCTGCCAATCCACGGGCGGGTGTGAATGCGGTATATAAGATGGCTGAACTGATCGGCGAAATCGGCAAGCTCAAAGCGCCCGTGCATGAGATTCTCGGTGAGGGAATTCTGGAACTCACCGACATCAAATCTTCGCCTTATCCGGGCGCATCCGTCGTGCCGGACTACTGCCGCGCAACCTATGACCGCCGGTTGCTTGTGGGTGAAACCAAAGCGTCGGTCTTGCTGCCGTTGCTCGAACTGATTGGCGAAATGAAGCGGAAGGATGCGCAGTTCGAGGCCAATGCGCATTTTGCCAGCGACGTGCAGAAGTGCTACACGGGCGAGGAGATTCGCGGAGAGCGATTCTTTCCTGGCTGGGTCATGGATCAGGATGATGAGTTTGTGCAAGTGGCACTGGCGGGATTGCGCAGTGCGGGGTTGGATGCGGAGATTGCGCAATACTCTTTTTGCACGAACGGCAGCCACTATGCGGGCGAAGCCGGAATCAAGACCATCGGCTTTGGGCCCTCCAGAGAAAACCTTGCGCACACCATCGACGAATACATCGAGATCGATCAATTGTTGAAAGCCGTTGACGGCTACTACGGAATCCTGGCGGCGGTGTTTCAGAAAGGTTGAGGGCATGAAGACTCTGATCGAGAATGGATGGATCGTCGACGGTACCGGAGAACTCCGATACAAGTCCAGCCTCGTGGTTGAGGATGAGTTGATCGCCGGCCTTGGAATGGTGGAGCGCGGCAACGGGTTCGATCAGGTCATCGATGCCACGGGCATGATCGTGGCTCCGGGCTTCATCGATACCCACAGCCACTCCGATCTTGAAGTGATGGTCAATCCATATGTGGAAGCCAAGATTCGCCAGGGCATTACTACTGAGCTGCTCGGCCAGGACGGAATCTCGATGGCGCCTTTACCCAAGCGATACATCTCGCCCTGGCGAAAGAATCTTGCGGGACTTGATGGGGACAGCGATGAACTCGATTGGGATTACGAGACTACGAATGGCTATTTGCAAGCGCTCGAGAAGAAGGGCGTTGGGCTGAACGAAAGCTACCTGGTTCCGCATGGAAATATCCGCATGGAGGCGATGGGGCTGGACAATCGCAAGCCTGCGCCGGAAGAACTGGAAAGGATGCGCGAGATTACGAGGCGCGAGATGGAGGCGGGCGCGTTCGGACTCTCGACCGGCCTGATCTATATGCCCTGCGCCTATGCCGACACCGAGGAGCTGATCGAGTTATGCAAGGTTGTTGCGGAGTTCGACGGCGTCTTCGTCGTGCATCAGCGCAGCGAGGCGGATACCATCCTGACCTCCATGAAGGAAGTGATCGAGATCGGACGAAGGTCCGGGGTGAAGATCCACTTCTCGCACTTCAAGGTTTGTGGCCGCAAGAACTGGAACCTCATCGACAAGGTGGTCGATCTGCTGGACAACGCCGCGGCTGAAGGGATCCGGACCTCGTTCGACCAGTATCCTTACGTTGCCGGAAGCACCATGCTGGGCGTGATTCTGCCGCCCTGGGCGCACGATGGAGGCACGGACAGATTATTGGAGCGCCTGCGCAGCGCAGAGCTTCGCGAGCGCATGATCCATGACATAGAAAATGGTATTCCGGGCTGGGACAATTTTGTGGACTTCGCCGGGCTCGACCAGATTTTTGTTACCAGTGTCAAGACGGACGCAAATCAGGATTTGGTTGGCAAGAGTTTGCAGCAGATCGGCGAGATTCGCGGCAAGAGTGCCTACGATGCGGCGTTCGATCTGCTGCTTGCCGAAGAAAATGCGGTAGGCATGGTTGATTTCTATGGCACAGAAGAACACGTGATCCGTTTCCTGACCCGGCCTGAACAGAATGTGTGTACGGATGGCCTGCTGGGCGGGAAGCCTCATCCGCGCGTCTTCGGATCGTTTCCCCGCGTGCTGGGAAAGTACGTTCGCGAGGAAAAGGCTCTCACGCTTGAGGATGCAATTCGAAAGATGACTGCAAAGCCGGCCGAAGTGTTTGGATTCGAGCGCCGGGGACAATTGAAGGCAGGCAATTTTGCCGACGTCGTTCTCTTCAATCCAAACACGATCATCGACAAGGGAACGTTTGTCGAGCCAATCCAGTTTCCAGTTGGCATTGAATATGTCCTCATCAATGGACAGGTTGCGCTGAGCTGTGGAAGATATGACCGCGTGTTGGCTGGAAAAGTTCTGCGAAAAGCCAGGATGCGATGAGCGCGATGCGACCGAATGGATCGAGAAGCGGATCGCGATTGTTCGCGCGGCGATAGCAGACTTCTATTTGCGCAAACGAGAAAGTAATCCGGTCTTTCCTGTTTGCGCCAGGATGCTTTGCCACTCTAACTTCGCCTCGGGACCCGCGTAGTCAATGATGGCGGAGACTTGCTTAACCAAGTCTCCGGCTCCCGCCTTATCGCGGTTGCGAAGTAACATCTTGTACTTGCCGACGTGGCCGGCAACCATCTGATCGGTAAAAACCTGAATCCTTGTATGGAAAGCCTCTGCAACCGACGCGGCAAAGGTGGAATTGTCCAAAGCTGCCGCCACGCGGCGCATTGTTTTCTCGCCTGCCGGAAGGTCGGTGTCAAGACCTGTATACGCTCTCCCGATCATCCGGAACACAGCCTGCTGCTGTTCTTCCTTGAGCGCGGACAAAGCCGCCTGCAATCGAATCGATCCAAGGACAGCAGGCGGCTGCGCTTGAAGAAACTGAATGGCCTCGCTGTGCTTGCCTGCGCGCACCAGCCTGCCGGCGGACGCCAATGCTGCCTCGACCTGTTTGCCAAGCGACTCACGGCCAGCCGATGCCTCTTCGAGAAGCAAACGCAAGGCCGAATCGTCATTCTCTTGAAGCGCCTCCTGCAAAAACGCGATCGCTGCTTCGAATGCCGAATCGCCGATCAGCGATTGAGCCTCGGCAACCTGGCGTAGCAAGAGGTCCAGTTGCCGATGCTCCGCATGTTCGTGGCGTGCAAAATCGAGCAGCGAACGAATCTCGTCTGTCGCGATGCCTTCCTGCTCGCAACTCTCCAGAATCTGAACCGCATCCACATACTTGCTTCCGCCAAGCGCCTCACGGGCCTGGGACAAGTATTCCTCGCGACGCTCTTCGACCGTCTGCCGCGTGACCCGCTCGGTCAGAAGCCTTTCCAACTCCTGCAGCCGGTCTTCCCCTGGAATGCGTTTCCGTGCCTTCCGCACCAGTTCAAGGGCCTCTCGGTGGCGAAGGTCGCGACAGGCCTGAATCGTCTCGTCCACAAACTTGCGATTTTCATGTTCCCTGATTTGCCGATCAACCTGTGCGTTCAATTGAATCAGGGTCGATTCCGCGGGCATGGAAGCCATCGCTTCCTGAATCGCACGCGCCACTTGTTGAAGGCGGTCAAGGCTGGCCGCCGAGTAAGCCTCAGTCTCAAGCCGGGCAATCAATTCCCTCCGCCTGATCTGTTCCAGTCCGGAACTCGCATCGCCAAGCAGAAGCTGCAGTTCCGGGTTGGTGGGATCCACATGTTCTGCTTTCTGCAAGATATCCAAGGCCTCTTTGTAGTGCCGCGCGCTCAGTTCACCGCGCGCGGATTGCAGCAGCGCCTTCATCTCTGCCCGCTTTTCCGCTTCTTCTGCTTCCTTGGTCAGAAGGTTGACCAGCACCATCCCCTTTGAGTTCGACTTATCCACTTTCAGAGCCTTCCGGGCTGCTGAAATCGCCAACTGATAATCACCCGCGCGCCGCGCCGCATCCGCTTGGCGCATAAACTCGCGAACGCGCTCCTGCTTCTCTTTCGCCTTCTCGACGCGCTGGCGAAGTTTCATCAATTCGGGATTCGTTGAATCTATCTCAAATCCCTCTTCCAGAATTGCCAGACTCTTATCGAACTCCTTGTTTTCAAGCAGGCCTTCCGCCTGCTGCCAAATCTGCTGGATTCTCTCCGCGCGCTGGCGCTGGCTCAGTTGCCGTTGAATCTCGGCAAGCAGCTCCCGGGCTTCCGCATGCTTGCTTTCGATCTTGAGAAGTTGCTGGAGCGCTGCGCGAGCCCGCAGAAGATCCTGCGCTTCAAGCCACCGCTTTGCCTCTGGCAACAGTTCCTGTGCCTGTTCCTGTCGGATTTCCGCGATCGCAGTGGTCAGGTCCGCCGCCATCTCGTCGGCCGTTGAGTAGCGATCGTCTGGAGACTTTGCCAGCGCCCTGTCAATAATCAGGTCGAGCGAGGCAGGACACGCCTTGCACTTGCTGCTCAGCGGAGGGTGCGGCTCATTCAGAATCTTCTGCATCAGCACCACTTCGTCGCCGGAAAAGGGAAGCTCACCGGCCACGAGTTGATACAGAACCACCCCAGCAGCAAAGATGTCCGACCGCCGGTCCAAAGGCTTGTCCCGCAGCCTCTCGGGGGCCATGTAAGGAACCGTGCCGATAATGTGACCGGGGCGAGTCAGGCTGAGGTCGTGGCTCCTCCTTTCCTCCAGCCGCGCGATGCCGAAATCCAGCAACTTCACTCTTCCGTCGGGCTGCACAAAGATATTCGCGGGCTTCACATCTCGATGGACCACATTGTGACGGTGGGCATACGCGAGAGCAGAGCACACTTCCTCCACAATCCTGAGTCGATCAACCAGAGGAAGTTGCTCATCGGAGCCAATAAGATTGTCCAGCGGATCGCCATCGACCAATTCCATCACGATGTATGGAATTCCGTTGTCATCGCCAAGCTCGAACACGGTAACGATATTCGGATGTTTGAAACTGCCCGTCTTCCGGCCCTCGTCGTAGAAGCGCGAGAGCATGTCGGCATCGCTCTTGATGCCCTCGGTAAGCGTTTTAATCGCTACCTCGCGGCCAAGGTGTCTATCGATGCCCCGATAGACCACACCCATCCCGCCGCGTCCGAGCACCCCAACGATGTCGTACTTGCCGATCCGTGTCAATGCGGCCGCCGGCTTGTTCTGAGGGGAATCCACTTTCTTGCTCTGCCTCTCAATCGTCTTTTACAGCATCTGCACGGCCGAGCCCAATCCTTTGATCTCTTGCATCAGGCACGCCGCGAACTGAGCCCACGTCGCGCCGGAAGCTTAGGGGCCCGTGGTTAAAGTCGAAGTGCCCGAAAACCATCCCTCAGGGGCTAAAGCCCGTCTTTTCTTATCAACCATTTACGGCACGGCTGAAGCCGTGCCCTTTCAAAACCCGACTTTCACCACAGGCTGTTAGGGAGAGACGCCAACAACTGGCCGGATATTGAACTTCTCATCCAGAAACTCCTTTGCGTGCCTGCGCTCGGCTGAGCCATCCTCCGGGGTACAGCTCAGATAGCGCAGATAGTATTCGCCCGCTCCTTCCATGTTCTCTTCCAGCTCCTTCGACTTAGCGCTGTCATAGATCTTCCGCGGCAGTTCCTGTACCTTCAACAGGACTTTCTCATTCAGCTCATCTCGCGCTGCATTCTCCAGTGCTGTTTGCAGTTCAATCGTGTTGGGAGTCGTCCCGGTCATCTTCACTCCCTCCGTGTCTTCCGGCTTCACATCCTGCAACAGCACGAATTGGCGCGGGTCTTCCTTCTCGACGACGATCGGGTCTCCCATCTGTCCGCTCAACGTGTCGCCGATCCGAAACTGGAGCTTGATGATGTTCCTTATGTCGATGGTGCGCCGAGTGTATTGGTAGGACCGGGTCACATCGGTGGTCACCGTCTTGGGCGTTGAGTCAGCCAGCGCCTGGGCGTCGGATGCCTGCTGCTGGTCCGCGCTTACCTTTGCGGTGAACTCATGCATATCATGCTTATTGCCCTTCGCTTCGGCGCCTTGAAGCGCGGACTGATCCGTTTGCAGTTGGCGCAGCGCCGCTTCATAGTCCCGATTGGCCTTGTTCCAAGTATCGCTTGGAATGTCATGCGTTCCGGCAAGGTACTTCGACTCTCGCGAATCCACACTGGGTGTCTCAGTGATTTGATGCTCCAGCACGTTTCCATCCAGTTGAAAATCCGGCTCCACGCCGCCCGTTGTCTCCCCAAAGCGAACGGCCTTCACCTGGAGCTTGGACGCTTCGAGTCCGGTGATGGTCGCGTCTTCAAGTTGGCGAATAAAGCCGGTACTCTCGCGCAGCGAGGTCTGATCGCGGAACTGAACGCGCATGGATAGCTTGGAATGCATTGCATGAGCCGGAGTCGCCGCGACCTTTGCGTCGTGCGCTGCCTGGTTTGAAGGTTTGTAAAACAAAGCTTCTTCAAGGTAGGTCCATCCCAGCTCCGTGCCGGAGCCGGATGGCTTATCCAGATAACGTTTCGCCTGGTCGACAAAGTACGCGCTCAAATCGTCGCCAAGGATACCCATCGTATCGCTGTAGGAGTCTTCCTTGCTGAGTTCATACACGCGCTCCAGGTAAGCGTATGCTTTCTCGATTCCGATCTCATCGCCAAGACCACGGATGGGAAGGTGCGCCTTTTGCAGGTCTTTTACAGCCCGGACCGCACTCTGGATGTACCCATCCTTCAGCCTGGCAATGTCATCGGCAACCAGCGCCTGCTGCGGAGGAGGCAAGTTATACAGCACATCGAACGCATTGATCGCGTCCTTCTGGTCCTCGTATTCCTTGCTGCTTTCCAGCGCCTTGGCAGCCGCGGCCTTGTCCTGGGCGATCGTGAGTTGTCTGTGCCCCTCTTTCAGGGAGTCCTGCGCTTCCGAAGTAGCTTTGGTTTTTGCGGCCTTGTCAAACTGCTTAACAGCGCTATCCCAATCCCCGGTCGCCGCGAACTGCTTGCCGAGTTGGAGATAGTAGTCGTAAGCCGCATCGATGACCGCCTGAATGCGCGGCTCTTCACTCGCGAATGCGTGCAAGGGTGCGACGGACTCGAGAGCCTGGTCCATCTGCTTGGCCACCACCGACGATTCCGCGGTCCGCAGTGCCTTATCGAATGCGTTGCCGGCCTGCGTAACATCCGCCAGAAAGGACAGGCCGGTCGGGAAGGTTGGGTCAATTCCATTCACGGCGTCGCTGAGCTTCTTGGCAGTCTGCAGGTGGACATACCCCGCCTGATGCGACCGCAATGCAATTTGGTACGCTTCCAGCTCACTGCGTCCTTTCTCAGTGATCGCTGTGAGTTTTCCGCGCAGCTCCCCCAGGAGTTTCGCTGTCTGTGCCAGGTCAGGGTAGACCGTCCTTGCCTTGTCAGCCTGGACCTTGGCATCCTTCAGGTCGCCATAGGTTGGCGAACCCGTGGACGCGGACTTCTCATATGTGCTCACAGATGCCTCGCCGGCTTCCACATAGAGCAATGCCAGGGCAAGTTTCGCATCGGAGATATGAGCCGCCGCGGGGTATTTTGAAAGATAGTTTAGCCAGCCAGCTACGTCCGAAGCCCTCTGCGCAAGCAGGAATTCGGCGAGTTCCGGATTCGGCGCTCCGATAAACACCAGCTTTACGCCCTTCTTCAAGGGGGCCGGTGCGGCAGGCGCGCCGCTGGAGGAACCGACCGAAGTCCCCGTCAAGGTGGCCCGGTCCGCAAGCTCAGAGAGCGAATAGGCAGCGTTGTGGTCATACTTCACTTGGTCGGGCGCCGCGCATGAGGCTTGACCTGCGCCCACGCGATAGCGCAAAGCGCCGTCATTGTCGCGTTCCAGCACCCCGCCGGGACCCGGCACCAGCTTTCCCAACTTGCCATAAGTCGACTTGTCGATTGCCGCGTTTTGAAAAGGAGTGCAATCGCGCAACTCGGGTTTGCCGTTGATGAGCACATCCGCAAGTTGCACATAGGCCGGACCCGACGGCCCATCGTAGAGTTCGATGACAATCAAGGATGATTGTTTTGCCAAGACAGCCGGCGCATACCAGCCCAGCCCAAGCATAGCCAATGCGATGGCCTTGCACAGAAATCTACGCAGTGATCTTGCTTCTTGCATAACTACGCATAATGCCATGAAGTCCCCGAGACTTTTCCCAAAACAGGCAGGTTAATCCCACCCTCCGTCCATCTCAACGCGTGCGGAATGCCGGTGCGAGAAATTCAACTTGAGAATCGCCGGCGCAATGGGGAGACCACGCCGGCAAGCCGCAAATCCATTTCACCGGAGTCCGGTACGTCTGTTAAACTACCATTCTCCTCCATGGAGGTGCAATCATTTTTGCGCGCCGGCCTGCCGGAGCCAGTATAGTTGCGTCACCAGCAAAAATGGCCGCTTCCCAGCAATCTCGCGCACCTGACCAATCAGCGAATCCAGCCGGTTCATTGGCCAAGAAACATCCAGCCTTGGGCGGAGCCGCTCTCTCAATCCGGCTGTGGAGAGCCCATGGGACCGGCAACGCAGAAGAGCTGTCCTGGGATAGCAAAAACGCTGCCGTGTGTCTTGCGCTGGACCTGATTGCGGCTTCAAAATGGGTGACCTCCGCAACCCATGGCAGGTACCTCGTGGCTGGATTTGCCGGCATTGAACCGGCACTCTTGACCGCTCGCCGCCTGCAATGGGCTATTCAGGGGTTCTCAGACTCTGATCGGTTTACCGGTACGGCTATTGCGGTGCTGGTTCATTCCGCTGAAGATCTGCCTGGTCTGGAGCCTGGCAATGCAGCATTGCCGCCCCTTGAGAGGGCCGCGCCGGGACAGACGCTGCTCACCCCAAAGACCTGGGAACTCTTGCGGGATCTGCCTGGGCTTCCGTTGCAGGCCGCCTCTGAGCCTGGCCTGTATGAACTCCTCTGGCACGGCCCAGAGAAAGCGCCGAGCCGCACCTCCGACGAAGAAGCCATTTCCCGGTTCATCAAACTCCATGGTTTGGAGATCGAGACGCCGGCCCCCGCCCAGGCGCCATCCTCGAGTTCCGCGCCCGTCCTGCCTGGAACAAAGGATCTGTCTGGAGCAAGAGATCCGGGCTTGTTCCCAGCGGCGGATTCCGCGGAGAGGGTTCGCCATGATCCAGGTATTGTTGCTTTGCTTCGGCGCGGAAATCCACGATTGCTCATTGGCGCCGCGTGCGCAGTGCTCATCGTGCTTGTCATTGTGACTGTCGCCGTCTCTCACAAGAGAACGGCGATCTCAGCGGCGAGCGTAGTTCAGCCGGCCTCATCAACTGCCGCGCCTCTTCCCAGCGGAGGACTTCCGCCACAACCCCAGCCAACCAATCTCGCCCCGCTCACGGCTCCGGGGAACAGGACTGAGCCCGCAAAGCGCAACGTACAGACACAGAACGTACAGGCACAAAAGGATCGCAGCCAGGGAAAGTCCGGGCAAAGCGATCCAACTGCTTCCGACACGACACTATCTCAACTGAGCAAACAAAAGGCCACGGGTGGCAAGTGCGATCTTGACGCGAACCTGATCCCCAAAGCGCTTGATCAGGCAGAGAAAAGCCGGGATCAAGGCAACTACGATGCTGCTGTGAGGCAGTTTCGCTCAGTGCTTGCCTGCGAGCCCGACAACCCGCGCGCACGCAGCGGGCTGGAACGTGTTCTGTTCGCAAAGCAAACAGAAAAGTAGTCTTGGATGGAGTCCACCGCAGAAGAGCCAGGACGTTGCGCCTGCATAAACCTCAATTCATCTGAGAACGATTCAGGACTGTGATACACAGGATTTGCCAGGACCGGCCGCAACAATACACAGAATCAATACGTTACAGGTGGACTTTGCAAGATGGCGATGGCAAATGCAAGGATGATCCGAGGGGCAATTTGGAGATTCGTGAGCGCCAATGAAAATCGAGGGACTGTGAAATCGGAAGGCAAAAACACGAACAGCAATGAGACCGGACAGCTCTTCCTGGGCAGCAGGTTTACGAGCGCAATGGACTATGCGCGGCTCGTCCACATCGAGCGGCGGAAGGGAACTGAAATTCCCTATATGGCCCATCTTATGGGGGTTGCATCCCTGGTCATGGGCGAGGCCGGTCATGCCGGGTTTCCTGTCACTGAAGACATGGTCATCGCCGCCCTTCTTCATGACGCTGCCGAAGACCATGGGGGACTGCCGCGGCTCAAGGACATCGAGCACAATTTCGGCTCGAATGTGGCCCGCATGGTGGAGGGACTGTCGGACAGTCTTACGGAGGATCCTGAGAAAAAGCAATCCTGGCAGGAGCGCAAGGAAGCCTATATCGAACGCCTTCGTGAAGAGACTGCTGACGTCCAACTCATCTCGGCCGCTGACAAGCTCTACAACGCAAGAGCAATCCTCGAAGACTACCGGGAAATCGGGCCACGGGTTTGGGAACGATTCAAACGTGGCCGGCGGGAGCAGATTTGGTATTTCGATGAACTCCTGAAGGTTTTGAAATCGTCTGGAGCGAGCCGGATCGTGGAAGAATTGGGCCGCGTCGTCAACGAACTCAGGCAGATATCGGCTGAAGAGGCGAATCGATAAGCGCCGCGCCTGTGCTCAAAAAAAATCAACCATTTCCAGGCTCCTGAGGAGCGGAGAACAAGCGCGATTTCCGCCCGGATGGAGTCTTGGCGAAGGAGAGCCGGGTTCTCAACGCATCTTCCCCCATCTTCATCCAGGATCAGCCGTTTGGGGCACTGGGCCGCAATTCCGATTATTCCTTGCTTTCTTTTATTCACCGAAGTATCATCTGCTTCATTCCTCGTGTGTTTGAAATTCGCATCCCCTGAGGTCCCAATGGAATCAAGATTTCCAAAGGTCGTAACGCTCCCGGCGGGCGGTCGCATGGGAAAGTTTCTGCTGCTGTTGCTCACAGGCCTTCTGCCGCTTGTTTTGTCCGGCTGCGCAACGAAGCGTCTGAAGGTTGACTTCACGGGCTTTGAAAAGGCCTATGCGCAGACCTCAAATCAAGAGTTGCTCTTGAATTTGGCGCGCCTCGAGAACCGCGATCCTACGTATTTCTTCAAGATCGGTTCAATTCAGAGCACCTATAAGATGGCAGCATCCGTGGGAGGCGCCGCTTCCTATGCGCTCCAGACCACAAATATAGCTGCCGGCTCGCCCACCGGCGGGGGCACTCCTAGTCTCAGCTATGAGAACGATCCGGTATTCACGTTTATCCCGGTCAATGACCAGGAGAACGCGCAGCTCCTCTTGAAGCCGATCCCTCCAGAGTCATTCTACTTTCTGTATGAACAGGGCTGGCGAGTGGATCAACTTGTCCGCCTGATGGTGGATCGACTTGAGTTGACCCGGTATGACAAGGATCAACACACCTGCACTGTCGAGACGATTCGTAACACACCGCCCAATGATTATCGTCGCGATCAAGCCTCACTCTCCAGTTATGCAACCTTTCTCAGGATCAGCGCGATCGCTTACTGGCTCCAACGGCACGGCTATCTGCTGCTTCGGGGCACAAACACCTTTGTTCCCTATTCGCTTGACAATGATCCGGGATTGGATAACAGCCCGGCTTTCATCACGAACGCACCGAAAGGCCAGGATTTCGTAAGTGCCGCGGGGAAAACCCCAGCCGCCATTTGGCACCTTGATCCGAAGACCAAGACGTGGCTTTTAGGTGAAAAGGTGTTTAGTCCCATTTTCAGCCTCTATCCCCTTGAATCTGACGGCACAACGCCCGGTCCAGATGTAAAGCTCGTACCAGGTATCAAGCATATTGAAGACCAGATTCGAGAAGATAGCGAAATGTCGGGGCTCCAGGAGGGGCCTGCACTGCACGAGGTTCTAAAGGAACTTGCCGCTGGTTTTACGATCGAGGGAAGCGCAAATCTACAGGACCCCTGCGCCTCAACCTCGGGCAAGTCAGCGGTATCCGCACATCTGGTGATGCGTTCCTTGATTGGACTGATGGCAGCTGCCGCTCAGGAACAGGCCCCATTTGAGGCGCTTGTGACTGCCGATCCCGCCGTGCTCCCCAGCGCTTACCTGACGCGAGAGCAAGCAGCGGCATTGGGACCTCCGCCACTCTTCCTGAAGGCAGTTCCAGCCATTGAACAGCTTCCGGTATTGCGCTTGACGGGGTCGTCTGCGAACGAGGCAATGACGCCAATTATCCAGTTGAACTACCGAGGGAAGAATTATCGGATTGCGGACGAGAGCAGCACAGCCGGCACGGATAACCAATACTGGAACCGCGACGTGTTTCGCCTCATCAACCAACTCACCTCGCAGGTAACCGTGGATATCAGCAAGTTCCCGCTGACGGAGATACTGCAGCAATAGCGCGTCGACAGATCGGAGCTGTCGCCTACAACCATGTCCGCAGAGCAGAACGAGATCAAGTCGGCTATTCGGCTTCCATCGGTACTCGCAATCGGATTTACGGGACACAGAAGCCTCCCGGATGAAGCGGCGAGCCGGAAGCTGGTCTGCGACTTTCTCAGAGACCAAAAGGCGGCAATCGCAGGAATCGTTTATGGAGTTTCGTCGGCGGCAGCAGGTGGCGACCTGCTGTTTGCCGAGAGTTGTGTTCAGTTGGAAATTCCACTCCGGGTGTTGTTGCCACTCCCCCAGGAAAGCTTCCGCGCTGACTTTGACCCAGTTACCTGGCTGCGCGTCGAGCAGGTATTGAGCAAGGCTGTCTCAGTTGAAGTCACCGGCGATCGCGGGCTTCGCGATGAGGACTATTACCAATGCGGCATCGAGACAGTGCAACAGAGTCAACTCATGGTGGCCCTGTGGGACGGGGAGCCGGCACGCGGAATGGGTGGGACCCAGGAGATCGTAAGTTTCGCGAGGAAAATGGGCAGGCCGGTCGTCTGGTTCCATAGTGTCACGGGATTCAAGCAGGTCTTCAATGAACCGGCTTTAAGGGAACTCGAGAAGTTGCAAGATCCGGAACTTGATTTCTTGAACGGGCTGCCGGATGACGGTGCGACGCTCCTGACGGATTCATCCACAGAATTGGCAACCGCATGGCTCGAGAAGGTTGATAAGAGTGCCAGCCGGTTTGCGCCTCAGGTTCGGCGTCTGTCTTCCATACCGATTGTGTGCACGGCGGCAGCGGCGTTTTTCAGCGGAGCGGGGTTGAAGATGCCCCACCCCGATACATGGCTGGCAATTGGAACTGGACTTGGAATTACTGCCGCTGCACTGCCGTTTGCGCTGAGGCTCCAGCCACGGCAGGTACTCTGGGCGCGAGCACGAACCGCGGCTGAAGTATGCCGCTCCCGCGTGGCTCTATGGGGTGCGCCGACTTTCGAAGAGGCGATTGGGCCTGAGATCGTTCCCGAACTTTCCGGCATGCTGATGTCTCTCAAGCTGCTGAAGGCATTCGACAGTTCCAGGAGCTCTGTATCGATCGATGAATTCAAGGAGCGCTATCGGAAGGAGCGGGTATCTGGCCAGTTGGGCTATTTCTCGCGGCACGCAGAGCAGTCTGCCGACCAGGCAAGAAGATATCGTGTCGTGAGTTGGGTTTGTATTGGATTGGCAATCCTCATTGCTGGATGGTTGTGGGTGATGGGAATGGCATTCAAGAACACTCACTTGTTTCCTGGGCAGAGGTGGCTTTCCATCGCTGTGTCGGCCCTCTTTCAACTGGCAACTATCTCGGGGGCGTTGCTCATTGTGCACGATTGCGAAAGGCGGCAGCGGCGCTATCGCGAGTTACATGACTGGCTGAAGGAATGGGATGCGGAACTCGACGCCCTGCGGACATGGCCCACGGTACTCAAGGTCGCCGGCAGAATTGAGCGAGCGCTGCTGGTCGAATTGCTGGAGTGGAAATCTCTGGTTCGAAACGTGAAACTGCCGAGGAACTGACAACATGAAACGGATTCTCTCGTTGGATGGCGGCGGAATTCGCGGCGTCTTCAGTCTGGAGATTCTCCTCCGCATGCAGGAGTTGCTTCGGGCAGAGTATGACTCGCGCGACTTGGTGCTCGCCGATCATTTTGATTTGTTTGCGGGTACCAGCACTGGCGCAATTATTGCCACTTGCCTCTGCTGGGGGATGCCAGTCGAGGAGATTCTTGAGCTGTATGTGAAGTACGGCAGGACTATGTTCCGGCCAGTTCCCTGGTACCGGCCCATTAAGAAGCTATTCGTTTCGCGGTATCAGGCCAAGCCTCTTTCAGAGCTTCTTCAGAGGACCTTTTCTGAAGACGGAAACGGCCTGGTGCCGGCCATGCTCGACAGCGCTCGTTTGAAAAAACTTCTGCTTGTGGTCGTTCGCAACCATACGACCGGCTCTGCGTGGCCGATTACCAACAATCGGAAGGCTATGTTCAACGATCGCGCGTTGCCAGATTGCAATCTGGACATTCCGCTCTGGAAAGTGGTCAGGGCTAGCACGGCGGCGCCGGTTTACTTCGATCCTGAAGTAATTGAACTGGGAGGTCGACCCTCAGTTTTTGTGGATGGTTCCGTGACCCCCTATAACAATCCGGCTCTCATTGCCGTGTTGACGGCTGTGTTGCCGAGTTATCGGATTGACTGGTTGGCCGGGCCGGAAAACATTCGCCTGATATCCCTGGGAACCATGCGGTTCTCCTCTGGCTTGACAGCGAAGATGGGAAAACTATGGCTGGGCAACAACGTGTCCCTGATCCCTTCAGCATTGATTCAGGGAATCGCGTGGCAGCAGGACTATCTTTGCCGCTGTCTGGGTGAATGTATTTTTGGCGACACACTCGATATGGAGATTGGGGATCTGGTCGGCACGCAGCTTCCGGGGTCGCGCTGGTTCAGCTATGTGAGGTACAACCAGTCATACAATGCCGCCGCTCTGGCAAAGTTGGTTGAGACAGACTCGCAGCTATCCAAGCTCGATGCGATCCAGGCAATTCCCTTTCTGAGAGAAGTCGGTCTGGCGTATGCAAAAGAGCATGTAAGAATGGAGCATTTGATCTAGGAAACCATTGAAAGAATACTGCGGACGGCTCGTTTTTTGCCGTTGATGCCCGCGCGATCCGTGAACTAAAATAATTGTTGCAGAAGGCTCAATCTGCTTGTTGCTTCCCGGTGAATCAGAGTACCATCAAACCAACCTCGCAAGAGTAACTTCCCCAAGGTCCTCGCGCGAGTGTCATGGAGGTTGTTAAAAATTGTTATCAATGAGATCTGCACGCGGAAGTGTGCTTTTGCTGCTGGCTGCAGTTTTGCCGATTTCGCTGTATGCCCAGGTTAGTAGCGGGAATACCGATAACGATCCAACCACCGCGTTGGTAGCACGGCTATCGACGGATGTTCCCGCGGTGGGCACGGGAACCTTGGCGACTTCCGGGGATTCCCTGAGTCCGCTCGATACCGCCGCGCAGCCGTCAACAGCCCTCGCGCCAGAATCCGCGCCATCCCAGGCTGGTTCCACCTCGGACGAACCGCCGGGCCAGGGCAGCACGGTCGGATACATTGACAATGCAATTGTCGGTTCAGAGGTCCGCGTGCGGTTTGACGCCGGCTTTGGCGATAGTCAACCTGACCTTGCCGAGTTCTTCTATGCGCAATGCGGCTGCGATGGCGGCACAGCCGCGGGCCCAAAGCCCGGCCTGGCAACGGATCTGAACTTCCAGCAACTCTACCTGCGCGGAGAATACGCCCCGAAGAAGTTCTTCTCGTTCATGCTCGAACTGCCGCTGCGCTTCATCCAGCCTGTTAGCTTCGCTCCGGCCACCGTTTCCAGCGCCAGCCCAGGCTTCGGCGATCAAGGCGGTCTTTCGGACGTTTCCGCGGGATTCAAGCTGGCGGCGGTGGCTTCAAAGCAGCAGTACCTCACGTTCCAGCTTGTGGCGACCTTTCCCTCGGGTGATTCCGGCAAGGGCCTGGGCACCGACCACTACACCGTCGCGCCCTCGCTGCTTTATTACCGCAAGGTGACGGACAGGTTTTCCTTGGAGGGTGAACTTGGCGACTCGCATCCCATCGGCGGCGACACTCCGGGGTTTGCAGGGGACGTGGTTGAGTATGGCATCGGGCCGAGCTACGTTGCATACAAGAGCGAAAAGGTACAGTTCGCTCCTGTGCTCGAACTCGTCGGTTGGAGAATCTTCGGGGGCATGTGGAACAACCCCGCACTCCTCGGAGTTGTTCCAGGGTTGCCCCTTGATACCGCAGACGGTTCCAACATCGTCAATCTGAAAGGCGGGGCTCGGACCTCCATAGGAAAGAATCAATCTTTCTATGTGGGTTATGGCCACGCTTTGACCACGGCTAATGTCTGGTACAAGCAGATTCTCCGGATCGAGTACCGCCGCACCTTTTGATAAGTGCGCCGAGGTTCAACGACATGACCTGAGCTTCGCGAGCTGCGGTGAAGCTCTTGTTGCCGTCGCGGCGGATGGCGGCTAATGTTTGTCGATCCAGTTGCGCAATGTGGCGACCTTCGTGCGCAGGTCGTCCAGCGCAGGGCTTGGCTTCGCCAGTTGGTCGATAAGATCGCGGGCACTGTCGCTGGCTTTTGCTGCCAGTGAAAACTGGTGATCCGTTCCCAGCGCCCGCGCCAGGTTGTCGTAGTACGTAGCCGCCTCTGTTTTGTATTCGCGGTTGGCCGGTTCTCTCGCGCGCAATGGGGCAACGGTCACAATCGCTTGCTCAAATGAGTCCTCGGCTTTCTCCAGCTCTTTCTGCCTCAGATAAACCATCCCCACATTGTTGTCCACACGGGCCAGGTCCTGCGCTGGATCGGGATCGCCGGCGTTCTGCTCCGGCGCGGCCGTTCCATTGGCGACGAGGGGCTTTAACAATTCGGCAGCGCGCTGGTAGTCCGGGACCGGATCGCCGTGGCAATCGAAGAGCAGAATCCCGAGGTTGTAGTAGCTGCGCGCCAGCTCCTGTTGATAGGCGCGATTTGCCGGTGCGTCCTGATGAAGGCGTTGTTGCAGTGTGATCGCCTGCTCGTACTCCTTGCTCGCGTCCGCCGCAGTGTACCGCACTGGCTTTTGCTCGCTCTCCAGCCATGTGCGGAGCGTCTCGCCGAGCCAATTGTGGCAGTATGCCAGGTGCTGCCGATATTCCGGATTGCCGGGATGCTCCTGCGAGAGTTTTTCAAATTGAGCGATGGCCTGGTTGTATTCATTCACGGCATCCTGGCGCAGCAGGCGAAGACGATCGATATCTCCCAGGCGGGAGTGCGCCATGGCCATTTCCGCGGCAAGTTTTTCGTTGCGAGGTTCTTGCTGGGCAAAGTTCTGATAAAAGAGTTTTGCCTTGTCCAGAAGTTGGCCGCGGAACTCTTCCATCTCCGGCGAATCGGGAGCTTCCCTGGATTGATGCGCGCCTGCGGAAGAAAGGCTCTCATCCACAGCTTTCTTGGCCAGCATCAGGTTCAGCTCCGCACGAGATCGCTGCTGGTATACCACCCAGGTGAGTGTCCCAATCGCCAGCAGCAGGGCGGTAAGCGCATAAATGGCAATCTGCCGGGCACGTTTTCTGGCGACTTCTTTTTGGCGTTCCGCCTCGCGTTGCTTTTCGCTGCGGTCAAGGAAGTCCATGGCCTGCGCGAAATTCGCATCGTAGCGCTCCGCCCACGCCGCTGTGGGCTGGTTCTTGCGCCGCCATTGCAAACCGGTTTCAAGCTGCGGATCAATCCACAGACCGCCAGAAGATTCTGCCCACCAGGAAGCGGCTTGCGCAATGCGAATGTAACTGACGGCGGACTCGCGTTCTTCATCCGTCCAGGCAATCAGCCGCGTCCAGCAACGCATCAAGCTTTCGTGCGAGAGATCCACGATGGTGCGCGTGTCAAGCGGCACGCCGGCTTGCGGCGCGAGGAATGAACGGCCAGCGCGGCGGAAGATATCAACGACTTGTATAACATCCGGCTCAGGAACTTCGCAGACAGCCGAGAGCTCTTGAATCGAGCAAGCCCGGCGCACCCCTCGGGGATCGGAGTAAGTATCGGTCAGCGCCTTGAAAGCTTTTTCGGCGATCTGCTGGCCGCCGTCGAAACCAGCTTCACGAAAGGCCTCCTCCGCGTGGATGGACAAGGCCTTTTGAAGACCCCCAATGGCCTCGTAATCGGCGATATCGATGCTTGGATCTGCCTGGCGGTGGGCTTCCCAGTGATCCCACGTGCGCATTAAAGCGTGTTGCAGCACCGGAAGTTGATCGTGATCGTCTCCGAGATCGTTGAGCAAGCGCAGCACGAGACGTTGCGCGATGGACCCGCCGGCGACCGCGACGGGACCCGTGATGGCAGAGCGCAATTCGTCGCGAGTCATGCGCGGTATCAGATACAGACCGTCATTGACGGCTTCGGGAAGACCCTGAAACTCAATGCAATCGCCAAGGAAGTCCGAGCGCATGGTCAGGACTATGTAAATGGGAACGTCTTGCTGCTTCGTGGCTTCGAGGAGAAGTTTGAAGAAAGCCACCGCCTCGTCTCTGGAGTTACCACCACGGTCGCTGCGCCGGAAGCGGAATAACTCTTCAAACTGGTCCACCACAATCAGGACATTATCCTGCGCGGGAATCTGCGCCTGACGCACGGCTTGCACAATTCCCAGCGTGCTTCTATGCAGCGTGGCTTCCAGCAAAATGCGGTTGGTGCTGGCCAGTTCTCCCTCTGTTCCGAGGGCGTCGGGCGCGTCCATGGCGGCCGCCAGGTTTCCGATGGGGTTATCGCCCGGACGGCAAACCACTATGCGCCAATTCGATCCTGCCTTCAGCATGAAACCGCTTTGCAGGGCAGGGATCAAGCCGGAGCGCACCAGAGAGGATTTTCCGGTGCCAGAGCTGCCGACCACGAGCAAAAAGCGCGTGGTGCGGAGGCGATGCAGCAGTTCGTCTATTTCCTGCTCGCGACCGAAAAAAAGATGCTCTTCGTCGGCCTCGAAGGGACGGAGACCTGGAAAAGGATTCGACAGTGTTTTCGATTCCATCGACCTTTCAATCTCCTCTTTCAACCTTTGAGGCTGACGATGAATTGCTGTAGCGAGGCCGCGGAAAGACCCTCGAATTGCGGGAGGACCATGGCGTCGTGGGTGCGAAAGCGTTCTTTCTCCGGACTTCGCGGCGGCGCCATCACGATGCCGACTACAGGCGCGGGTTTGGTCCGCCCGTAACCCGGAGCCTTCTGGACCTCGCGGAGCTTCCGCCGCACCCACAACTCATTGGTTGATCCGTAAAAAATGAGCACCCCGTCGCAGCTACGGAGATTATCGTCGTGGTATTCGCGGATCTCCGCTTCATCGCCTTCAAAGACAGACTGCAGAACCTCAAAGTGGTCGTACAGGTGCTCCACCCATGCGGACGCCGCTTCGCTGTCCCGTTGATCGTGAATGACGTAGAGGCTTGGGTGGCTGCCGCTCTCGACTTGCGGAGCGGGGCTTTGCACTGAGGGCGCCGGCGCGAGCGCGGGCGCCGAAGGGCGCTTGAGCTTATCGTGGATCACTGTCCGCAGATCCTCAAAGAAGGTCTCCAGCAGATCCGCACCCTCCATCATGCCTGGATCAAGACGCAGGCGCTCGATAAGTTTCACTTGCCGGTCATCCTCAACCTGCAAGCCCGGCGGTATCCAGAGCAGGCGCGAAAACTTTCCGCTTTTTCCCCTCTCGATCGCCAACTGGTTCTGGATTTCCATCAGCGAGTCCGTGCCGCCCTCGGGAACGGAACTATGATTTCTGCCCACCAGCATGACCGATAGTTGACACTTTTCGAGATCCTCGGTGACGGCGGCCTTTACCTCTGAAGCCACTGAAGGCAACGGGCGAGTGGGAAAAACCATGTAACCGTGCTGCTGCAAATCGCGTCGCAGCGTCTCGCGCTGCTCGCGCAGATCGCTGGTGGTCTCCGCCAGAAAAACTCCCTGGCCCACAGGTTGGGATGCGAGCTTCGCATCCGGATGTTCGAGCTTCTCCAGCAGTTGACAAATGTCGTGCGCCAGGTCGTCCAGTTTCAGCCAGAAATCGCGCTGCGCCTCCGGGCCAAAAATTTCATTCAACTCCCGGATTCTGCCGGAATCGGGATCGGTCTTGAAAAACTCGTAGCCCAGCACCAGTTGCAGTTCGGGAGGGTGTTTATCAATGGATACGGGAGTCTTCAGCACCTTGAAGATGCGAAGCTTGTCTTCAAAACGAATTCCGCCCTGGGATTCCGCGGCTTGTGAGAAAGCACTCAGCTCCTTGAGCGCCCAGTCGGATTTTACGTACCGCGGCGACACTACCGTGATCAGGACGGCCACGCGCCGTAGTTTCTCGACCAGTGTCTCGGCAAAATGATCGTTTCCCTGCAATTTGGGATCACGCCAGATATGCGGCTGCTTGCCCAGAAGCTGGGCAACGCGCACTTCCAGAGCGCGATGAAGATTGGTAACCCAACCCTTTTGCCCCTCGATCAACTCAACGTTGTCAAGGTGCGCGTAGCTGATAAAGGCGTCGCTTTCAAAATTCATAGCCGTCCTTTGGCCTTTGTCCGTGCCGGGATATGACAACCAGTGGTGGCGCCACGCAAACGATCTTCACGACCTCAATGCACATTGAATTTCGTCGATTCTTCCCAACCAGCGGCCTTCCGCGTCTGTTGCAGATCCCGGAAAAGCTGGGATGTTTGCCACTTGAAGCGCGCCCTCGACGGGCACGAACCTCTGCTGGCGCTCCGATCTCTCGTAGAATTCAATGTTCGTGGCTGGACAATCGATTCAGTGCTCAAGGGAAGTGGGAAATATGCCAATTGTACCGGCAACTCTGAATCAAGTCCACGAGTTCGTTTTGTACTCCTCGGGACGGCCCTCGTCAAGACTCGATATCGATTCATTGGGCTCGATGAATTGCGCAGAGGAGTTTCAGAGCTGCTTGATCGCCGGTCGTCGGTCAACTCTTGAATCAATCATCGGCGGATATCTTGCCCTGAAACAAGAAGGGCCCGGGCGAGTCACCTCGCCCGGGCCTCAGTGTTGCTCAGTTAGAAGGTCAACTTGAGAGCACCCTGCATGACACGCGGCGGAATATTGCCGATGGCTCCGACTGACCCAAAGCCACCCCAGGTAACGGTGTTGCCATAGCTGGTGGCGGGCGGGACTGCCAAAGCTGGGATGATTGAGGGCGTTGAAGGCCTCCCAGCGGAACTGCAGCTTCATGGATTCCCACCCTTTCGCAAAAAACGCGAAAGGATGGGGCCCGGAGCTTTTTGCACGAAGCTTTTTTGGGCTTGTACATTTCAGCCGAAACTTTCAGCGGCAAGTTGGGCCGCTCCTACTTTCGTCGGATGACACCGCGAGATTTGCGCGCCTATGATGGCACTTCAAGTTGGAGGCACCGCCATGGCGCAGAAGCACAAAATGCTATACATCTTCCCCGGTTTCATCCTGGCCATCGGGGCTGTTCTGCTCAACGGTTGCGGGGGTTCAGGCGGGTCCAGCTCGACGACGACGACGACGACAACGACGGCGGCCACGCCCACCTTCTCGCCCGCCGCCGGAACCTACGCGACGGCGCAAACCGTCACCATCTCCGACGCCACCGCCGGCGCGACGATCTACTACACCACCAACGGAACGACGCCCACCACTGCCTCAAGTGTCTACTCCGGCGCGATCACCATTCCGGCGACTCCGGCTACCGAGACCATCCAGGCTATCGCCGTGGCCGCGGGCTACACAAACTCCTCGGTCGCATCCGCCGTTTATACGATGACCGCGCCCCCGGCAACGCCCGCCGTCATTGGAGCCGATGTCGGATGGCTGACCCAACTGGAGAGCATGGGGTATACCTGGACCGATCCCACCGGCGCATCCGGAAGCGCGCTGCAGATTCTCAAGAATCATGGCGTGAACACCATCCGCATCCGGACTTTTGTGAATCCCACCATCACCGCCGGCGTCTTGGGCGTGGGGGACAACGATCAGGCAGGCAGCATCGCGCTGGCCCAACTGGCCAGTTCGATGGGCTTCAAGATCGTGATCGACTTTCATTACAGTGACACCTGGGCCGACCCAGGGCATCAAACCACTCCTGCCGCGTGGGCGAGTGATAGCTATGCCCAACTGCAAACCGACGTCTACAACTACACCTATGGCTTCATGACCGCGCTGGCGGCGGACGGAATCTATCCGCAATATGTGCAGGTGGGCAACGAGATCAACTCCGGAATGCTCTGGCCCATCGGTTCGGTTGGCGCCACAACCGCAAACGGCAACAACTTCACCCAGGTCACCGGCCTGATCAACAGCGGCTACAGCGCAGTGAAGGTGGTCAGCACCACCACGCAAGTCGTCATCCACATTGCCGGAATCAGCGATCTCAGCGACTTTGAGTGGTTTTTTGACGGGCTGGTGGCCGCCGGCGGAAAGTTCGACGTGATCGGAGCCTCCTATTACGACGGGCCGGCAAACATCACTACGGTTGCCGCCAACCTGAATACGCTAGCCGCCCGCTATAACAAGCCGGTGATCATCAGCGAGATCGGCTACCTGTATAGCGATCCAACCGATGCCTACACCGATGTGCAGGGGGCGATCCAGGCGATGAATGCCGTGCCCAACAATATGGGGCTGGGAGTGATCTACTGGGAGCCGGAAGCTCCCGACGATTCCGCAACGGCCGATTACACGATGGGCGCTGTGACCGAGGGTTCGGGAAAAGTGCTGCAATTTACGACCGCCATCAATGCGTTTTGAGCGATTGCCGCCCGCGCAAAAATGGGCTTCTGCGACTCACGACAGGGAATGTCCCTTCAAATCCTGGCGCTTCTGGGCCAGCGGAGACCACCCCGGCCAAAACGCATACGCTGGACAACGTCGCCTCAGAAGACTTTCGGGCAAGACCCGCTGCTGGATAGCGACGGGAAACGTATGTATTGGGTTGGCCGAGTCTCCCCGGCCAAGACTGACTACCGGTCCGCGTCTGAGATCAAGCAATCCGCGAAACCCAAAACCCAGCCTTCGCCTCACCCACCCGCGAGCCATGTCTTGTCAAAAGTCGCGCTGCTATCGACTGCCGAAGGCTTTTCGGTTCGACCGCTCTCTGAAATGAAATCTTGATTCTCCGAGCCGCTTGCAGTCTCAATGGAGTTTTGCAAGAGGCTCCTCCTATAGTTTGAATATCTGGCGAGGCACAGTAGACGATGAATCCGGGCGAAGAGAAGAAAAGGCCCGGGCATTGCGCCCGGGCCTTTGTTGAAGGCGCGCTATTAGAACGTGAGGCGGAGGGCGCCTTGAAAGATACGAGGATTACCGTTCGTGCCGCTGATCACGCCAAAGGTACCTACGGCCTGATTCACGGTGGACGACGGGCCGGAGAAGTTCGGATGGTTAGTGGCGTTGAAGGCATCCCAGCGGAACTGGAAGGCCTTTCCTTCCCTCAGAGTCCAGTTCTTCATGATCGATGCATTGATGCCAAAGACGCCCGGTCCCCAGTAGGCGTTCTTGCCGGTGTCGCCGAAGCCGCACCATCCCGGCGTATTGTCGTTACAGGAGGTGGGAAGGACGAAGGCGGCCGTGTTGAAGTAGCCCTTGGCCGGGTTAACCCAATCCCAGTGGCTGCCCTTGCCCATGTTATTGGCCACGCCCGGAGCGAAATCGGCGCGGTTATTCCACATGCCGACTCCGGGGTCCGTGTCCCACTGGCCGATGGAGAACGGGCTGCCCTTCTGCAAGGTAATGATGCTGCTCAACTGCCAGCCGCCGACCGTCTCTTCCATCAGCTTGCCCTTTTCCTTGAACGAGGGGGCCTGGTAGATAAAGTTGCTGATCCAGGCCCACGGCATGTCCGCACCGGAGTTGCCGCGGTTCCACGCGGCGCTGATCGGATTGCCCAGCGCCGGATTCCCGTAGGAGACGTTGCTGGTGCCGGTGATGTCGATGGTGTGCGACCACGCGAAGCTGGACTGCGCCTGGAGGCCGTGCGTCACGTGCTGATCCAGGCTGACCTGCAGCGAGTTGTAGCTCGCCGTCGCCCAGCTCTGGTCATCGTAGATGTCCCCGATGTTCCCGTTCACGGGCAACTTTGAAGCGTACGGTGGGTTCATGTCGATGAGCACCGACAGGTGATCGGTTTCGTTGCCCACATAAGCCATGTGGACGGCCGTCGTTGAGGTGAGCTGATGCTCGATCGAGACGTTCCAGGCATACACCGTGGGCAGCTTGAAGTTGCGCGAGAATTCCTGGCCGACTTGCTGGCCCTTGGGAATGGCTGTGTTTGTCGCAGGCTTGGTCTGGTAGGTGGTCGACGCCCAGGCGAATGTATTCGGGAAGGGGCTGCTGGTAAAAGGAGAGACTCCGCCATAGGCATCCTGGAAAGGAGCGGCCCAAGGGTTATCAAAGGGGATGACCGCACCTTTGATCACAGAATCGGGACAGATGGCAGCGCCGCAGGTGGGGTCCCAATCCCATCCCGAGAAGTTGAAGGTGGGACTGAAGGGGGCGACGTCGGCGGCGTGGTTATACTCCGAGTACTGCAGCGGACCGGTAAACATGCCGAAGCCGGCGTGAAGGACGGTGCGCGGCAGGAGCTTGGGCTGCCAGGCCAGGCCGATGCGAGGCTCCCAGTAACCGTAGTCGCTGTTGATCAGGGTATTGGGCACGCCGGAGTCGCCGGGGAAGAGGAGTCCCGCGGGAGCGTTGGGATACACGGTGCTTTTCTGGCCGGCGGTGCTATTCGCGAAACCGGCGACGGTCGCCGTGCCGGGAACCCAGGCAGAGCCGCGGCCGTTCTTGGTGACGGGAGGCGTGTTCGGATCCCAGCGCAGGCCCAGGTTGATGGTTAGATTCGGACTCACCTTCCAGTCGTCCTGGATGAAGGGTCCAACCTGCCAGCCGGCCACATCGGCGATTTCGCCGGCGCCCTGCATGTACCCGGTTGCGTAGCCCAGCATATAATCGGCCAGGTATCCACCGGTAAGGGAACTAACAGTACCAGCGGTTCCATTTCTTCCAAAGCCGATCATCGGCTGCGTCGGGTACGACGTATTCTCGACCGCGTGCTGATGCATCAGCTCGATGCCTGTGGTGAACGAGTGCTTGCCGAGGATCTTGTTGAACGTATCCGTTAAGCCCAAGGTGTTGCGGACTTCCGCCGAGGGCTCATCCCAGCCGCTCTCAAAGCCGTAGTTCGAGTTGATGCGCAGAGCGCCCATGTAGCAACTGCCCGTGGGCTCGTTGACCCCAATGTTAACCCCAAGGGGATCCCCGCTATTATTGGAGAAGCACATCGCCTTTCCGTCGCTGCCCAGCTCCTGGGCGGCGCTGTGCGCGCTCATCTGGTTCATGAAGACCGAGATGGTGTTGACCGTCTTCGGATTGATCGTCCAGTTGTGCTGCAGCAGGTTGTTGAAGTAATACATCTGTTGCCAGAAGCTGGCCGTCCACGAGCCGTGGTTGTAGGCGCTCTCCATGTTGCCCGGAACGTCGCTTGACGGAGACCCGAAGGAGTTGGTGTAGGAGCGCAGGGTGAGAACCTGGGAGGGCGAGAGGTTGTAGTCCAGCTTGATCGTGCCCTCGTCGTAGCTGTCGTAGACGGTGGGATAGGTGTACATCATATCGCCGTTGGCCCTCTGCAACCCGGGCTTCAGAGTCGTGCTGTTGGACACCGTCGTTGCAGCATGGATCATGCCTTGACTCGCAAAATACTTGGCGGCCGGCGATAACTGCACTGGAACAGTTGCGTTGCAGGATGCTGTCGGAGAGTATTCACACGCAGCCGTTGTAAGGCTGGTGTCGAGCTGGTCGTGATTGTGGGTCACAGGGTTCAATTTAAAGGGACCGCCCAAGTCTTGGCCTAAGCCGCTGAAGTCGCCCGTGAGCATGGCGTTGGTCGGCGTGCTGGTCAACGTGTCGGTCGAGTTCCAGATGATCTTGGTGCCCTGGTAGTTGGCGAAAACGAAGAGCTTATCCTTCTTGATCGGTCCGCCGGCGAACAAGCCGTACTGGTTGCGCCGCAGCGTATCGGCCTGGCCGCTGAACCAGTTGGTGGCGTTCATGGCGTTGTTGCGGACGTACCAGAAGGCGCCGCCGTGAAAGTTATTGGTGCCGCTCTTGGTGGCGATGGAGACCACCGCGCTGGGCGCGAAGCCATACTGCGCGCCGAAGTTGCTGGTGAGAACCTTGAACTCCTGGGTGGCGTCGGCGTTCGGGAACGGAGCCGTCAGCAGGTCGTAGTTGTCCATGTTGGTGACGCCATCGAGCATATAAAACGTGCTGCCGTTGCGGCCACTGCCGATGCCGGCGCCGGTCTCGGTGGGGAAAGAGAATCCGGTCTGGATGCTTTCACCGCCATGAGCCTGGACGTCAACCGAGCCGGGGATCAGGAAGACGAGGGACGAAGGATCGTGCCCGTCAAGCGGCAGCGCGGAGATGGCGGCTTGATTGATCGTGGTGCCCAGCTCGGCCGAAGAGGTGTTGATCAGTTCGGCATCGGCGGTGACGGAGATCGTCTCAGACTTGCCTGTGCCCACTTTGAGGCGCACATCCTGCGTTGCGGCCAGATCGACCGTCAGAGTGATGCCCTTCTGCACATAGCGGGCAAAGCCGGCAGCTTCAATGGTCAGCGTGTAATTGCCGATCGGCAGGGGTCTGAGCAGGTATGTCCCGACGCTATCTGTTTTTACGGACTGCGTAAGGTTTGTGCCGATGTTGGTGACGGTTACAGTCGCTCCGGGTACAGCCGCCCCGGAAGGATCGGTGACATTACCCGTCAAGCTGGCGCTGGTGCCTTGTCCGTAGACCAGAAGCCCCGACCCGACGAGGATCACAAGCAGTAGATTCCGTAAATGCTTCGCACTGAAAAGTTGCACAAACGCCTCCTGAAGTGGATTAACCATAGCGCCCAGAGCCACTTGGCGCTTCTCTGAAACCGTTTTCATCGATCTCCGCATTCCCGTGTCCATGCACGAATAGCCTTTTCGAGCCGCCCGCGTTCACGACAGAGCGAATCCGATAGGGTTCTTCGAGTCGAGAGGAACACTACGCTCCCGCAATGTGGGCATGCATCTGCCAAAAGTAGGATCGGGAAGATTATTTTTCAATCCCGCGGGCCGAGAGTTGATCCGAAGGCTATGTAATGCAATTTGTCCATGTTACGCAATGCCGGGCACTCATTTTCAATGCTGAAATGTTCACCGGATTCTTCGCGGGCGTTCTTGGCATGCTTGAAGAGACAGTGGATTCATCCGGCTTCCGGCCTATCCATGGTCTCAGCGATTGGTTGTACACTGCAACGTGCAAGGGCGGGGTTCGCGCTTCCTGGCCCTCAAGCCCATCCGTGAGAACACCACGCCCTCAACCAAGGGATTGTCCGGCATACGCAATAAACCCGCATCGCACGCGTCAAGGTTTGGACGGATGGAGGACAACCTCATACTCGGGAAGCAACTCCACCCCAAGCACCTTGGCGGTTTGCCCCTCTGTGTTCATCGCTTCCCAGGCGCGCGCGTCCAGATAGATGGGCGCCTTGCGCGGCAGGGGAAGGATACTGACCTCGAGATTCTTGCCGAAAGACTCCGGCAGGAATCGTTTGAGTCCGATCTCCCATGGGCGGCCGTTGTAAAAGTCGTCATCCAGCAGGCGCCCGTCCAGAGAGAGCCTGGCCACATCGCCGGCATAGTGAATGCGCAGAAAGATGTCACTGAGGCCGGTCATGGACTGGGCCGGGATTTTGAGCGTCCACGCCGCGGCGCTGGCAAAGTCCGCGTCGTCGGGAACCAGTGGCATGGGGCGATCCCGTCCTGTGACGTGAGAGGCCATGCGGATGGGTGGCCGCGAGGCGGCTTCGCGGCTGGCGCCCCACGCGAAATCGATCTTACGCGGCGCAACTTCGACTGCCTGTTCCCGCCAAAGCGAATGGAGGTTGTCGTTCTGCCCGTTCGGCAAGAAGAACGACGCCACCATGCGCGATGGGTCAACGGAGCGCAGATGCACTCCGTCGCCGGCCGCGAAGACATCTGCCGGCGAAAGAAGCACCGTAGCCTTATCTCCGAGCGGGTCTCCAAATGGGTCTCCGAGCGGGCCTCCGAATGGAACTCGCCAGAACTGTTCCGCCTGGGTCTCGGATAGGAGGAGAATCCTCACCTTGCGGCCGTTCTTGCCGGCCACTTGCAACACGGCTTGCTTGCCGGGCGCCACGTTCTGGACCAGGATGATGTGATCGGAGCGCGTGACCGATCCGCTGCCAGCCTGGACGGAGGCGACGCTACCGGCGTCAAAGGCGAATTCCGGGCGCAGGCCGGGAATGGCGAAGAAAAAGTATGTGGTTTCCGCATGGCTGTCCAAGCGAGACAGCAACTGCGCGGTGCTGTACTCGAGCGTTCCCGCGCCGAGGTCAAGATTCAACGGCCAAATGAAATAGCTGTTCGCGGGAACGTCGATTGGCGTGCTCGGCAGGTCAATGGTTCCCGAGGCGAGCTTGATCCGAACCTGGAATGCCGGGCGCCGCGGCATATCGAGCTTGCGGACGTAGTTATTCACGAACAGGAAGCCATGGTTCCCGTCGGCGCGAAGCATGACGCGTGCCAAGCTCGAGTCGGCCGCTCCATGGGGCTTTTTGTCCGGCGGGTAAGGAGTCATCACCGCAAGATCCGATCCGAAGGACTGAAGGAACAGGTGCAGGCTCTTGACCTTGCGAAAAGACTCCCGCTCCTGGCCATACTCACCCAGCGGCGCCTGGAAGTCATAAGAAACGACGGGTAAGTCGTTGGGATAGCCGGATGCGATGGACTCCTCGAGCGTGGTGAGCTCGCCCACCGGGTTGGCGCCGCCGTGGAACATGTAATAGCCGTAGAGATTGACTCCCGAGCCGAGCGCGGTGAGAGTAAGTGCCGCGATATCATCCGGCTTTAGAAGCGGCCGTCGATGATAGGAGGTCTCCATGCCGCCGCCCTGCTCGGCGGCGAAGAATGGATAGTGGCTAAGATCGATCTTGCCGTCGGGATCGCCGAGCGCCATGGTACCCAGTTGGCCAAGTGCGCGATCCGCGGCGAAGAGATAGACCGGGCTGGGCGGAGAGTCGGTCGTCAAGCTCGTCCAGAAGTCGTCGGGATACTCGCCGGAGACGGGGATCACTTCGCGGACGGGATAGTCGTGGCCGGGCCAGCCGGTGACGGAAAACAGCGGCGGAGCGATGCCCGCCGCGATGGCCAGGCGCTTCAATTCGGCGAGGTGGTCCGCACCCGCGCCGTGGCCTGTTTCGCCATATTCGTTTTCGAGTTGTACACCGAGGATCGGACCCCCGTCCTGCCAGAGGAGGCCCTTGATCTGGCCGCCTATCTGGCCGTAGAAGCGGCCCACGTACTTCAGATACTCGGGGTCGTTGCGGCGCAGCGGAATGTTCTTTTTGATGAGCCAGTCAGGAAAGCCGCCATTGCGCACTTCGCCGTGATCCCAGGGACCGATGCGCAGGTAGACGTAGAGTCCGCTTTCGTTGCACAGCTCGACAAAATGGCGGAGATCGCGCTGGCCGGTCCAGTCGAATTGGCCTTCGATCTCTTCGTGATGAATCCAGAAAACGTAGGTGGCCACAACCTGGACGCCGCCGGCCTTCATCTTGAGCAGTTCCTCGCGCCAATACTTTTCCGGATAGCGCGCGAAGTGGAATTCGCCCATCACTGGCAACCAGGGCTTTCCATCGAGCGAGAGGTTGCGGCTGTCGACAGTAATTCTGTGCCCCGCGGGCGAGACGCCGCCCATGTTCAGAAAGCCGGTTTCCGGCGCAGGCGCGGGAACGGTAGCGTCAATGGAAAAGGGCGGAGGAACCTGTTGGGCCGGGAGGACGGAGGACAAACCCAAAAAAGCGGCAACAGTGATGGCGGCAAGCCAAGTCTTCATATTAATCATTCACCAGAATTGGATCGACGATTCCAATGGCCGCAACTGGCGCGCCGGTGGAATCGTTTTCATTCAAGCGGAAGATCGATGCCCATCCGCCGTTCGTTCAAGTTCTGCTCAGGTCCGCGGCAGTTTCACCGGATCAATAGGCTCGCCCGAGAGCGCGTTGCCCTATCGCGGTTAACTATAGGCGTGTCTTGAGGGCGATTGAATCGGCAGAAAGTAGGATTGGCGGGAATTATTTCTTCGCTTCCTTCTGCTCGATTTTTCCGCGGATCGTTGTTGGGGGTTGTTGAACAGGTCCGCAATGAGCGAAGATGGCTGACGGATGGCTCAGGCTGCGCACAAGTAAGCTGGCGCCTGGAGGCTTTGACCTGAACACTGCTCGATACCCGAATCGCCGGCCTTCGCATCGGCAAGGCACTCCGCGCCGCGGCGGTCTGCTGCTGCATGGACTTCTGCTGGGGGTCCTGGGCCTGTTCATGCTGGGCGGTCGAAGTACGCAAGCGCAGCGGCCGGTAGTTGAAACACTTCCGGCGAACGGCGAGGAGTGGAACTACACAATCCGTTCCTGGCAATCACAGGACGGTTTGCCGGAGGAAACGGTACAGGCCTTCGCTCAGACCCCTGACGGCTCGCTTTGGGTGGGCACCAGCGGTGGGCTGCTGCGGTTTGACGGGGCGCGTTTCCATCTGTTTGCACATGAGAATACGCCTGCCTTTGGCGAGAACAGCGTCTTTTGCATGCTGGCGGCCCGCGACGGCCGCCTGTGGATCGGCACCGACGGCAGCGGACTGATCGAGTGGCGAAACGGCGTCTTTCACGCCTATCCTGCCGAGGAAGGCCAGACTGCCGATTTTGTGCGCGCACTCGCGGAGGACCACAATGGCCTGCTGTGGGTGGCCACGGACGACGGGCTGTTCTGGGCCAAAGACGGCCGCATGGTGCGGGCGGACAAACCGCTGGGACTGCCCGTGTTCAACGTTCATGCCGTTCTGGAAGACAGCACCGGACGTATATGGGTGGGCGGGTCGCGCCTGTATTCGTTGAAAGATGGGCAGCATCGCGAGTACTCGCTGCCGGACAATGACAGCCGCAACAAGGTGAAATCGTTTCTGCAGACGGCCGACGGGGTGATCTGGGTGGGAACCGTTGGCGGGTTATACCGGCTGCGGCCTGGCCAGGACAGATTCGAGCCGGTGCCCGGAGTCTCCGGCACCATCCGCTCCCTGCGTGAGGCGCCCAACGGGGAGTTGTGGGCCGGTGCGATCGGCGAGGGCATCTTCAGGATTCGCGGCAATCGCGTCACCCGCCTGCAGGCGCCTTCGCCGCTGGTCAGCAACACCGTGCTCTCCATCTTTGCCGATGCGGACCGGAATCTGTGGATCGGCACCCAGGCCGGCATGATGCGCCTGAGCCGGACGCCGGTGCGCGTCCTGGCCCTGCCGACGGCCGCCGACTCGGACTTCGGCACCGTGGCTCTGGATACGGACGGTTCGCTGTGGGCTGCTTCAAACCAGCTTGTGCATGTGCAGGGCGGCCATGCCGCGGCTTTCAGATTTCCTGGACTGGGTGAGGAGCGCGTTCGCAACGTGCTGCGCAGCCGCGACGGATCGCTTTGGATCGGAACCGACGGAAGCGGCGTCTATCGTCTTTCCGCCCAGGGAACGAAGCACTTCACCACGCACGAGGGACTGGTGAACAACTTTGTGCGCGTCTTTCTCGAGTCAAAAGACGGAACCATGTGGATTGGGACCGATAACGGCGTGAGTCATCTGGATCGAGGTGTTTTTCACAATTACACCTCGCAGAACGGGCTGGCCTATAACAGCATCCGCTCGTTGTTGGAAAATCGCGACGGAACCATCTGGATCGGCACGGAACATGGACTGAGCCAGTTCAGGAATGGTGAGTTCCTTCATGACGCGATGACCGCTGCGCTGGGCGACGAGAAAGTGTGGGCGCTCCATCAAGATCAGGATGGCGGAATGTGGATCGGCACGCGCGCTCATGGGCTCTATCGCTACCGCAACGGCCAGCTTTCCCACTACACCACGGCCAACGGACTGGCCAGCGACAGCATCTATTGCATTCTCGAGGACAAGCAAGGCCATTTCTGGTTCAGTGGTCCCTTGGGCGTGATGCTGCTGGACCGTGGCGAGCTGGATGCTCAGGCCCGGAACAAAGAACAACTTCTTTCCCTGCGAATCTTCCGCGCCGACGAGGGCGGCAAGCCCGCGCAGTTTTATGGCGGAACCCAGCCGGCCGGCGCCCTCACCAAAACGGGCGAAGCGTGGTTTCCCACCAGTCAGGGGCTGTGGAGCATTCGCCCCGATGAACTGGAACATCCATTCATCTCCAACCTGAATATCGACACCATGACGGTCGATGGCCGGCCCGTGTCTCTGGCTGGAAAGCTCGATCTGGATGCGGGCAGCGACCGCGTCGAGATTGCGTATGAGCCGGTCTTGCTGCGTTCGCAGGAAGGACTGCGCTTTCGCTACAAGCTTGACAGGTATGACCGGAACTGGACCTATGCGGGCGCGCAGCAACGGCTCGCAACCTATACGAATCTTCCTGCCGGTCAATACACGTTTCTTGTGGAAGCCTGGGAGACGGATCATCCGGGACATACGGCCCGCGCCTCGATCAACTTCGTCAAGAAGCCCTATTTCTACCGGACGCCATGGTTTGTGGCCCTCTGCGTTGTGCTCGTTGGGCTGGTATCCATCCTCGCGTATCAGGTGCGAATGAAGCAGATTCATGGTCGATTCAAAGCGGTCCTGGCGGAACGGACGCGGCTGGCGCGCGAAATGCACGATACGCTCATCCAAGGCTGCGTGAGCATCTCCGCGCTGCTTGAGGCTGCATCAAGCGGAGAAGTGGATGACAACGAGTCCAGGCTGCACTTGATCGACTATGCCGCCACACAGATTCGCGCCACCGTGGACGAGGCACGCCAGGCGGTGTGGAATTTGCGCGGCGACGAGCACACGCTCGTCGATCTGGAGGCCGCGCTCCAGCGCATGGCCGAACGGATTGGCCGGGAACATGAAGTGAAGATGGTCTATCGCGTGGCCGGAAAGCCGTTTGGCATCAACCTGCCCGCTACGCATGAGTTGATGATGGTGGCCCGGGAAGCGGTATTCAACGCGATCCTGCATGGTCATGCGAAGAATGTGGAAGCGGAGATCTGCTACGCGGGCGAGTCGCTTTCGCTCACGGTAAAGGACGACGGGGAGGGCTTCGACGCCGCGGAAGCCTTCTCCGATGGGCACTTTGGCTTGCGTGGGATGCAGGAAAGGATTCATCGCTTCGAAGGAGAATTTGAAATCGAGAGCATCCCCCGGCAGGGAACCCGCGTGCGCGTAGAGATTCCACGCAGCGCCATCGCCCAATGATGCCAGGTCCCTGCAAGGTCTTCGTGCCTGGGCCTGACCACTCTATGCTCCAGGCACTATAATCTGTTTGCTTATGCCGCCGATCCGCATTCTTATCGTCGACGATCACCCGATCATGCGCGTCGGGATCACGGCGCTCATTGCGTCCTGCAACGAGATGGAGACAGTCGCGCAGGCCGGCAGCGGCGAAGAGGCGCTCAAGCTGCACGCACTCCATCACCCCGACATCACCTTGATGGACTTGCGATTGCCCGGCATCAGCGGGGTGGAGACCATTCGCCGCATCCGCACCCAGAGCCCAAAGGCGCGGTTTATCGTCCTCACCACCTATGAAGGCGACGAGGACATCTATCAGGCCATGGAAGCCGGCGCAACCGGCTACCTGGTAAAGGGCATGCCGCAGGAGATGTTGGTGAATGCGGTGAAGCGAGTCCACGGCGGAGGGCGCTATGTCCCACCGCCCGTGTCTCAGGCGCTCACTTCGCGCACCCGCGACTCGAACCTCAGCAACCGCGAACGCGAGGTGCTGGCGCTGTTGGCAAAGGGCAAATCCAATCGGGAGATTGCCGCCATGCTGGGCATCACCGAGGCCACTGTCAAATGCCACGTGAGCGTGATCCTTATGCGTCTCAACGCCAGTGATCGTACTCAAGCGGTGGTGGCGGGACTGCAGCGCGGACTGATCCACATTTAGGCAGCCTGGCAAGAACCCGAGGTCGAGACTGTTTCCCTGAGGTGATTCGTGAAGCGTCGCAGATCGGTATCGGTCGTGATTCTTGTCCTCGCCGCAAGCGTTGCTTGTCCGGCACAGCAAACCCCAGCAGGGAAGTCCTCGCAGTATGCCATCGGCGCGGATATCTCCTTCCTGCCTCAGGCCGAGCAGCAAGGCGCCGTCTTCAAGGAAAACGGCGTAGCCAAGCCCGCCTTGGAGATACTTCGCGATCACGGCTACAACTGGGTCCGCCTGCGCATCTTCAATTCGCCCGCGACGCTCCCCAACAATCTCGACTACACTCTGGCCGCCGCGAAGCGAGCCAAGGCCATGGGTTTTCGACTGCTGCTCGACTTCCATTATGCCGACGACTGGGCCGACCCGGGCCATCAGCCGACTCCAGTTGCGTGGAGAGAGCTTTCGCACCAGCAGTTGGTCGACGCCGTCTTTGCCTACACGCGCGACACAATCGCATCCTTCAGGAATGCGGGTGTCATGCCGGACATGGTGCAGGTGGGCAACGAGATTACGCATGGCATGTTATGGCCCGACGGCAAGCTGCCGGAAAACTGGGATCGCTTTGCCGAGTTGGTAAAAGCGGGGATCGACGGAGTATCCGCCGGCAGCGGAACCGATCCCCATCCGGCTATCATGATTCACATTGACCGTGGTGGAGATATCGCCGGAACAAAGTACTTCTTCGACAAACTTCTCAGTTACAAGATTCAGTTCGACGTCATCGGCCAATCCTATTACCCGTGGTGGCACGGCAGCCTCAACGATCTGCGCGCCAATCTGGAATTCACCATCCGCGAATACGGCAAAGACGTATACATCGTGGAGACCGCCTACAATTGGGAGCCCGGCAATTACATGAAGCGCCCAGGCCCGTTTCCTGAAACGCCGGAGGGCCAGCGCGACTTCCTCGATGAGGTGAACCGAATCGTAATGGAAGCGCCCGGCGCCCACGGCAAAGGTGTCTTCTGGTGGGAACCGGCAGTCCGCGGAGAGTTGGTGCAACGCGGGTTCTTCGATGGCGACGGCAACGTTCTTCCCGTCATCGCCGTCTATGATCGCTTTGCCCGCTACTAGGTCTCTGACCGTATGAAAA
>PLFY01000115.1:77930-78715 GCA_003138365.1 Acidobacteriaceae bacterium
GAGGGTGCCCCATCCTTCGCTTTTTTTTAGCGAAGGGTGAGAGGGCACGAATCTGAACCGCCCTTTTCAGCGTATCGGAGATGTTCTGGCAGTTGATTCCCTCGCCGGAACGCTGTCCATTGCGATTCGATCTCGACCACTCCAAGCTGGCCGTTTGCGTAGTGCCGGAAGCTCGACCATTGCCATTGCTCCGGCTTCTCGACCAACCCGCGCTTCACCGGGTTGCGGTGCATATAGCGAAGTTTCTCGACCCGCTTCTCTTCGCTCCAGACGTTGAAATCGTAGTAACGGCGCTGCCAGAACTGAACCTCTCCACGTTGCTTCAGCTTGCGCGAGGTCTGCTGTTTCAACACCTGGAGCGCAATCGACAGCGACGACCGGCGCGGCTCGCCGACAAGCAGATGAACATGCTCCGGCATCAGAACATAACCAGCAACCACAAAGCCGTACCGCACACGCACGGCCTCAAGCTCACGCTCGAAGACGCCGTATGCCGTCGCCGTGCCCGACAACGGCTGACGACGATAACAACTGAACGTGACAAAGTGAAAACAGCCGCATTGCTGGTAACGGACGAGCTTCACCATAACTGGAGAATTCTATACCCGCCGATGAGCGAAGTTCATGCCAGCCCACCCTTCGCCAGAAAAGAGGCGAAGGATAGGGCACCCTCAGTTGTGGGTTGGTTAAGATTTCAAAAACTTAGGGTGCGCCACCCGCCTACTGGCGTAGTACCTAGCCCCGAAGTAGTCATTTCCTGATTCGGAGTCACGTTCTTTGCCGGT
>PLFY01000194.1:0-2028 GCA_003138365.1 Acidobacteriaceae bacterium
GCTGCTGAAATTGATGAGTGTTCTCCCTGTCCAATCCACTTCCGCACTGTTCTGTCGCAATCCGGATGGAATATATTGACTAGGTGCCGCATCGGGAGGGACTCGATTGCGCCCTGGGCGTTTGCCGACCCTGCGATGCGAGCACTCTGCTTTGACCTGGATGCCAAGACTCGAGTTCTGCACGAAACGAGATACACTGTTGTTCCGCGACGACGAAGGCCGTCCAGGATGGGATGTACACGCCGGTACATGGCTGCCAAGGGCTAGGAGGGTCCGATGAAGGTTTCCGACACGGTTGAATTGGTGTTGAAAAGCAAAGGCGAAAGCAGGGTCCTGTCGATAGCACCCGAGCAGTCGGTCTACGAGGCGATCGAGAAGATGGCCGAGTACAACATCGGCGCATTGCTGGTGCTTTCCAACGATCGGCTGGTCGGCATCGTCTCGGAGCGTGACTACGCGCGCAAAGGGGTCCTGATGGGCCACCCTTCCAAAGAAACCCTGGTCCACCAGATCATGACCAGCCCGGTGATCTTTGTGGGTCCGGAGCGCACCGTGGATGAATGCATGGCTATCATGACCCAACACGATTTTCGCCATCTCCCGGTGTTGCAGGATGAGACCGTGGTGGGAGTCATCTCCATTGGCGACCTGGTGAAATGTGTGATCTCCGGTCAGGCGCAAACCATTCAGGCGTTGGAGGGCTACATCACGGGAGGGTATCCGGGGTAGCTTCGGCAATCGGAATCCGAAAGCTACGAGGAGTAGTCGGCGTTGATGTGGATGTACTCGACGGTAAGGTCGGTGGTCCAGAAAACACAGGCGCCGGGGCCCTGGTGGAGCTGGATGGCGATGGAGAATTCGGGCTGCGCGATGTAGGTGTGGGCGGCGGCCTCGTCGAAGTCCGGGGCGCGTCCGCCGTTGCGGCAGATAGGCAGACTTCCAAACCAGATGTCGATGCGCTCGGGGTCGATTTCCGCGCCGGAGTAGCCGACGGCTGCGATGAGGCGTCCCCAGTTGGGATCGGCGCCGGCCCAGGCGGTTTTGACGAGCGGTGAATGGGCGATGGCCTTGGCTACCTTGAGGGCGTCGGCGTCTGTCGCGGCTCCTTCGATGTGCAATTCAACAACATGGGTGATGCCCTCGCCGTCGGCGACGACCTGACGGGCGAGCGAGGTGCAGACCTGCGTGAGTGCCGCGGCGAATTCAACGTGATTTGGGCCGACGACGGCGCCGCTCGATCCTGAGGCTAGAAGGAGCACGGTGTCGTTGGTGGAGGTGTCGCCGTCGACAGAGATGCGGTTGAAGCTGACTTCGATGGCGGCGCGGAGATAGGCGTCGAGGACGACAGGCTCTATCGCGGCGTCGGTGAGGACGTAAATGAGCATGGTGGCGTGGGGAACGAGCTGCGGGTGAATCATGCCTGAGCCCTTGCCGAGGGCGGCGATGCGGACTTCCTGGCTGGTTCCGTCAGGGCCGCCGATTTCGAGTCGGGCAAAGGCGGTTTTCTCGATGGTGTCGGTGGTGAGGATGGCCTGGGCAACTTGCTGGAAGTGGTCGAACTCCGAGCTCAACGACTCGGCAAGAGCGGGGAGGGCGGCGATGAGCTTCTCGGCAGGCAGGGGGACACCGATGATTCCGGTGGAAGAGGGAAAGACTTCTTCCGGCTTGCAGCCGAAGATATGTGCGGCGGCGGCGCAGGTGGCGCGGGCAGCGGCCAAACCGGGTTCGCCAGCGGCGCAATTGGCGTTGCCGGCGTTGATGGCGGCTACGCGGACACGGCTGCCGGTGGCGCGGAGATGGGCCTTGTCGACAATGAGCGGGGCGGCGGTGACGCGGTTGGCGGTGAAGGCGGCGGCGGCGCTTGCAGGCTGATCGGCGACGATGAGGGCAAAGTCGGTGCGGCCGCTCTTCTTGAGGCCAGCTTTGGCGGCGCCAAAGCGGAAGCCGCGGGGGATGAGGAATTGGGAGGCGTCAGGCATGTGGGTCATAGGAGCTAACCCATTTAATCTAGCAGGTGGATGGGGGCGG
>PLFY01000194.1:2073-2898 GCA_003138365.1 Acidobacteriaceae bacterium
CCGGGGATGGCGGTGCGGATCTTTGGACGCGAGCGGTGGGATCTGACGCAATTACGCAGGCATTTCGGGGTGGTTGGGGCGGAATTGCCGGGAGAGCGAACTGCCGTTACGACGGGCCTGGACGCGGTGATTGCGGGGTTCTTTTCGGCTTCGACACTGTGGCCGAATCTGCATGTGACGGAGATGATGCGGGAGCGGGCTGTGGAGGCGCTGGAACGGATGGAGGGGCTGCATCTGGCGGAGCAACTGGTGGGCGAGATGTCGGCTGGAGAAAAGCGGCGGATTCTGATTGCGCGGGCGCTGGTGCATCGGCCGAAGCAATTGCTGCTGGACGAGCCCTCAAACGCACTGGACCTGGCGGCGCAGCGGGAACTGCGCGAGACGCTGCGGCGGCTGGCTCAGGAGGGAACCGGGCTGGTGCTGGTGACCCATCATCTGGGCGATATTCTGCCGGAGATTGAGCGGGTGATCCTGATGCGGGCGGGGCGGATTGTGGGAGACGGGCCGCGGGGAGAGATGCTGACGGAAGCAAGACTGAGCGAGCTGTTCCATGCGCCGGTGCGGATTGGAAGGGATGAGGAGTGGTTGCATAGTTGGTGAAGGCAGAGATCAGGGATCAGAGGCCAGAGATCAGAGATCAGGGGGAGTGCAGAGTTGGGAACGGTTGGGCGAAGGCAGCAAAAACTTTTCTTGACGGGCGGCGGGGTTGGCGGTAGTTTGGGGTTACACGGGAAAGGAGGTTGATCCAGCCGATGCAAAGTGACTATTCCAGTTGTTTCGTGCGTGAGGTGACTGAGGCCTGAGGCCCTTCAAGCCCCAGCCCCA